>NZ_DASVWK010000615.1:0-4294 GCF_036389735.1 Archangium sp. | reverse complement strand
GGGAGACGTGGACGCCGGAGAGCACGTCCCGGACGGCATCACCCTCGGTATAGGACTTCGAGACGTCGTGCAGCTCGACCAGGGGCGGGGTGGCGGGCATGGGGAAGGGAGTGCCTAACCGATGCGCGACCTTCTCGCCTGTTTCTTCGCATGCCTGCTTTCCGAGCCTCCTCCTTCACCGTCACCCCGCCGCCGGGCACAGAGGTGTGGGATCCCAATCCCCGGCTCCCACGTCCCGCTCGCGCAGCCGATCGAAGAAGCCGCCCACCTCGGAGGAGAGCAGCGGCCCGCCCTTGTCGCGCGGGATGATGTGGAAGCCGTCCTTGAGCGAGATGAAGCGCACCTGGGACGCGCTGGTGAGGCCTCGGACCAGCAGCCGGCCGCCCGCGGGGTCCACCACGTGGTCCTGCTCGGCCACCGCCACCAGGGTGGGGCAGCGCACGTGGGGCAGGGCCTCCATCACCGCGTCCTGGAGCGTCCACATGTCCTGCAGCCGCGCCGAGGGGAAGGCCGAGAGGATGGGCGCCTGGGCCAGCACGGTCGGGTCGGAGAGGTCCGTGCCCGTCTTGTAGACCCAGGGCTTCACCCGCTCCAGCAGCCTGTGGTGCCGCAGGCGCTTGAGCAGCCACATGTGGGGCCCCTTGAGGCGCACCGCCGGGGCGATGAGCGCCAGCCCATGCACCCGCTCCGGACAGTCCACCGCCAGCTTCAGTGCCAGCAGGGCGCCCATGGACAGTCCCGCCACGAAGACGCGCCGATGGTCGCGCAGGGACAGCAGGGCGTGGAGCGCGGCCCCCTCCCAGTCCCGGTGGCAGACACCCAGCATGGCCTCGGGGGTGGAGCAGTGGCCCGGGAGCTGGGGGGCTCGCACGTGGAGGCCTCGGGCCGCCAGGGCCTCTCCCAGCGGGCGCAGCTCCCAGGGGCTTCCGGTGAAGCCATGCAGCAGGAGGCAGGCATCCTCTCCCCGCCCCAGCTCGAACGGGGCCGTCTTCTCCGGGTCCATCCCCTGCGCGCTCATCGTGACTGAAGCTAGTCACGGGGGTTGGCAGGCGGTATGCCCCCACCCATGGCGGACACCCCGAAGCCTCCCGACGTACCCTTGCAGCTTCAGATAGATGACGACGTGGCCAATGGTCACTACGTGAACATGGCCATGGTGAACCACTCCGAGACGGAGTTCACCCTGGACTTCGTCTACGTGCACCCGCAGCCGCCCCGGGCCAAGGTGCGCTCGCGCGTCATCCTCAATCCCAAGCACGTCAAGCGCCTGCTCAAGGTGCTCCAGGACGGCGTCGCCCAGTACGAGCAGCGCTTCGGCCCCATCGACCTCACCGAGGACGGCCGCCACTGACGGCCCTTGCGGCTGGCCACGCGGGACTGTTGGGTGTGCACGGAAGCCGTTCGCAACGCTGGCCTCCGGCGCCGGCCCGTCGCAGACTCGGCGGCCCTGGAGAACGCATGACGGCGGACGTGGAGAAGCTGAAGGCGCGGATGGTGGAGTTCATCCACGCGTTGCAGGACGACATCTGCGGCGCGTTGGAGCGGCTCGATGGGAAGGCGCGTTTCCGTGAGGACCCGTGGCAGCGCCCGGGGGGGGGCGGAGGGCGCAGCCGCGTCCTGGAGGAGGGGGCGGTGCTGGAGAAGGGCGGCGTCAGCACCTCGGTGGTGTTCGGCGAGCTGGAGGAGGCCTTCGCCAAGAAGCTCCAGGGCGAGGGGCGCACCTTCTGGGCCGGGGGCATCTCGCTGGTGCTCCACCCGCGCAACCCGCACGTGCCCACCGTGCACGCCAACTACCGCCTCATCCATCAGGGCGGGAAGGTGTGGTTCGGCGGGGGCGCGGACCTGACGCCCTACTACCTCTATGACGAGGACGCGGCGCACTTCCACCGCACGCACAAGGCCGCCTGCGACAAGCACGACCCGACGTACTACCCGCGCTTCAAGGAGGCGTGCGACAAGTACTTCCACCTGCGCCACCGCGAGGAGGCGCGCGGGGTGGGCGGCATCTTCTTCGAGAACCTGGGCGGAGACCTGGAGCGCGAGCTGGCCCTGGTCCAGGACGCGGGCCGGGCCTTCCTCCCCGCGTACCTGCCCATCGCCGAGCGGCGCAAGGACACTCCTTATACGGAGGCGCAGCGCTTCTGGCAGGAGGTGCGGCGCGGGCGCTACGTGGAGTTCAACCTCGTGTGGGACCGGGGCACCATCTTCGGCCTGGAGACCAAGGGGCGCACCGAGTCCATCCTCATGTCCCTGCCGCCGCAGGTGCGCTGGCGCTACGACCACCATCCCGCCCCGGGCTCGGAGGAGGCGCGATTGGTGGAAGTGCTGCGCAACCCCCGCGACTGGGCCGGCACGTAGGAGGGACGAGGAACCCGTGGACAACCCCGTTTCCGACAAGCCTCGAATGGCGCCCTGGAAGAAGGTGGCGCTGGTGGTGGCGGTGCTCGCGGTCCCCTGCCTCCTGGCGGTGGGCGGCGGCGCCTTCTACCTCGTCAGTCGTCGCCACCCCGCCGTGCAGGACCAGGCCCTCACCAGCGAGGCGCGCGTCAACGTGCTGCGCCTGTGTGGCGACGTGCAGTCCTACCGGGACGAGCATGGCGTCTTCCCCACCGCCGGCCCGGTTCCCCGGGAGGTGCCGCGGGGGGGCGGGGCGGTGCCCTTCGAGCCGGACGAGAACCTCCGGATGATCGGCTTCGACCCCGGCGAGCGCGTCCGCTACCAGTACCAGGTGGTGGTGCAGGAGACGCCCCTGGGCGAGGCGGAGGTCACCTGCTTCGCGCGGGGAGACCTGGATGGGGACGGCCAGGTGTCCGTCTTCAGCGTCACCCTGGATGCCAACGGGATGACCTCCCCGGTGAAAGTGGAGAGGGAAGAGGAGTAATCGGACCCCCCCTGGCAACTTGCTCGGGGTCCGAGCGACAATACCGGGTGATGAGCCACGCCGGTAACATCAAGGGGGGTCGTGGGACCTACATCGGTCCTCCGCCGAGTCGTCCCGAGGGAGGCCCTCCGGGTCGCTCGGGCAAGATGGGTCCTGGCGCTGGCCCTGCCCCTGCCCCGGGTGGAGAGGAGAAGCCGCGCATCGGCGGTCAGCCCACGCAGACGGAGATGCCGCGCGCGGGGGGGATGGGCGAGGAGAAGACGCGCATCGGCCGGGCGCCCACGGAGCCCGAGCCGCCCAAGGATCTCTTCAACTTCGACGGCCTGGAGAACCCCGGGGAGACCCGCTCCGGCAGGAGCCGGGAGGACAAGTCCGGCGTTTTCGAGGCGCCCCGGGGTCGGGACGGCTCCCGTTCCACGGGAGAGCGCCCGCAGCTCCGCAACCGCCCCCAGGAGCGGGCCGAGAGTGGCACCGGCTTCGAGAAGCGGTCCCCGACGGGCACGGGAGAGCGCCCGCGGCTTCCGACGCGGCGCGGCGAGGAGGCCCCACGCACGAGGGAGGCTCCGCGCCAGGGCCAGGGGGAGGGCCCTGTCTTCGAGAAGCGGTCCCCGACCGGCACGGGTGAGCGCCCGCAGCTCCCGACGCGGCGAGGCGAAGAGGCCCCACGCACGAGGGAGACCCCGCGCCAGGGGGAGGGTGCTGTCCTCGACAAGCGGTCCCCGACGGGCACGAGCGAGCGCCCGCAGCTTCCGACGCAGCGCGGCACGGACGTCCCGCGTCGGGCGGAGGGCTCTGGTCAGGTGCCCATGCCGACGCCGGGAGGCACGGAGGTTCAAGCGGGCGCCGAGCCCCGGCCAATGGAGGAACTGCTGCCAGAGTTTCCCGATCCCATCGGGCTGGAGTCGCTCGCCCACCATTTCGCCGAGGAGTTGCGCTACCTGGGGCAGGAGCTGCGTCCCGGGCGCATGCCGCCCTCGACGCGCGCCGAGCGCCTCTGGGCCTTCTTCCAGGCCTATGCCGAGGCCAATGCGAAGGACCCGGCGGGCCAGACGAAGGAGGGGCGTGAGCTCTTCCGCCAGGCGCTCAACGGGCACGGCTATGCGGCCCTGCGCGATGCCAACTCGGGTCAAAACGGGGTGAAGGTGGCCCTCAAGTTGCTGGAGGCCCAGTCTCCGGAGGAGCTGCACAAGCTGCTCGAGGAGATTCAGATCGAGCCCGGGCCGTCGCGGCTGTCCTCCGAGGTCTCCCTGCCCGTCATGGAGCAGCCCGCCTTCGAGACGCCGAAAGAGCTCCTGCCGAAGGAGGCTCAGCCGAAGCAGGCCGAGCAGCCGAAGGACGCCAAACACGTCGAGCAGCCGAAGGAGGCTCAGCCGAAGCAGGCCGAGCAGCCGAAGCAGGCCGAGCAGCCGAAGC
>NZ_DASVWK010000614.1:0-2646 GCF_036389735.1 Archangium sp. | reverse complement strand
CAGCGGCGCCCGGCGCACCGTGCCGTCCGTCGTCACCCACGCGCTCTGCCCGGACACCAGCCCGCCCAGGGGCACCACGCCCGCCGTGGTGACGCCTCCCAGGCGCGCCACGGGGAACGTCTCCGCCGCGGGGTTGAGGCTGTCGGCGGCACGGTACGCGGCGCGGATGGGCTCCTTGGCCCCCTCGCCGCGCGGGGTGTCGTCCACCGTGGTCTCCTCCATCCCCACCTCCACCACGCCCAGGCTGGTGAGCGGATCCACGAAGCCCGGCGTCAGCACGCGGCCCTTCCCCTCCACGGAGCGGCACCCCGCGGGCAGCGCGCCGAGCGCTCCCGGCTGCACCCGCGTCACCTTCCCCTTCTCCACCAGCACGGAGGCGTGGGCCACCCACGTGCCATTGGACAGCACGGCCACGTCCTGGAAGGCGGTGCAGGCCTCTCCCGTCACCTCGAGCGGACGGGCGCACCCGTTGTCCGCCGAGGGCTCGCAGCGGGTGCCCAGGCCCGCGTCCTTCAGGGCCGGAAGGGCCGAGGGCTGTGCCACCAGTCGCGCCGAGGCCCCGGCGCGCTCGCCCAGCTCGAAGTCGCTCGCCTCCACGGCACCCGAGGCCGCGTCATAGGTGACGACGCCGTCCGCCCAGACGCGCTGCGCGCGGGCGTAGACGGACAGGGGGTGGTTCTTCCACAGCACCACGTCCGCCATCTTCCCCGGCTCCAGCGAGCCCGTGCGGTCCTCCACCCCCATCACCCACGCGGGCTGGAGCGTCACCCAGCGCAGCGCCTCCTCCTCGGTGACGGGAATGCCGGACTCGCGCGCCCGCCACAGGGCCTTGCCGGCCTCCTGGTTGAGCCGCTGAATCCCCAGCGCCGAGTCCGAGTGGATGACGGCGCGCCCACCCGCCTGCGACACCAGGCCCGCGTTCTCCGGAATCCCGTCCCAGGCCTCCATCTTGAAGCCCCACCAGTCCGCCCACGTCGCCACCGCCACCTGCTTCTCGGCCAGCCTGTCGCGCAGCTTGTAGGCCTCCAGTGCGTGGTGGAAGGCGCGGATGGAGTAGCCGAACTCGTCGGCCACCTGGAGCATCACCGCCATCTCGTCCGCGCGGTAGCAGTGGTTCTGCACCAGGATGTTGCCGCGCATCACCTCCGCCAGGGTCTCCAACTGGTAGTCGCGCAGCGGGGCGGGCCCGGCCTCCTCGGGCTTCTTCGCGCGCTTCTTCTCCCACTCCTCCTGGCGCTGCATGTACTCGCGCGCCTTGGCGAAGGCCTGGCGGTAGCCGGCCACGTTGGCCATGCGCGTGGAGGGCGCGCGGCGCTGGCCCCCGTAGACGCGGCGCGGGTTCTCGCCGCACGCCATCTTCAAGCCGTCCCTGGCACCGGGAAAGCGCATCTCCTCCGCCGAGCGGCCGAAGTGCAGCTTCACCGGGAAGCCTCGCCCGCCGATGAGGTTGGCGCTGCCCGGCAGCACCAGCAGGGAGGTGATGCCACCCGCCGCCGCCCGGCGCAGGCCCGGGTCCTGCGGCCAGAAGGAGTGCTCGGCGGAGATCTCCGCCGTCACCGGGGCCGTGGCCTCGTTGCCGTCACTGGTGGAGGTCGTCTCCGGCGAGGCATACACGCCCAGGTGGCTGTGGGCGTCGATGATGCCGGGCGTCACGTAGAGGCCCGTGCCGTCCACCTCCTCGGCGCCGGGTGGGGTGGCCACGTCCGCGTTCCGGCCCACGGCGAGAAGCTTCCCATCCACGAAGGCCACCGCGCCGTCCTCGATGGCCGGGCCCGAGGCGGGCATCACCGTGGCGTGGCGCACCACCACCGGGCGCTCCTGGCGCCACACGCGCGCCGGGGCGGGCGGCTTGGACGCGGCCTGGGCCGAGCTGGGCTCGGAGGGCGGCGGCGTGCTGGAGGAGACGGTTGCGCAGGAGGTCAACAACAGCAACGAGAGAGAACGAGAACGCATGGCGGCCCCTCGTATCACGATAGAATCACGTCCGCCCATGACCTCCGCCCCTCCCTTCCCCCTCCCCACGGCCACCGAGAGCGAGCGGCTCCCGGTGACGTACTCGGGGCCCTTCAAGACGTGCAAGGACGAGCTGGTGCGTGCCTTCGAGCGCGAGTACATCATCCGGCTGCTCGACCGCACGAAGGGCAACATCGCCCGCGCCGCGCGCGAGGCCGAGCTGGACCGCAAGCACTTCTACTCGCTGCTGCACAAGTACGGCCTGGTGCAGAGCCAGGAAGACTGACGCTCAAGCCCAGCCGAGCTGCCCTCGCACCGCCTCCGGCACCTGGGCGCGGATGGTGGAGAGGGGAATGCCCTCGTTGTAGTGCGCGGAGAAGCCCGAATCCCCGCTGTGGTGGAGGGCCACCGGCGTCCAGTCCTGGTTGAAGCACGGCGAGCCGGACGAGCCGCCCAGGGTGTTGGTCCGGTACGTCACCCGGGTCCGCGTCGAGTTCACCGCGATGATGCCATCCGTCGCGATCGCCAGCCGCAGCCTGTCGCCCCGCGGGTGCTGGACGATGAGGATGGGCGAGCCGGGGGGGAAGGCATAGGGCTCGGCGGGGAGCCGCACCCAGCCCCGGGTCCGCTGCGCGTCGAGCACCTCATGGCCCGGCTGCCCCCTGACCCGCAGCAAGGCGTAGTCCAGCTCCT
>NZ_DASVWK010000613.1:0-4082 GCF_036389735.1 Archangium sp. | reverse complement strand
CTGCTGCTGGACGTCACCCCGCTGTCGCTGGGCGTGGAGACGCTGGGCGGCGTGATGACCAAGCTCATCGAGCGCAACACCACCATCCCCACCCGCAAGTCGGAGACGTTCTCCACGGCGGCGGATGGCCAGACGCAGGTGGAGATCCACATCCTGCAGGGTGAGCGCGAGATGGCCGGTGACAACCGGAGCCTCGGCCGCTTCCACCTGACGGGTCTGCCTCCCGCGCCGCGCGGCGTGCCGCAGGTCGAGGTGACGCTGGACATCGACGCCAACGGCATCCTCAACGTCAGCGCCAAGGACAAGGCGACGGGCAAGGAGCAGAAGGTCACCATCAGCCACTCGTCCGGTCTGGCGAAGGACGAGGTGGAGAAGATGGTGAACGCGGCCAAGGAGAACGAGGTCGCCGACAAGGCCCGCCGCGAGCTGGTGGAGGTGAAGAACCAGGCCGAGGCGCAGGTGTACGGCGCGGAGAAGCTGGTGAAGGAGAACCGCGAGAAGCTCTCCGCGGACGCGGTGTCCACGCTCGAGGCGGCCATCAAGGGCGTCAACGAGGTGCGCGAGGGCCAGGACAAGGACGCCATCAAGGCCGCCTTGGACCGCCTGCAGCAGGCCAGCTACAAGGTGGCCGAGGAGATGTACAAGGCCACGGGCGGCGCGCCGGGCGCCGAGGGGGGTGTTCCGCCTCCGGGTGCCGACGCGGGCGCGGCTCCGGGCAGCTCCGCCAAGCCGAAGGATGACGTGGTGGACGCGGAGTTCCGTCAGTCGTAGTGGATGTGACGGGGTAGGACCCGAGGGCCGGCGCTCCCACGAGGGAGTGTGTCCGGCCCTTTCACTTTGGGAGGAGCAGCCGCATGAAGGCGCTGACGACGACACCCCCGGGGCATGACGTCATCCTGTACGACGGGCACTGCCGCCTGTGCCGTGGGGCCGCGAAGCAGTTCGAGCGGCTGCTGGGAGGCAGCGGCACGGAGCTGCGCTCGTTCCGGGACGAGGGCGTGCTGGACGCCTTCCCCGGCCTCTCTCCCGAGCGGTGCGAGAAGGCGATGCAGCTCGTCCAGCCGGACGGGCGGGTCGTCGAGGGCGCCGAGGCCGTGGTGCGGGCGCTGGGGCGCAGGCCACTCGGCAAGGTGCTCTTCGTCTATTACGTGCCCGGGCTGCGGCAGGCGGCGGACCTGCTCTACGGCACCGTCGCCCGCTACCGCTTCCGCATCGCCGGGCGGGCCTGCCCGGACGGTGCGTGCGCCGTGCACTTCAAGTAGGCTTCCTGGCCTCCGTGATCCACTCGCCCTCGAACGTCTACCCTCAGGCCGCCCAGGCCTTCCGCCACTTCTTCCAGGAGCTGCGCGAGGCCTACCTCGAGCGTGAGACCCTCTTCACCCAGATAGAATTGGCCCTGCTGAGCCGGGAGCATGTGCTCGTGGTGGGGCCCCCGGGCACCGCCAAGAGCGCCATCGCCTCCGCGGTGCTGGGACGCATCCTCGACGAGAAGACCGGGCAGCCCTCGCTCTTCGCCAAGCAGATCGCCGAGTCCACCGTGCAGACGGACCTCATCGGTCCGGTGGACTTCAAGGTGCTCACCGAGACGGGCCGCACCGAGTTCATCACCGACGACGGCATGCTGGGCGCCACCCACGCCTTCCTCGACGAGGTGTTCGACGGGCGCGACATGCTGCTGCGCTCCATCCTCAACGTGCTGCACGAGCGCGAGCTCAAGCACGGGCGCCGGGTGACGAGCGGCCGCATCGAGTGCGCCATCATGACGAGCAACCGCTACCTCTCCGAGGTGCTGGCGCGCTCGCCGGAGCTGCTGTTGGCCTTCGCGGACCGGCTCAGCTTCATCTCCTTCGTGCCCAAGTCCTTCGCCCGGCGCCCCAGCCGCGCGGCCATGCTGCACCGCTTCGCCTTCAACCTGCGGCCGGAGCTGCGCGCCACCCTCACCCTTCAGCACCTGGACGTGCTCCAGGAGGCCGTGGAGCGGGTGACGGTGTCCAGCCACCTGCTCGAGGCCATCGAGATGCTCGCCGATGAGTTGGAGCGCGCCCTCACGGCCCAGGTGTCCAAGCTGCCCGACTACGTGCCCACCAAGTACTTCTCCCAGCGCTCGGTGGTGAAGGCCCTCTGGGCCCTCAAGGCCGCGGTGGTGCGGGATCAGCTCTACCGGCGCCCGGATAGGTCCCTGGAGGCCACCGTGGAGGACCTCGACGCCCTGCGTTGGTTCTTCCTGCTCGGCGGGCCGCAGGCCGATGAGGCGGAGCTGCTCCTCAAGGTGGCGGTGGATCCTCGCGAGCGCGCGCAGCTGGAGATCGTCCGCATCGAGCAGAAGGCCTTCGACGCGGCGCTGACCAAGGTACGCGCGGAGCTGGGCACGGGCGTCGAGCGCGAGGCGGGGTCCCTCGGCGCGACCGAGGATCTCAAGGCGGTGGAGGCGCTCTCGCGCAACTTCCAGCCCGGCATCGTCTCCACCACGGCGCAGCGTCTGCGCACCAAGCTCGTCCCGGGCCCCCGTCACCCCGAGAACCGGGTGGCGCTGCTGGGCGCCGCGCGCGGGCTGCTCGCGGCGGTGGAGCAGCGGGTGGTGCGCGGGCCCGTCGAGGGCTCCGAGTCCCGGCCCGGACTGGTCCTCTTCTCCGCGCTCGCGGACACGCTGGAGCTGTGCCGCCTGACGCCGGAGCTGCGCCCACGGCTTCAGGCCATGTGCGAGGCGGTGGCGCGCTTCGTCATGCAGGCGCTGGAGGTGATGGCCCTCAACGCCGAGAGCCTCGCCTTCGACGAGACGGTGGTGCTGGAGGCGCTCATCGGCCTGGCGGACAACCTCTCCGAGGAGCTGGGCCAGGTGAGCGGGCTCCTGACGCTGCTCGCCGAGGGCAGCTCGGGCGCGGTGGCCCGGTTGCGGATCGCCGAGGCCGAGTCGCGGCGGCGGGCGGTGGCGGCCCTGCGTCAGCGTGCCACGAGCGCCTTCCCGGCCACGCGCGCCCGGAGGGATCCGCTGGATGCCCTCTCGGCGGACTCGCGCCGGCTCACCCTGCTGGAGCAGGCGCTGTGCAAGCTGGATCCGGCGCAGCGCGGCTTGAAGCAGGAGCTGCTCCAGCCGCTCGGGTCCGCCTATGCGCGGGACGTCCTGTCCACCACGCCCTTCGAGCGCATCGACCAGCTCGCGCGCACGGTGCAGTCGGTGGCGGAGAACCTGCGGCGTGAGGGCCTGGCCCCCGAGCCCGTGTTCGCCGAGTGCCGGGAGATCCTCGAGGCGCGGCTGCGTGAGTACGTGAGCCAGCTCGGGCGCGAGGTGGCGAGCCCGCCGCCGGCTCCCCAGGCCGCCGTCAGCGGTGAGGCCTACAACTTCTACCGGGGTGACTTCTCCACGCACGTCCGGGACGGCGAGCTCGCCTCGTTGATCGGGCTGGACGGGCAGCTCGCCTTCGCGCGGCCGCCCTCCGCCACGTCCTTCCTCTCCGAGGCCGTCCGCGAGGCGGTGGCCCGGGTGGAGCTGTCCTTCGTGCAGACGCGCCTCAAGTACCTGCGCAACTGGCTCACCCAGCTCCTCACCGGGTTGCCAGCCCCGCAGACCATCCAGAACCGCGCCACCGCGGACCAGGTCTTCGATCGCCTGGTGAAGAGCCGCTTCCCGCTGCTCACCCTCAAGGAGGGCGAGCTGGTGCGCATCAAGGGTGTGCTCGGTCAGCTCACCGCCATCCCCGGGGAGCTGAGCGACAGCGCGCGCAAGCTGGAGAACGTGCTGCGCGGCATCGACGACGACTTCAGCCGCTTCAGCAAGCAGTTGCTGGAGCTGCGGGCCTCGTTCTGAGGAGGCACTGACGCGTGCTCGGCGCCCAACTCGCGCGTTTGCGGCAACGGCTGGACGCGCTCCAGGCGAGCCCGTCCCAGTCCGAGGGCCTGCGGGGATGGTGGCTGGGGCTCACGGCCCCGGCGGAGGTGGACCTGTCCCTGCCCACCGTGACGCTGCTCGACCGTGCCCTGGAGCGGGTGGGCGTCCACACCCTGGCGGACGCGCGCCTGCTGCACGAGCTGGGCGTGAAGAAGGGCAGGGTGGGGGACCTGGCCTCGGGCCTGCGCTCCCGGGC
>NZ_DASVWK010000612.1:0-1944 GCF_036389735.1 Archangium sp. | reverse complement strand
GCCGTACTCGGTGACGCGCACGTTGCTGGCCTTGATGTCGCAGTGCACGTAGAGGCGCGAGTGGATGAAGGAGAGCACCTGCGCCATCTGCATGAGGACGCGGTAGAGGGCGGGCGTATCGAGCGCCTGCTCACGCGCCAGGGTGCTCAAGTCCTGGCCTCCCACCACCTCCATGGTGATGAAGCGGTTGCCCGAGCTGGTCATCCCGCAATCGAAGACCTTGAGGGTGCCGGGGTGCTGGAGCCGCTTCATCGCGAAGAACTCGTGGCGGAACATCAGCACGAGCTCCTCGACCTTGCCGTGCGGCAACCCCGCGGGGACCTGCATCTCCTTGAGGGCGACGCGGCGATGCTCCTGCACGTCCTCGGCGAGCCAGATGCGGCCCATGCCGCCCTGCCCGAGCAGCTCCTGGATGTGGTAGCGGCCCGTCACCCACATGCCCGGCTCGAGCGAACGCCGCTCGCCCATGGGGATTCCCGGGGTGATGGGGGTACGGCCGCGCTCCTCCAGCATGCCGGCGGAGCCGCTGATGAGCCGGCTCTGACCGCGTTCGTCGAGAATCGCTGTCTTCTCTTCGTCGCTCATGCCCGGCACCGCTTTCCAACGGTTGGAGGGAAGACGGGTATTCGAGGCATAGCACGACCACCGTCGACGCCCAAGAAGGGGGACGGTAGCGTGCGGCCATGCGTTGCCTTCCGCTCACGTCGCTCCTGCTCGCGCTCCTCGTGCTTCCGGCCTGCTTCCCTCGCGTCCAGCGGCCCGCGCCTCCCTCCCTGACCTCGGTGGCCAACGCGCTCTTCGAGTCCGTGGAGGGGGAGGGCACGACGGCGAGCGTCTTCGTGGTGGACGCGGCGACGGGGGTGCCGCTCTACGCCCGCCGGGAGCACGTGCGGCTGCTGCCCGCCTCGACGATGAAGGTGGTGTCCACCGCGGCGGCGCTCTCCGCGTTCGGCGCGGACCACCGCTTCCGCACCCCGGTGCGGCTCGAGGGCTCGCAGCTGGGCCGCCTCTTCCTGGGAGATCTCGTGGTGGAGGCGTCGGGGGACCCGTCGCTGGGCTCGTGGCGCTTCCCCGAGACGGCCATGGCCTGCGAGCAGGTGGCCGAGGCGCTCCAGGCGCGGGGCATCCGCCAGTGGCTCGGCGCGGTGCGGGTGCGCAACGCGGACGAGGGGCCCTATGCCCTGTATGGCCCGGGCTGGGCATGGGACGACGCAGCCTATGCCTACAGCGCCGCCCCGACGCCCTTCGTCTTCCGCGAGAACGTGGTGGACCTGTCCCTGGAGCGCCCGGACGGGCAGGACTGCTCGTCCCCGCCTCAGAAGCCCGTGACGGTGCGCTACTCCCCGGCCCCCGCCGCGCTCGCCACGGTGGTGTACCTGGACCCGAATGCCCAGCGGGCGGGGCTCGGCTGCGTGCGCGAGCGGGGCACCGGCCGTGTGCGCTGCGTGTGGCGCTCGACGGCCGAGCAGTGCCCGCGCCAGGCCTCCATGCGCATCGCCGTGGACGAGCCGCACACGCTGTTCACCGCCTGCGTGCAGGAGTCGCTGACCGCGCGCGGCATCTGGCGCCTGCCGACCCCGGCGGAGACGGCGGCGGTGCCCGCGGCGACCAGGAGCGAGCCGCTGCTGGAACTCGTCAGCCCGCCGATGGCCGAGCTGGTGAAGGTGACGAACAAGGAGTCGCTCAACCTCTACGCCGAGCGGCTGGGCCTGGGCTTCACCCGCGTTCGCACGGGCACGGAGAGCTACCCCGCGCTGCGCGACGCGATGATGCAGGAGCTTGGGCGCCGGGGCATCTCCCCGAGGCTGTTGAGGCCGGCGGATGGCAGCGGGCTGTCGCGCTACAACGTGGCCACCACGCGCGGGCTGGTGGAGGTCATCTACACGAGCCTGAAGGAGCCGTACGCGAACGCGCTGGTGGACAGCCTGCCCATCGCGGGCGTGG
>NZ_DASVWK010000611.1:0-4582 GCF_036389735.1 Archangium sp. | reverse complement strand
GCGAGCGCGAGCACCGTGCCCGGATGGCGGAGACTCATGGGGCTTCCTCTACCCGAACGGGCACGCGGAGCACCACCGCACCCGGAGTGACATCCCCCCGCAGGGCGCCCAGCGCGGCCCCGGGCGAGTCCGCGAACGCGGCGATGACCTCCGCCTGCCCCGAGGGCATGCGCAGAAGCACGGTCGTCTCCAACGGCTGCTCCGCCCCGGGGCGGCCGGAGATGACGAAGGGGCCCTCGGTGGCCTGGAACCCCTCACCCCGCACCGCCACCGCGACCTGGAGGAGCGGCGCTTCGGCCCCCACGGCGAAGGCCAGCATCGCGCCCGGGGGACACGCCTCCTCGGCCCGCTTCAACTCGCGCAGGGGCTGCTGCCGCACGGCGCAGAACACGCGCAGCACGGCGCCGGAGGGACGCTCCACGCCCCGGGACTGCCACTCCTCCCCGACGTCACCAGGGCGGACGAGCACCAGCGCCGCGAGGCACAGCGCGGCCAGCATTCCACCGGCCAGGGCCAGCGAGGGCCAGCGCGCACGCTCCGCCCCGGGGACCGCCGCCGCCGCCAGGGCCGCCTCCAATCCCGCGTCCGCCAGTACCGCCTCCTCCGTCTCGGTGGGCGTGTGGAGGTCGCCTCGCTCCAGCATGCGACGGGCCCGTACCACCCGCTCGTACCGGGCGCCGCACCGACCGCAGGCGTGGGCATGCCGCAGCAGCCGGGCGGACTGGCGCGGGGACAGCGTTCCCTCGCCCCAGCGTGACAGCAGGCCATCCACGTGACCGTCGAACCACCTCATATGCCTCTCCCCATTCCACACAGCGCGAGGAAGACCAGGACGTCCAGCCAGCCCCGGGCCCGCAGGTGCTCGGTGAACCGCGTCCGCAGGTGGCGCTCGCGCACCCGCACCTCCCCCCGGGTGAGCTGGAGTTGCACGGCGGCCACCTCCTGCGAGAGCCCCTCCAGGAAGCGCAGCCGCGCGAGCGCCCGCCCCTCCTCGGGCAGCCCGTCGAGGAATTGACGCACCAGGACACGCACCTCGGACTCCAGCGCCTGCTCCTCGGGGTCCGGGCCCCCCGTGGGCACCTGGGTCGCCCCCGAGGACTCGTCCAGCGGCACGGCCTCGCGGGCGACCCGGCCCGAGGCACGCAGCAGGTCCACGGCCGTGGAGCGGGCGATGGTCAGCAGGAAGCCGAGGTAGGGCCGCACCCCGTCATAGGCCTGGCGCATGGCGGGCCGGAAGGCGCGGACGAATGTCTCCTGATGCGCCGCGTCGAGATCCAAGGCCCCCAGGGCCACGGAGTCCACCCCCATGCCGGAGCGCACCGAGAAGCGCCGCGCGAGGTAGCGGACCACCTCCGGGGAGTAGGCCCGGTACACGCGCGTGAGCGTGGCGCGCTCGCCCTCGCGGAATGCCTGCAGCACGGCACGGTCACTTCCTGGCAGCACGACGCTCCCCTCCACCTTTTCTCCACATACGACACGAGCCCGCCAGTCTGGTCGTTGGGACACCGAAATCGTGCCGTCCCCACCTGTCGCGATGTAGGAAACGGTGGGCCTCCGCGCCTCGGGCGGGCCGGCTGCTTCCTCTCCTTCCATGCTCGGTGCGTCCGGCGCTGAAAGCAGACCTGGACGGGGCACCCCACCCCGGCTTGATGCGGCCGCCAAAACCATGTAGCCCGAGAGGCGATGCCCGCCCTCGCCCCCTCCTCCCCTGACCACCCCGCGGGGCCTCCGCCGGTGGTCTCGTTCGACGACACGGCCATTGCCTTCGCCACCAAGGGCGATGCGCAGATGCGCAAGGCGCACCTGCTCTTCTCCTCGCTGAGCCAGCCCTGGCTGGTCCGCTTCGGCATTCCCCTGTCCGCCTGGCTGGTGCGCATCGGGATGCCGGGACTCCGGCTGGTCGTGCGGCACACCGTCTTCGAGCAGTTCTGCGGAGGCGAGAGCATCCAGGAGTGCGATGCGGCCGTCGAGGCGCTCGGACGTTTCGGGGTCCAGTCCATCCTCGACTACAGCGTGGAGGGGGAGAAGTCCGAGGAGAGCTTCGAGGCCACCGCGCGCGAGACGATCGCCACCATCGAGTGGGCGGCGAGCCACCCGCACATCCCCTTCAGCGTCTTCAAGGTGACGGGCGTGGCGCGCTTCGGCCTGCTGGAGAAGCTCGGTGCGAGCGAGGCGCTCAGCGCCGACGAGCAGGCCGAGTGGGACCGGGTGCGCGAGCGCGTGCTGCGCATCTGCCAGCGCGCCCACGAGCGGGGAGTGCGGATCTTCCTCGACGGCGAGGAGACGTGGATCCAGGACGTCATCGACGGGCTGGGCGAGGAGATGATGGCCCGCTTCAACCGGGAGCGGCCGCTCGTCTACAACACGTACCAGATGTACCGGACGGCGAGCCTGGGCAACCTGCGCGCGGCGCTGGAGCGGGCGAACGCCAAGGGGTACTTCCTCGGGGCCAAGCTGGTGCGCGGCGCGTACATGGAGAAGGAGCGGCTGCGTGCGAAGGAGCTCGGCTATCCGGATCCGATCCAGCCGGACAAGGCCGCCACCGACGCCGACTACGACCGCGCCGTGGGGTTCTGCCTGGAGCACCTCGACCGGATGGCGCTCTGCGCGGGCACGCACAACGAGGCGAGCTGCCAATTCCTGGTTCAGGAGCTGGCCCGGCGCGGCATCGCCCCGAATGATCCGCGCGTCTTCTTCAGCCAGCTGTACGGGATGAGCGACAACATCTCGTTCAACCTGGCGAAGGCTGGCTACAACGTCGCCAAGTACCTGCCCTACGGTCCGGTGAAGGCGGTGCTGCCGTACCTCATCCGCCGCGCGCAGGAGAACAGCGCCATCGCGGGCCAGGGCGGGCGCGAGGTCCGGTTCATCAGCCGTGAGCTTCAGCGGCGCAAGCAGGCCCGGGCACTCGGCCCCGGCCAGCCGACGGGGTGAGAGCCGAACCTCGGCCCCTTCCAACGCGGGCTGAGCCGAGAGGGCTCGACCCGGCCTCAGCCGAGGAGCACGGAGCGCATCGACAACGAGCCGAGATCGAAGCCGCTCACCGGGAAACGCACCGGATCGCGGTCGCTGGCGGCGCCGGCGACGTAGAGCATCGGGAGGAAGTGGTCGATGCTCGGGTGGGACATCCGCCCCGCGTCGGTCTCGATGAGGCGAGCCAGGAACGCGCCGTCGTGCTGCTCGAACGCCTTCGCCACGTCCGCATCGAAGCTCTCGGCCCACTTCGGGGTGGTGAGGTCGCCCGACCGCATGCTCGTGAAGGCGTGGCGCAGGTTGTGCGTCACGTTGCCGCTGCCCATCACCAGGATGCCTTCATCTCGGAGCCCGGCGAGCGCGCGGCCCAGCGCGAGGTGTTCGGAGGGCGCGAGCCGCGCGTCGATGCTGAGCTGCACGACCGGGACATCCGCCGCGGGACGCAGGTGGTGGAGCACGGTCCAGGTGCCGTGGTCCAGGCCCCAGTCGAGCTGGACCGAAGCGCGAGAGGCCCCGAGGAGCTTCACCACGCGCTGCGCGAGCTCGGCGCTGCCGGAGGCGGGGTACCGCATCTGGTACAGCTCGCGAGGGAAGCCGCCGAAGTCGTGGATGGTGGGCGGGTGCTCGTTCCCGGTGAGGAAGGTACCGGGAAGGAACCAGTGAGCGGAGACAGAGAGGATGGCCTTGGGCTTCGGCAACTGCGCGGCGAGCGAGCGGAAGCCCTGGGTCCAGGTGTTGTCCTCGATCGCGTTCATCGGAGAGCCGTGCCCGATGAAGAGCACCGGCATGCGCGGCTCGGAGGAGGTGAGGGTCATGGTGGAGGTTCCCTCCTGGGTCGGGCGCGCGGCGCGGGCCGAATCGCGGCAACCCAGGAATGGCAAGGTCGTGGCGACGCCGAGCGCGGCCTTGAGAACGCCGCGTCTGTCAGGTCGGTACGAGGACATGCCGAGAGCATGCACGCTGGGTCGGCGTTGCACTAGACTCCCCCGCCTCCATTCCCATGTCCGCCGCGCCCCTGACCACAGAGCAGGCCCTCGCCCTGGCACCGGACCCCGCCTCGGCCTCCGCCGGCCAGAAGCTGGCTACCGAGCGCTCCTGGCAGGGGCTCGGCCGGGACGAGCGCGCGGCCTGGGGCGAGTGCAAGGGCAGCGCCCTGTACCAGGTACGCGTCGACCTCTCCGACCTCGCCACGAAGTGCACCTGTCCCAGCCGCAAGTTCCCCTGCAAGCACGCCGTCGGGCTCCTGCTGCTCGTCGCGGGGGATCGGCTCCCCTCGGGCACGCCGCCTGAATGGGTGGCGGAGTGGCTCACCAGGCGGTCCGCCACCGTCGAGCGCAAGGCGAAGCGCCAGGCCGCGGGTGCCGAGGGCGCCGCCCCCGCCGACCCGGAGGCCAAGGCGAAGCGCACCACCGAGCGCCATACCCGCGTCCAGCGAGGCCTGGAGGGCCTGTCCCTCTGGCTGGAAGACCTCATGCGCAACGGCCTCGCCGGGCTGGAGGCGGAGACCGACCTGTGGAACACCCAGGCGGCGCGGCTGGTGGACGCCCAGGCCCCGGGGCTCGCCTCCCAGATGCGTCAGCTCGCGCCGATCCTGGGCAGTGGCCCCGAC
>NZ_DASVWK010000610.1:0-6058 GCF_036389735.1 Archangium sp. | reverse complement strand
CGTCGAGTCCGTGGGAGATCCAGCGCTGAGCCGGCAGGGCGCCCGCTACAAGGCCGCCGAGCTCCTCGGCGTGAGGCCCGATGCGCCTCCCGCCGTCATCGAGGCCGCGCTCCAGGCCCAGCTCGAGGACAGGGATCCTTCCGCCGTGCAGGGGCTGTCGCCCGAGCTCCGCCAGGCGTTCCTCGAGCGTCGGGAAGCCCTCATCCGCGCCGGAGACTTGTTGCTGGGGCGACAGGAGCTGCACACCTCGACGCCCCCGCGCCAGGACTGAGGCCCAGGGGAAGAGTCCGATGTCCACCTTCGGGCGAAAGGCGCGTCCCGGGGCCCGTTGCACCTGGGCTGTGCGCTGTCCATCCTCCCCACCACGATCGAGGGGGAACGACACGGTGGACAACGACACCCTGCGCCTGCGCGTGGAGCGCATCACGCCTGAAGCCGAGGACATCCTCTCCTACGAGCTCGTCTCCACCGACGACGGCCCGCTGCCCACCTTCGAGGCCGGCGCCCATCTGGACGTGCACGTCCCCGGTGGCTTCCTGCGCCAGTACTCGCTCTGCAACGACCCGGAGGAGACGCACCGCTACGTCATCGCCGTGCAGCGCGACTCCCGGGGACGCGGCGGCTCGCGCGCCATGCACGAAGAGGTCCACCCCGGCGCCGTGCTCACCACCAGTCGCCCACGCAACAACTTCCCGCTGCTCTACGCGCGCGGCTACATGCTGGTGGCCGGCGGCATCGGCATCACCCCGCTGCTGTCCATGGCCCGCGCCCTCCAGCGCCAGGGCGCGAAGTGGCACCTGCACTACTGCACCCGCTCGCCCGAGCGCACCGCCTTCCGCGAGCTGCTCGCCTCGCCCGAGTTCGCCGGACACATCACCCTGCACCATGACGGGGGAGACATGGCCCGGTGCATGGACGTGAAGGCCCTGCTCGCCACCCGGACCGCGGGCTTCCGCCTCTACTGCTGTGGCCCCGCCGGCCTCATGCGCGCCGTGCGCGAGGCCGCCATCCACCACCAGTGGCCCCGCGAGAAGGTGCACTTCGAGGCCTTCTCCGCCGACGGCACCGGCGCCATCAGCGATCTGGCCGACACCGAGTTCCAGGTCGTCGTGCGCAGCACCGGCGCCTCCCTCCCGGTTCCGCCGGGACGCACGGTGCTCAACGTGCTGCGCGACAACGGTATGCCCGTGCCCAGCGACTGCGAGGCCGGCACCTGCGGCACCTGCCTCACCGGCGTCCTCGAGGGCGAGCCGGACCACCGCGACACCTTCCTGTCCGAGCCCCAGCGCGTCGCGTGCCGCAACATGCTCGTCTGCGTGTCGCGTGCCCGCTCCCGCAAGCTCGTGCTGGACTTGTAGCTAGGCGGCCTGGCCCGAGCCGCCGCGCGCCTTGAGCACCCAGTCCCGCACCTGCTCACGCAGCTTCTGCGGGTCGAAGGGCTTGTCCACGCGCTCGTTCTCCACCCGGTCCATGAAGGCCCGCGCCGCGGGCGTGAAGGCGCCTCCGGTGAGGAACACCATCCGCTTGGCCACCGCCGGCACCGCCGCCGTCAGCTCCATGTGCAGCTCCATGCCCGTCAGGTCCGGCATCATCAGGTCGCAGAGGATGACGTCCACCTCCTGCCCCTTCGGACCCAGCAGGAGCTCCAGCGCCTGACGGGAGCTCGTCACCACCTCCACGTCGTGCTCACGCGCCAGCGTGCGCCGCACCGCCGAGCTCACCATCACATCGTCATCCACGATCATCACTCGGCCACGCACGCGTGCGCCCTCCTGTTGCTGCTGCATCGAACGTACTCCCTGGCTGCTCATGGGCGCCGCCGCCGCCCTCAGTGTCACACGAACCGACGTCCCCTTGCCCGGCTCGCTCTCCACGGAAATCTCTCCCCCCATGGCCGTGATGAATCGGTGACACAGGGCGAGTCCCAACCCCGTGCCCACCCCCACCGGCTTGGTGGTGAAGAAGGGGTCGAAGATGCGACCGATGACGTCCGGGGGGATACCACACCCACTGTCGCGCACCTCCGCCACCACCCGCTCTCCGTCGCGCCGCGTCACCAGCCGCACCTCGTGACAGGCCGCCTGCCCCTCGGGCAGCGCCTGCGCGGCGTTGATGACGAGGTTGAGGAACACCTGCGCCAGGCGCGACTCGTTGCCCTCCACCCAGGCGAAGTCCCCGTACTCCTTCACCAGCCGGGCCCGCGGGCGCAGCTCGTTGCCGGCCAGCTTCGCCGCCGAGTCCAGCACCGCGTGCAGGTCCACCGGCCCGCTCGCCTCCTCGTCGCCCCGTGAGAACGTCTTCAGGTCCTGGACGATCCGCCGCACCCGCTCCGCGCCGTGCAGGGCCTCGCGCAGCGCCCGCTCCATGTCCTCCAGCCGCTTGCCCGTCGAGGGGCCCGCGCCCACCTCCCGCCCCAGCATCGCCGCCTCCGAGGTGGCGAACTCCAGGTTGGACACGATGTAGGCCAGCGGGTTGTTGATTTCATGGCCCACGCCCGCGGCCAGCGTGCCCACCGCCGCCATCTTCCCCGCCTGTACCAGTTGAGACTGGGCCTGACGCAGGGCGCGCAGGTTCTCGTCCAGCTCGCGGTTGGCCGTGGCGAGCTCGCGCGTGCGCTCGTCCACGCGCGACTCCAGCCAGCGCTCGCGCCGCTTGAGCCGGCCCACCCGCCACATGTACACGCCCACGCCCGCCGTCCCCAGCCCCAGCGTGCACAACGCGTAGAACCAGCCCGTCTGGTGGAGGTGAGGCACCAGCGTCAGCTCCACCCGGGCGCCGGGCTCCGTCCACACCCCGTCCCGGTTGGCCGCCGTCACCTCGAAGCGGTAGGAGCCCGGGGACAGGTTCGTGTACGAGACGACGCGCCGATCCTCCGCGGCCACCCACTCGGTGTCGTGGCCCACCAGCCGGTAGCGCAGGGGCAGCCGCGTGGAGTCCCCCAGCGACAGCGCGGTGAAGCGGAACTCCACGTCCCGCTGCCCCGGCTCCAGCACCAGCCCGCCCGAGAGCCGCACCGGCCGGCCCTGCACCCGCACCTCCTCCAGGCGCGGCTCGGCCAGCGGCCGGCGTCCCACCTCCTTGGCGGGGTTCACCCCCACCACGCCCCGGAGCGTGGGGAACCACAGCCGCCCATCGCGCCCGCGCCACCCCGCGGGGAACATGGCCCCGTTGCACTCGGCGCTGCGCAGGCCGTCGCGTCGGTCGAAGACGACGGGCTTCACCGTGGGACGCACGCCCTCGGCCACCTCCTCCAGCTCGCGCCGCGCCACCCGGGAGATGCCCTTGTTGCAGCTCATCCACAGGTGGCCCTCCGCGTCCGGGAGGATGCGGAAGACGGCGTCGTCATGGAGGCCCTGCGCGGTGGTGAAGCGGGTGAAGCGCCCGCCCCGCATCAGGGTGAGCCCCGTCATCGTCCCCACCCACAGGCCCCCGCCAGGGTCCGCGTACAGGTCCAACACCCGGTTGCCCGTCAGCCCGTCCGACTGGGTATAGCGGCGGGTGAAGCGCCCGGCCGACATCCGGTACAGCCCCGAGAAGGAGCCGAACCACAGCGTCCCCTCGGAGTCCTCCGTCATGGCGACGACGGGGGCCTCCGGGCCGCCCTCCTCCGGGCCGAGGCAGGTGACGGCGCGCTCGTGCAGGTGGCACAGGCCCTTGAGGGTGCCCATCCACACGTCACCGCGCGAGTCGACGAAGAGGGAGAAGACGAGCTCATCCGCCAGTCCCTGCTCGCGGCCCCAGCGGGTGAAGCCCCGGCCGTCGTAGCGGAAGGCGCCCCCGGTGGTGCCCACCCACAGCCCCCCCTCCCGGTCCTCGGCGAGCGCGCGGATGTTCTCCTGGGTGAGTCCCTGCTCGCGGCCGAAGTGGCTCGCCACCCCGTCCTTCACCCGCGTCAGCCCGCCCAGGTAGCTGCCCACCCACAGCGCCCCCTCCCGGTCCTCCAGCACCACCGTGGCCAGCTCGTCCTCGAGGCCCTCGGGCTTGCCGATCGTCACGAAGGGCGCGTCCCTCAACCGGTGGAGGCCGCCGGTGAGCGTGCCCACCCACAGGCCGCCCTCGCGGTCCTCCAGGAGGGACTTCACGCTGGAGCCCGCGAGGCCCTCCTTCGGGCCGAGCGCGGCGAAGGCCCCGCCAGAGGCGCGCACCAGCCGGCCGTCCTCGGTGCCCACCCACAGGTTGCCGTGGCGGTCCTCCGCGAGGGCATTCACCCTCTCGAGCGGCGACCCCTCGCGCGGGGAGAACAGTCGGGCGTGGCCCTCGTGGAGGCGGACCAGGCCCGCGTCCGTCCCCACCCACTTCGTCTCGTCCCGGCCCTCCAGCAGCGCGCGCACCGGCACCGCGCCGAGGCCTCCCGGCAGGCGCACCGGCTCCAGCCGCTCCCCGGACAGGCGCGCCAGTCCCCGCGTCGTGCCCACCCACAGCACGCCCTCGTGGTCCAGCAGCAGCGACTCCACCCGCTCCGAGGGCAGTCCCTCGGCGGTGCCGTAGCGCCGCGAGCGCCCCTCCTTCAGGTGGAAGAGGCCCTGCGCCGTGCCCACCCACAGGCCGCCGTCCGCGCCGGGCAGCAGCTCGTTCACCTCCACCTCGCCCGGCCCGGCCTCCCCGGCCATGCGCTGGAAGCGACCCTCCCGGTAGCGCACGAGCCCGCCCCCCGTGCCCACCCACAGCACCCCGGCCGAGTCCTCGGCGAGCGCGTGGATGGCCGCCTCGCGCAGCTCGGGCGTGTTGCGCTTGTCGAAGACGGTGAAGTGCACGCCGTCGAAGCGGACCAGCCCCTCCCACGTCGCCACCCACAGGAAGCCATCGCGCGTCCGCGTCAGCGCGTGGACGGTGTTCTGCGGCAGCCCGTCCTCGTCCTTCCAGACGTCATGGCTGTACTGCGTGACGCGGCGGGTCGGCTCCAATGCGAGCACGGGCCCGGCAAGGCCCACCCACATCGCAATGGCCGTCCCCAAGAGGACCTGCAGCCCGACACGTCGCATCCCACTCCACCATCTGCCATGCCCGACTGTCTCGGGGCAAACAGGTCGGTCCGGAAGCCCTGGCCTGTGGCGAAAAACCCGCTCTCTCCGGGAAGTAGAACAGAATCCCGAGGAAAAGCAGGCATCCAGGCAGACGAGGGATTGCCCCAGTGGGTCCTGAGGCGCGGTGGTGGTGCCGGGTTGGAGGGGAAGGGTCTACATCACCCCGGCCCGCGAGAAGATGCGGTGCAGCAGCGCCTCTCCCTCGGACCGCGGCGGCGCCGAGGACACGAAGGACGGCAGCCCCCGCGTCCCATTCCGGTTCTCCGGGCCCTCGCCGCGCGTGCAGGGGAAGCCCGGGCTCGTGCTCTTCGACTCGGTGAAGGCTGGTTGTCCGGTCTGGCCGCACATGGTGAACCCCCCTGGGAGTGAACGCCGCACCAGACGCACTCTCCCATCCGGGTCTGACATCCCAGGTCGGACACACCCTTCAAAAGAGCACGACCATCGTGCCCGGCGGCACCC
This sequence comes from Archangium sp., assembly GCF_036389735.1. Classification (GTDB taxonomy): domain Bacteria; phylum Myxococcota; class Myxococcia; order Myxococcales; family Myxococcaceae; genus Archangium. The sequence continues at coordinate 572 of NZ_DASVWK010000610.1, read as the reverse complement.
GGCCATACAGCGCCGCGATGTCCGGGGTGTGCATCACGATGCACCCCCAGGAGAGCCGTCCCCCACTTCGTGCCAGCGACCACTCCCCCGCCCACCCGTGCAGGCCGATGCCGCTCCCCAGCTTCGTGGAGCTCGACGTCTGCCGGCGCGCCTCCCACGCCCGGGCGATCCGGTCCCGCACCTCGCGCGTCACGAGGCCCTGTGCCACGCCCCAGTCCGCGTCCCACGCATTCGGATAGTTCAGCCGCATCCAGTGGCCCCCGAAGAAGGCCCCATACGGCCCCGGGAAGTCGCCCCGCCGCTTCTCCACCATGAAGTACATCCCCATCGGCGTGCGGTTGTCCCCGCGCACCCGCTTGCGCCCCTCCTCCTGGCCGAAGCCCACCTCCGCGCGCAGCACCTCCCGGCCCCGCTCGTACATCCGCAGCTCATGCGCTTCGTGCGAGATGAGCAGCAGCACCGGCTCCTCCACCGGCAAGGGCAGGCGCCCGCGGGCCGCCGTGAAGCTCCGGGCCTCGGCGGCGGACAGCGGCGTGTCCCCCTCGGACAGCGTCACGCCCCTCCGCCCCCCC
>NZ_DASVWK010000609.1:0-5298 GCF_036389735.1 Archangium sp. | reverse complement strand
CGCCTCATCTCCGCCAAGAAGGGCGAGCCGGACTTCATGCTCGAGTGGCGCCTGCGCGCCTATCGGCACTGGCTCACCCTGAAGGAGCCGCGCTGGCAGAAGGCGGAGTACTCGGCCATCAACTACCAGGACATCATCTATTACTCGGCGCCCAAGCAGAAGCCGAAGCTGGACAGCCTGGACCAGGTGGATCCGGAGATCCTCAAGACGTACGAGAAGCTCGGCATCCCGCTGCACGAGCAGAAGCTGATGCAGAACGTGGCGGTGGACGCCGTGTTCGACTCGGTGTCGGTGGCCACCACCTTCAAGGACAAGCTGGCCAAGGCCGGCGTCATCTTCTGCTCCTTCTCCGAGGCGGTGCGCGAGCACCCGGAGCTGGTGAAGAAGTACCTGGGCACGGTGGTGCCGCACTCGGACAACTTCTTCGCGGCGCTCAACTCGGCGGTGTTCAGCGACGGCTCGTTCGTCTACGTGCCCAAGGGCGTGCGCTGCCCCATGGAGCTGTCCACCTACTTCCGCATCAACGCGGAGAACACCGGCCAGTTCGAGCGCACCCTCATCGTCGCCGACGAGGGCGCCTACGTGAGCTACCTCGAGGGCTGCACCGCGCCCATGCGCGACACCAACCAGCTCCACGCCGCCGTGGTGGAGCTCGTGGCGCTGGATGGGGCCACCATCAAGTACTCCACCGTGCAGAACTGGTACCCCGGTGACGAGCAGGGCCGCGGCGGCATCTACAACTTCGTCACCAAGCGCGGCATCGCCCACACCAAGTCCAAGATTTCCTGGACGCAGGTGGAGACGGGCTCGGCCATCACCTGGAAGTACCCGAGCGTCATCCTCAAGGGCGACTACTCGGTGGGCGAGTTCTACTCGGTGGCGCTGGCCAACCACCGGCAGCAGGCGGACACGGGGACGAAGATGATCCACCTGGGCCGCCACACCAAGAGCACCATCGTCTCCAAGGGGATTTCGGCCGGCCACGGGCAGAACACCTATCGGGGCCTGGTGAGGGTGCTCAAGAGCGCCGAGGGTGCGCGCAACTACACCCAGTGCGACTCGCTGCTGCTGGGCAGCAAGTGCGGCGCCCACACGCTGCCGTACATCGAGGTGAAGAACTCCTCGGCACAGGTGGAGCACGAGGCGTCCACGTCCAAGATTGGCGAGGACCAGCTCTTCTACTGCCAGCAGCGCGGCATCTCGAAGGAGGACGCCGTGTCGATGATCGTGAATGGCTTCTGCCGGCAGGTCTTCAAGGAGCTGCCGATGGAGTTCGCCGTGGAAGCGCAGAAGCTGCTCAGCGTGAGCCTGGAAGGGAGCGTGGGATGAATCCGCTGCTCAGCATCAAGGACCTGCGCGTGCGCGTGGCGGGTCGTGAGGTCCTCAAGGGAATCGACTTGGAGCTCATGCCCGGCGAGGTGCACGCCATCATGGGCCCCAACGGCTCGGGGAAGAGCACCCTGTCGCAGGTGCTCTCCGGTCGCGAGTCGTACGAGGTGCTCTCGGGCGAGGTGCTCTTCGAGGGCAAGGATCTGCTGGCCCTGCCGCCCGAGGAGCGCGCGCACGCGGGCGTCTTCATGGCCTTCCAGTACCCGGTGGAGATTCCGGGCGTGGGCAACCTGCACTTCCTGCGCACGGCGCTCAACGCGAAGCGCCGCACCCAGGGGCTGGAGGAGCTGGACGCCATGGACTTCCTCAAGCTGGCCCGGGAGAAGTCCAAGCTGGTGGAACTCGACCCGAGCTTCATGCAGCGCTCGGTGAACGAGGGCTTCTCCGGCGGCGAGAAGAAGCGCAACGAGATCTTCCAGATGGCGGTGCTGGAGCCGCGGCTGGCCATCCTCGACGAGACGGACTCGGGGCTGGACATCGACGCGCTACGGATCGTCTCCGGGGGCATCAACGCGCTGCGCTCGCAGGAGCGGAGCATGCTCGTCATCACCCACTACCAGCGGCTGCTGGAGTACGTGGTGCCGGACAAGGTGTCCGTGCTGGCCGGCGGGAAGATCGTCCGCACGGGTGGGCGCGAGCTGGCGCTGGAGCTGGAGAAGAAGGGCTACGCGTGGCTGGGTGACGGCCGGAGCGTGGGCGGCAAGGAGGCGAGGCCGTGACGCAAGCAGGGTTGCAGCACTACCTCGACCTGGCCGAGCGCTTCCAGGCGGAGCGGGCCGCGAGTGCCCCCGGGTGGCTGCGCACCCTGCGGCAGGAGGGCATCGCCCAGCTCGCGCGTCAGGGCTTCCCCACCTCGAAGCACGAGAACTGGAAGTACACGAACGTGGCCCCCATCTCCGGCCATGCCTTCACGCCCGTGCGCACGGTGCACGAGGCGGGGGTGGAGGCGGCGGTGGCTCGGCTCTCCCTGCCGGGTACGGGCCCTCGGCTGGTGTTCGTGGACGGCTGGTTCGTCCGCGAGCTGTCGCGCCTGGACGGCGGCATCGCCGGCCTCACGGTGCACAGCCTGCGGGATGCGCTGGTGAAGGACGGAGAGCTGCTGGAAACGTTGGAGTCCGTGGTGGGCCGGCGGGCCCGCGCGGACGTGCACCCCTTCGTCGCGCTCAACGCGGCGCTGCTGGAGGAGGGCGCGCTGATTCGACTGGCACCCGGTACGGTGTGCTCCGAGCCCGTGCAACTCCTCTTCCTCGCGCGCGGGGACAACCACGTGGCGCTGGCGAGCCCTCGGGTGGTGGTGCTGGCAGGGGACCGCAGCGAGCTCACGCTGGTGGAGAGCTACGTGGGCGCGACACCGGGCGTCTCCTTCACCAACACGGTGACGGAGGTGGTGCTGGGGGCCGGGGCTCGGGTGACGCACGTCAAGCTCCAGGCCGAGTCGGAGACGGCCTTCCATATCGGCAGCCTGCACGTGGAGCAGGGCCGGGACAGCCACTTCGCCTCGCACCTCATCTCGCTGGGGGGGGCGCTCGCGCGCAACGAGGTGTCCTCTACCTTCGCGGCCGAGGGCGGCGAGTGCATCCTCAATGGCCTGTACGTGGGCCATGGCTCGCAGCACCTGGACCACTGGACGAACCTGGATCATGCGCAACCGCGCTGCACCAGTCGCGAGCTGTACAAGGGTGTGCTGGATGACAAGGCGCGGGGCACCTTCCACGGCAAGGTGCTGGTGCGGCCGGACGCGCAGCAGACGGACTCGCGCCAGTCCAACCGCAACCTCCTCCTGTCGGAGTGGGCGATGGCGGACGCGCGACCGCAGCTGGAGATCCTCGCGGACGACGTGAAGTGCGCGCACGGCGCGACGGTGGGCCGGCTGGACGAGCAGGCGCTCTTCTACCTCCGGTCGCGAGGCATTCCCCATGCGGAGGCGGAGCGACTGCTGACGCACGCCTTCGCCAGCGAGGTGGTGGGCGCGGTGCCGCTGGCGACGCTGAGGGACCAGGTGGAGGAGCTGCTGGGGCGCAAGCTGCCGGGGGCGAAGGAGGGTCGGGCATGAGCGGCAAGGACTTCGACGTGGCGCGCATCCGCGCCGACTTCCCCATCCTCCACCAGGAGGTGCGGGGCCGGCCGCTGGTGTACCTGGACAGCGCGGCGACGACGCAGAAGCCCCAGGCGGTCATCGACGCCCTGGTGCGCTACTACACGCACGACAACGCCAACGTGCACCGGGGCGTGCACGCGCTCTCCGAGCGCTCCACGGCGGCCTACGAGGGGGCTCGCGAGCGGATCCGCCGGTTCATCAACGCGCGCGACACGAAGGAGATCATCTTCGTGCGCGGCTGCACCGAGGCCGTCAACCTGGTGGCGCAGTCTTTCGGGCGCGGCAAGGTGGGCCCGGGCGACGAGGTGCTCATCACCGCCATGGAGCACCACTCCAACATCGTCCCCTGGCAGATGCTCTGCGAGCGGGTGGGCGCCACGCTGAAGATGGTGCCGGTGGACGAGCGGGGCGACCTGCGGATGGAGCAGCTCGACGCGCTGCTGACGGAGCGCACGCGCATCCTCGCGGTGACGCACGTGTCCAACGCACTGGGCACGGTGAACCCGGTCAAGGAGATCGTGAAGCGGGCCCACGCCAAGGGCGTGCCGGTGCTGGTGGACGGAGCGCAGGCGCTCCAGCACTTCCGGGTGGACGTGCGGGAACTGGACTGCGACTTCTACGCGCTCTCCGGACACAAGGCCTTCGGCCCCACGGGCATCGGCGTGCTGTACGGCAAGACCTCGGTGCTGGAGTCCATGCCGCCGTGGCAGGGCGGTGGGGACATGATCCTCACGGTGACGATGGAGAAGACCGTCTACAACCGGCTGCCGTACCGCTTCGAGGCGGGCACGCCGGACATCTCGGGCGCGGTGGGGCTGGCGGCGGCGCTGGACTACATCGAGTCGGTGGGGCTGGACGCCATCGCGGCGCACGACCGGGACTTGCTGGAGTACGGGGCGCGGGCGCTGGAGAGCGTGCCGGGCTTGAAGCTGCTGGGGCGGGGGCGCGAGCGCTCCGGGGTGCTGTCCTTCATCATGGAGGACGTGCACGCGCATGACGTGGGCACCATCCTGGACCGGGAGGGCGTGGCCATCCGGGCGGGCCACCACTGCGCACAGCCGCTGCTGTCGTGCTTCGGGGTGGCGGCCACGGTGCGCGCCTCGCTGGCCATGTACAACACGCGCGAGGACATCGACGCCCTCGTACGAGGGCTGCACAAGGTGCGGGAGGTGTTCGCATGAGCTCGGAGTTGCAGGACCTCTACCAGGAGGTGGTGCTGGAGCACGGCAAGCGCCCGCGCAACTTCCGCGAGGCGGAGGGCGCCAACCGGCGGGCCGACGGCTACAACCCCCTGTGCGGCGACCAGCTCACGGTGACGCTGCGGCTGGAGGGCGACGTCATCAAGGACGTGGGTTTCGTGGGGCAGGGATGCGCCATCTCGAGGGCCTCGGCGTCGCTGATGACGGGGGCGGTGAAGGAGCTGTCGCGCGAGGAGGCGGACCGGCTCTTCGAGCTGGTGCACAAGCTGGTGATGGAGGGCCCCGAGGGCGTGGACCTGGAGGCACTGGGGAAGCTGGCGGTGCTCTCCGGGGTGAACGCGTTTCCGGCCCGGGTGAAGTGCGCGAGCCTGGCGTGGCATGCGCTGCGCGCGGCGCTCGAGGGCAAGGACACCTCGGTCTCGACGGAGTAGGGAGGAGCAGCGGATGAGAGGCATGTTGACACCGCTCGCACGTGACTGCGAGGTGACGTTGATTCCCAGCGGGGAGCGGGCGGTGATGCCCGCGGGCACCGAGGTGCGGGTGCTCCAGACGCTCGGCGGCAACGTCACGGTGCAGGGCGACTACGGTCAGCTCATGCGCATCGACGAGAAG
>NZ_DASVWK010000608.1:0-5942 GCF_036389735.1 Archangium sp. | reverse complement strand
ATCCGTGAGCACCACCATGTTGGCCTCCTGGGCCCGTGCGAGACACGGCGCGTGGGCGGGCTTCTAGCACCCCTACGGCGGCGGTTGGATTTCCCGGACGGTGGCCTTCTTGTACCACTGCTCTCGGATGCCGTGGCCCCGCAGGATGATGAACGGCTCGGGGGCGGTGAGGCGCTGGTCGGCGCGAATCCGGCAGGTGGCGGCCACCTCCGCCGGGATGCTCCATCCGCCCGCGTCGACATGCTCGTGGGCCTTCTCCCAGGTGCCCCCGTTCACGCCATCGGTGAGGTCCAGCCACAGCTCTTGCTTCACCCGTCCGCCGGGCAGGTTGTAGGTGATGACCTTGATGCCCACCCAGGTGTTGCGCGGCAGCGAGTGGCCGCCCCACAGGGGCTTCGTCACCTGGGACGTGTAGGTGGGGTGCTTGAGCTCCTTCTGGAGGACCGCCCGGCCGTCGAAGCGCAGCGAGTAGGAATAGGCGTGTCCGTCGCAGCGCACGTCGAGTCCCTCCGCATTGCGTGTGGAGGCCTCCTGGTGGCCGTCCCGGGTGCGCGTCTGGAACTCGAAGCCGGTCGAGCCGGGGGTGCTGCTCAGCTCCGACACGCGCATCGCGTACACGGTCAGCTCGGTGTTGAGCCACGTCTTGTCCGGCGTGCCGATGTAGAAGCGGATCGTCTCTCCCGAGCTGCGCGCCGTCCCATTGCCGGGGATCTCCAGCGTGTGATCCGAGCCTCGGAGCAGGAACTCCGGGTCATACGGATCCTGCTGCGACACCTTCAGCGTGCGGGGATGCGCGTTCCACCGGGCGGCCCAGGTCCTGCCCTGGGGGACGGAGGGGTAGAGGTTGCGCGTGCCGAACACGTCGCGGTCATCGACCACGGGAGTGCCGCTGTCGGCCGATTCAGTACCGCCGTCCACGGGTTCAGTACCGCCGTCCGAGACCTCCACGTCGCCCGGAGGCACCGGGCGGCCCGGAGGCACCGGGTCCTCGGTGGGAGACGCGACGTCGGACGGCTCGGCGGGCAGTGGCTCCTCCAGCCAGGGCCCGGGGTCGGAGACGGCGGGGTCGCTGCAACCGGCGCTCAGCGCCAGCAGGAGGAGGACGATGTGCGGTGCGCGCATCAATGGGGGAAGATGGGGTGCATCGACAGCCAGGAGGTGAAGAGCGCGTCCGCGAAGGTCTTGCCGGGGATGCTGATGCCACCGGAGGCCGCGCCGGAGACGTGGAGCCCCCCTTCGGGGACGTAGGTGATGACGAGATCACCCTCCTCGTCCACGTCGCGCAGCGAGGAGAGCATCCGCTCCAGATCCCTCTGCATGGCCGCGCTGCGCATGGCGGGATTGCTGGAGAGGCCGTCGCGGAAGGCCTCCACGAGCTGGTCGCGCCGGATATCGCGCAGGAAGCGGAAGTGCAGCCGCTTGAGGCAGTTGGCCTCGATGGCCTCGGCCTTCCTGCTCGGCACCTGCTCCATGTACAGCGTCCAGACGTAGACCTTGAAGAAGAGCTTCTCCTTGAGCGCCATGTGGGCGAGCGAAAGCCGCCGCCCTTCCAGCGTGAGCGTGTCCGGCATCTGTACGCCGGCCACCTGCTTTGCCTCCGCTGTACCCGTGATGAACATCGCGCCCAGCACGAGCGCCCACACCCTCGCCGCCCACCTGTTTCGTGCCATGCCCCAGCCCCCACCCACCGAGTACGTGGAACGGTAGGCACGGGCGCTTCAGGCGCTAGCAGGCACACCGGGAAATGCCGGGAAGAAGACGTGAAGAGTGGTGCTCCTTGAATAGCGCGGCGCGGCACGACGAATTTTCTCTTTTCCTGATAAACCAGCTTAACTGTTTTAAGCGGATAGGGTAGGGTGCTCCTCGTACTCCCAACCCTTTGACGACGAGGCCGGCGATGAAGCGCATCGGTCCCCTTTTGTCCTGTGCGGCGATGCTGGTGGCCTGCGGGCCCCAGGAGAGCACGGAAGTTCCAGTTGGCCCCGTGGAGGTGGTGACGCAGCGGGTCAGCGACGAGGTCGCGGGCGTCTCCATCGACGTGCCGAGCGACTGGCGTGTTCAGAAGGACCCGGTGTTGTTCAACACCTATGGCTTCGCGCTGTTCGATCCGAGCGGTCCGAGCACGGGCGGACATGAGCGCTCGCCGGTGGCCCGCATCGCGCTGGCCTACCAGGTGAAGCCGGAGCAGATCGAGGGTCTGGTCCAGGATCTGATGAGCAAGTACCCGGAGTTCCCCCTGACGCGCACCGAGGTGGTGGTGGGCCAGGGCCTGCGGGGCATCGCGGTGAGCGGGTTGCCGGGCACGGACTCGTACTCGCTGGTGTACGTGGCGGATGGAGAGCGGGTGTACCGGATCGGCCTGTGGACGGAGGAGCCGGGGCTGGACAACCGGGCCCGGGGCGTCCTGGCCAGCCTGAAGTTCGAGCAGCCCAGGAAGACGGTGCAGTCGCTGAACCTGGTGCCCGTCGAGCAGGCCATGCGCGCCGAGCCCCCCGCGGAGCAGCTGGCCCTCAACAAGCAGGCGCAGGCCGAGCGCGCCATGAAGGTCGCCCTGGAGGGTGGCGAGCCCCAGCAGATGGAGGCCCCGGCTCCCGTCCATGCGATGCAGACGGCCTGCGAGTTCGGGCAGCCGGGCGGCATGTTCTGGCAGACGGTCTGGGACTACACCAACAAGTTCTACAGCGGCTACACGACCGTCTACTCCGGCACCTACTACAACCTCCGCCCCGGGGATCCGGGCTGGAGCGCCATGAGTGGCAACTACGGCAGCTGGTGGGGGCAGAACTACCACGTGCGCAAGTGCAACACCGGGCTGCTCAACCAGTTCTACGCCAACGACTGGCCGGCGCATAAGAACGCCAACGTGTACCCGGCCATCACCGGCACGGTGGAGTGGGCGGGCTGGGACTACTACGACAGCGAGGGTTACTACACGCTGGGCAACTACGTGGTGGTCCGCAACAACGGCTACCGGGCCATCATGGCGCACCTGACGAGCGTGGCGGTCTCCGCGGGCAACAGCGTCGGCATGAACACCATCATCGGCTACGCCGGAAAGACGGGCGGCCCCTGGGACGAGCACGTGCACTCGCGCGTGGCGTACGGCGAGTCGCGCACCTACAACGGCCAGCCCTACGGCGGCAGCATCGTGTGGCCCAACAAGCTGCGGTGCGTCGACTGCCGGGCGAACGATCCGGGTGACGCCGCCGGCAACGGGGACGGACAGTTCGACGTCAAGGACAGCTCGGGCGCGAAGTTCTACACGCGCTTCTACCACGGCCGCTGGATGCGCGGCTAAGCGCTCCGCCGCACGCGGATGAGCTCGCCGACGATGGAGACGGCGATCTCCCGCGGCGTCAGCGCGCCGATGTCCACCCCCATGGGCGAGTGCAGCCGCTGTATGGCGGCCTCGCCCACGCCCGCGGCGCGCAGGCGCATCCGGAAGCGCTCGGCCTTGCGCCGGCTACCAATCACCCCCAGGTACGCCGAGGGCTTGTCCACCAGCGCCTCCACCACCGCCTGGTCCAACGGGTGGTCATGCGTGGTGACGCAGAAGTACTGCTCGGGCCCGCCAGCCAGCGCGCGCGCATGGTCGGCCGGGTCCTTCACCAGCAGCTCGAGGCCGGGGAAGCGCTCGGGGTTGGCCCACTCGGGCCGGGCGTCCACCACCGTCACCCGGAAGCCCACCTGGTGCGCCAGCAGGGCCAGCTCCTTGGCCACGTGCCCGGCGCCGAACACCGTGAGCCGCGGCGGGGCTCCGTGCTTCTCCAGGAACACCTTCATCCGCCCCCCACAGCACATGCCCAGCTCGTGCGTGAGGTGCGTCTCGATGACGCGCGTCTGTTCCGGGGCCTCCAGCAGCGCCAGCGCGGCCTGGAGGATCTGATGCTCGATGGCGCCGCCACCCACGGTGCCCCGCAGGGTGCCATCGCCGAGCACCACCATCTTCGAGCCCGGCTTCTGCGGCGTGCTGCCGGCGCTCTCGATGACGGTGGCCAGCACGAACGGACGGCCCTCGCTCACGAGGGCCGCCATCTCCGCGTACAGGTCCATGCCTAGCCGAAGAAGACCTGGGCGACCTCGAAGAACTCCTGGGGCACCTTCTTGAGCTCCCGGGTGGCATCGGACAGGTCCACGCTGATGATCTCATTGCCCCGCAGCGCGGCCATCTTGCCGAACTTGCCCTGGGCCACCATGTCGCACGCATGGACGCCGAAGCGCGTGGCCAGCACGCGATCGTGCGCCGTGGGCGCGCCACCGCGCTGGATGTGACCCAGCACCGACACGCGCGTCTCGTAGCCCGTGCGCCGCTCGATCTCGTTGGCCACGATGGCGCCCACGCCACCCAGGCGGGGCCGGCCGGCCTCGTCCAGTGCGCCCGAGGTGACCAGGTGCTCCTGCTCGTCCTCGGCCGCCTTGATGCGCGTGCCCTCGGCCACCACGACGATGGAGAAGGAGCGCCCGGTGGAGTGCCGGTGCTTGATGTGCTCGGCCACCCGCACCAGGTCCGCGGGGACCTCGGGGACGAGAATCACGTCCGCGCCGCCGGCCATGCCCGCGTAGGTGGCGATCCACCCCACGTGCCGGCCCATCACCTCGCACACGATGACGCGCTTGTGCGACTCGGCGGTGGAGTGCAGCCGGTCGATGGCCTCGGTGGCGATGGTCACCGCGGTGTCGAAGCCGAAGGTGAAGTCCGTGCCGTTGAGATCGTTGTCGATCGTCTTCGGCACGCCGACGATGCGCAGGCCCTCCTGGGACATGCGCGTGGCGGCGGAAAGCGTGCCCTCACCGCCAATGGCGATGACGGCGTGGATTTCATTGCGCTCCATGGCCCGCTTCACCTTCTCCAACCCGTTCTCGACCTTGAACGGGTTGACGCGGGAGGTGCCCAGGATGGTGCCTCCGCGGTGGAGGATGCCGGAGGTGGTCTCGCGCGTGAGGCGGAAGTGGTTGTCCTCCAGGAGGCCCTTCCATCCGTCGCGCAGGCCCATCATCTCGAAGCCATGGGCGGAAGCCCGGCGGACGACGGCGCGAATGACTGCATTGAGGCCGGGGCAATCACCCCCGCCTGTAAGAACGGCGACTTTCATGAGGTGCCCTTCTAACGCACCTCTGGGGTGATTCATGCCGGAAGTTGACCCAAACCGCTCGCCAGCAACGGAGCCAGTCTGCCCACGGAGGGAGGGTGGACGGTCGGGCGGGCGAGGCGGGCGGGCGGGCGAGGCCCCAGTGGGCGGGAGACCCTACCTGGCTCGCGGTGCCTGTCTGGGCCGATGCGACGGGTGACACGCTGCTTTGTCGGGCAGAGGGCTTTCGTTATGCTGCGCGCCCCCTCACGCGTCGGGCCCCGCCTTGAACGTTCGTGTCTTCGCCACCGAGCAGGAAGCCGCGGCCGCCTGCGCGGCCCATGTCGCCGCCACGGTCCGGGAGAAGCCCTCATTGGTGCTCGGCCTGCCCTCGGGCCGCTCGCCCCTCAACGTGTACCGGGAGATGGTGGCCCTGCACCGGCGCGGGGAACTGGACCTGTCCCAGGTGACCACCTTCAGCCTGGACGAGTTTCTCGGCCTCCCGCCGGATGACGCGAGCAGCTTCCGGGCGTACATGGAGCGCCACCTCTTCCAGCACGTCAACCTGGCACCCGAGCGCATCCACTTCCTGGATGGGAGCGCGGAGCGGGCCGAGCGGGAGTGCGCCCGCTACGACGCCGAGCTGGGGACGGCGGGGGGCCTGGAGCTGGTGTTGCTGGGCATCGGGCCCAACGGGCAGGTGGCCTTCAACGAGCCGGGGGACAGCCTCCAGGCCGCCAGCCACCGGGAGCGCCTGTCGCGCGAGTCACGCCAGGCGGTGGCCTCCTTCTTCGGGGACGACGCGTCGCGGGTGCCAATGGCGGCGCTCACGCTGGGCATGGGGGCGCTGCTCCAGGCGCGCCGTGTCATCCT
>NZ_DASVWK010000607.1:0-3028 GCF_036389735.1 Archangium sp. | reverse complement strand
CCGTGGTGTCCGAGGCGGATCCACCCGTGGTGAAGCTCCTGGACTTCGGCATCGCCAAGCTCATCCACCCGGAGCCGGGGCAGGAGGGGCTGACGATGGCGGGCCAGCGCCTGGGTACCTCGCAAGCCATGGCGCCCGAGCAGTTCCGCAGCGGCATCATCGGGCCGGCCACGGACATCTACGCGCTGGGCGTGCTGCTCTACCAGATGCTGACGGGCCACTACCCCTACCAGTCCGAGGACCGGATGGAGGTGGAGCGGATGCACCTGGAGGCGCCGCCGCCCCGGCCGAGCGCCTCGGCGCCCGTGCCGCCCGCGGTGGACGCGGTGGTGCTGCGCTGCCTGGAGAAGGAGGCGGAGCGACGCTTCCCGGACGTGGCCGGCTTCCGTGCCGCGCTGCGCGAGGCGGTGTTCCCCTCCTCCGCCGAGCACCTGCCGGCCGCCGGCAGCAGCGTGCGCGCCTTCGCCCTCCACGCCGAGGTGGAGCTCGAGGAGGGGGCCGAGGATGACGCCGCGTACGCCACCGTGGCCGACGTGCTCGACGGGTTGGAGCAGGAGCTGCGCGCCGCGGGCTTCGTGCTCGCCGTGCAGACGGGCATGGCGCTGCTAGGCGTGCGGCTCATCGACGAGTCCCCGCTCCAGGAGCCGTACGCGCTGCTGGAGACGGCGCGGAAGCTCCAGGAGCGCGCCCGGGCTCGCACGGCCGGCTCGCGCGTGAGCGTGCGCACCTGCGTCCACGTGGGTCAGGTGGATGCGCGCCGCGGCCCGGACGGCATCGACATCACCGGCGGTCCCCTGGCGGACATCGCCGGCTGGGTGGTGCGAGACGCGAGTGGTTTCGCCGTCACCCCCTCGGCCGCGCGCGCCTGCACCCCGCCGCTGGCGAGCTGACGGCTCCCCACACCCTCCCCGAAACGACGTGAGGCGCCTCGCGCCTCACGAGGACCTCTCACGTCCACGGACGTGACGTGAAAAGCCTTCCACTCCTCGGCACAGTCGAGCGCACCGGCTCGCGCATTCACCCCATCCGGTGTCTCAATTCTGACCGTGATGGCCGGCTTGCCGGGGGGGTCCTTTTTTCCCGTTCTGACTGCGTTCACACTGTTCACGTGGAACTCAAGTTGTCGGGCCGTACCCGAGGGGTTCCGCGAGGGGGAAGCAGAAGCACGGCGAAATACCCGCGACATCCGTTCCCAGGGGGTGGGCCCATGCTGTTGAAGACTCTCGAGTCTCGGCGCGGTGGTTGGGAGCTGTATCCGACGCGGTCAGGCGTTCTCATCACACTCCTCCTGGCCTGCGCCGTTGGCTGCGGACCGGAGGCGGCCTTCCCGGAGGAGACGGAGGCTCTGGGCAATACCTCGCACTCCATCGTCGAGGGCAACGGCCTCAACCTCAACGGCCTCAACCTCAACGGTCTCAACCTCAACGGCCTGTCGACGAACGCCTTCCGCGACTGGTTCCAGGCGGACACCACGCTGCGCAACGAGGTGATGAAGTACGTGGTGGCCTGCGCGGTGCCCGCGGGCGAGAGCCGGACGTACACGAACTCGGGCATCACCTATACGTGGCAGGGAGTGCTGGGGCTCGCCCCGGGCTGGGCCAGCGGCAACGCGGCCACCCTGGTGGAGGAGCAGGTGGTGTCGGCCTGCATGGCAGCGCACGCCAACAAGTTCAACATCCACGTCAATATCTCGCTGCTGGGGCTGGATGGGGCCGGCAACGCCATCCCCACCACGAGCCAGGAGCTGACGGACTACGGTGTGCGGGAGGCGTGCTTCTTCGGCAACCTCTTCGACGGGAGCACGGGCGTCTTCGGCGCCAACGATGGACTGTCCCTGGCGAGCAACGAGAGCACCCCACGCGTGTGCGGCCTCGCTGGCACCGGCGCGAGCGCGTCGCAGTGCTCGCCCATGGTGTACGCGGGGAGCTGCTCGCAGTACTGCACCCGCGACGCGACGAACACCTTCTACACGTCCTGCTCCTACAACGGCACCACCTACCGCCCCATCACCACGCGCCTCCGGGCGCAGGACATCTACCGCTGCGGTGACGGGGTGTGCCAACCGACGGAGAGCAGCGGCACCTGCGCCTCCGACTGCTGAGCCCAAGGGCCTGGGGCGTCACCGCTCCACGCGCCTGAGGCTGAACACGTCGACGTCGACTCCCTCCGAGAACAGCGCCAGGGGCGGCTCGGGGGGACGAGGCAGGCCCGCGGCGGCCAGGAGGGACTCGTCCAACGCCTCCACGTCCGCGCCCCGCACCTGATAGGGCGGATGGTGCACCTGGCCTCGGAAGAGCACCCCGTTGGCGGTGGAGTAGAGGAAGTAGCGCTCGACGAGGAAGTGCTGGAGCGTGCCCGGCGTGGAGGCGGAGGCGGAGCCCCTGGGCGTGCACCGCACGGCGCAGGTGGCCGGCGTGGGCCCCGGCCAGTGGCGCTCGGAGCGGTAGGCGAACGACTCGCCCCCGGGCCCGGCGGTGAGTTCCATCCCCGCGTAGTGGTACGGCAGCTTGAACCAGCTTCGCGCGAGCCGCACGGCGATGGCGTTGGCGGCGTCCAGGCTGAAGAACCAGACGCCCGGGTTGCGTCCCTCGAAGTGGACGTACGTGCGCACGTTCGTCTCGTGGAAGTCCGACAGGAAGCCCACCGCGGGCAGGCCCCGGGGACGCACGCCGCGCATGGTGAAGGGCACCAGCCCCACCCAGGCCCGGCCCCCGAAGGTGTCGAGCGTCAAGCCCGGCGGCAGCAGCGGCGCCACCACCTCGGGCGGCAGCGACCAGTGGAGGAAGAGGAGGTGGCGCCAGCTCTGGTACATCACCGGCCGCTCGTCTGGTCGGCGCGTGGGACCGAGGCGATCGATGTCGGACTCGGCGGACAAGGCGTGGGGCTCGGCGGGACGCTCGGACACGACAGGCCTCCGGAACGGGCTGCGAGGACTTCATAACCCCTCCCCCGGCCTACGCGGTGCGCCAAAGGAGGGTAGAAACACACCCGGGCAGTGGGTCAGGATGTTGTCCCCCCACCTTTCAGT
>NZ_DASVWK010000606.1:0-24274 GCF_036389735.1 Archangium sp. | reverse complement strand
CGGGACAACGACGGCTACTTCTGGCTGATGGGCCGCGTGGACGACGTGGTGAACGTGGCCGGCCACCGCCTGGGCACCGCCGAGGTGGAGAGCGCGCTCGTGGCCCACAAGTCCGTCGCGGAGGCCGCCGTGGTGGGCCGCCCGGACGAGCTCAAGGGCACCGCGCTGGTGGCCTTCGTCACCCTGAAGAAGGGGCTCGCGCCCTCGCCGGAGCTCAAGAAGGAGCTGAGCGCCCACGTGACGAAGGAGATCGGCGCCATCGCCCGGCCGGATGAAATCCGCTTCGCCGAAGGCCTGCCGAAGACGCGCTCGGGGAAGATCATGCGCCGGCTGCTGCGCGACGTGGCCGGTGGCAAGCAGACCACGGGCGACGTCACCACGCTCGAGGACCTCAACGTCCTCGCGGCGCTGCGCAGCAACGACGAGTAGCCCGCGGCTCAGCGCTCGAGGTGGGTGATGCCCGCCTCGAGCAGCGCGATAGAATCTACTTCATCCCGAGTAGTGGCACTTTCTCCCAGTGCTTTTCGATACGTTGTTTGTAGCTCTCCGGCATGGGGAGTTCGGCGCGTAGACTGCTCCAGGAATCGAGCGTGGATTCTACGGCTGCTCTCACGATTGGGAGTACTTCGTCCCCGCCAAGCCCCAACTTGCGCGCAAGCCGTTCGAATGCTTCAAACGACACATCGTCAAATCGTTTGGAGCGGGCGAGATTCAGCGCCAGGGTCTCATTGGGCATGTATTGGATAGTTGAGACGAGGTCGTATGCTGGCGAGAGTGTCGCGTGGATGCCGTCTGGGTACAGCAGGGACCAGTTCTTGTGGTGGGCATCCCCATTGCCAATGGCGATGATGAAGACAAGCCGGCGAATGAACTCATGGAACGCGTCTAGCCCGGCCACATTTAATAAAACGTTCGCAGTCGTCTCATAATTGTACTTCTTGTACTTCTCGTCCGAGTAAAGCCCAAGCACCTGCGCCATGTCTTCCATATGCACACGCCGGCCGGGTTCGGGGCGGTCGAAGCGGCGAATGGCAAAGGCCAAGCCCTCGCGTAGTACCACGCCTTCGGGAAGGCCTTCGAGGTCGGCGACCCTTTCCAGATGGAACTCCGGCACGTTAATGCCAGCTGCGTCTGCCCAGTTCATCATGGAGAACTCGTTCTCTGGCACGAATTCGTAGCGATTGTCGGGCAGTTTGACGATCCAGTCGCCGCCACGACCGCTCGTGGGCAGGGTCATGCCGCGATCCTTACGCAGCATGGAAAACTTGAGCTGCACACCGGCCAGGGAGAATCGGAGTTGTTCGTGCTGGGACATGGTTTCAGCCTCATGGCTCACTAGAGGCTCGGAGGCATTTCCCCTCAACACGCTGGCTGGGGTGACGATGATCGCACCGGGCAGATCCTCACCGAGCCGCGCGATGAGGAAGAATTCTCGCTGGGGATGTACGCCAACCTTCCCCGAGATGAGTTCGCGCAGGGGTCCTTCTGGGAGGAGGTTTGAGAAGAAAGGGAGCAGGCGCATCCGGCTCGAACGTCGTCGAGTCAGATCATCCTCGAAGAACTGTCCGAGAACGGGCCTTGGATAGCGCTGCCGGTAGTCCTCCGAGATGACAAACTCCGAGACTTCGTCCTCAAGCAGGCTCAAGGTTCCAACGTGGACATTGCCCAGCCGGACATCAAGGACGCCGAACTCTCTGCCCAGGTCTCGCACCTCACGCCTCCTCGTCGACGACGAGCAGGGACTGGAGTGACTTGCGATCTGATTCCAGCCAACGTGCTCGCGAGTCCAGGATCCTCTCTACATGATGCTCAAGGAAGCTCTGCCGAATGATTAAGAAGCCCAATCTGTCTCCGTGCTGGAGTGCCAAGAACGCTAGTTCGGGGATTCCATGGCTGCTTAGCACCTCAGGAGGAAGGGGTTGAGAGAGCGCGGTGAGCAGCGACTGCTCCTCCAATGTCGGGTGGATGAGTCGATTGGCGAGCCCCTGCATCCGCATCTTGAGCTTGACTGTATCCACTGCATCGGGGCGCGGGCGCGGGGCTGATGTGAAAATGGGGCGCAGGGCGGCAGCCCCTTCCGCCCCGATGAGCGTGGGAACATCTATGAGTTCGCCGGAGCGAAGATCTCGCGGATGTAGTGCGAGTAGGGCGTTGACCTGTAGCTTGGTTTCCGCAGTACGGAAATTGTAGTCACCCAGGTCAAATTTCTTGGTGGGTGCTTTGGGAAGTTCGGCGAGCAGTGCTTGCACGGACTCGTCTTCATTCCGCCCGATGATGGTTAAACTTTTACGGACCGTGGGAATACTCTCGCCCCTGTGGAAGGTGGTGATTGCACCCCTCCAGAGCCATCTTGCAAGCAACTCACGTGAGCGAGAGGACGGTTCAGGATTAAGGTGGAAGAAGCGCGCCAGGATGACAAGGGGGAGTTTGTACGGTAGGAGTTCGATGCGAGGAATGCCTGCATCTCGCTTGAGGAAGACGATGGCGTCGCGCAGCGCGCGTTCCGTTTGGCGGAGCGCACTTGTCAGGTCATGCCCCCGGTCAAGCTGCGATCGGAAGTCCCGAGTGATGTCGAGACCTTCGATAGCAAGCACGGCCTTGAGCAGCCATTCCTCATCAAGGGTGCCAAATTCCATCTTCTCCAAGCTTCGGGACAGCGCGCGAAGATCCGATGGCTGCTCCCGGCTCAGCCCTCCATGGAGCGAGTGGAAGACATCGGCTTCGGAGAGTGCCTTCCCCGTGGAGTTCAGTCGTTCGAAGATGATGCGGAGGGTTTCCTCCGCATCGGCTTCGACGATATACGCCGGTATCTGGTACTCCCTGATCATCTTGCCAAGTTTGATGGCTGTCTTGGTGTGCTCGGGGTGCTCAGCCCGGCCAGGATAGCGATCCAGCCAGCCGAGCAGCAGTTCGCTGTCCACCACCACGTTCATGGGGAGCCAATAAGAGGGTGTCCGCTCCCGACGGGTTGGTCGGACGAAGTCCTCTTTCTTCAAGTCGAAGTAGAGACTGAAGTCGTCGTGGTTACCTTCGCCATCCAGGGCTGGGTGAAGAAGCACTCCAGTGAGTGCGGTGAGGCGCTGTTGACCATCCACGACCCACAACGCTTGAGCGGTTTGAGGGGCGTCCAGTTGCACCGGACCGATTTCGATGTGAGCGGCGGGCGCCTCGCGTTGCCAGAAGAGCAGGGTTCCGATGGGATAGCCTCGGTAGATACTGTCCAGCAACTCACCGATATCCCTGGCCTTCCATTTGAGCGGTCGCTGGAACTCAGGAATGCGGATGCTCCCCTGTCGAACATGGTCCAGCAGATCTTCAACACTAAAGGCGGTCGCTCTGGGGCGCCGCGTGAGTGGCGAGGGAGAGGGCATGGCTATTTCTCATGGACGAGTCTGTGGCACGTTACCTGACAGGTTGGTCGAAGGAGGAATAGCCATTACCGCTCGAGGTGGGTGATGCCCGCCTCGAGCAGCGCGGCGACGCCTCGCCGGGCCACGTGCACCACCTTGTGGCGGTGGGGCGTGCCCGGCTGCGTGTAGTGGGTGCTCACCTTGTGGTGCAACTCCGTGGCGCCCCACACGAGCACCAGGTCTCCCCACTCCAAGTCACCCTGCGCCTTGCCCGCCGTGCGCCGCTCGGTGCCGTCCACCATGCGCAACTCAAGCTGCCCGCCGAGCTTCGCCTCCAGCTCCTCGCGCACGGATGGCGAGCCGCCCACCACCACCACCTTGCGCACCCGGTGGCGCAGGCATGCCTCCAGGAAGGCCACCTCCGCGCGCCGGTTGTTCGAGCCCCCGCAGTGCTCGCAGTGGCTGCGCGGCTCCACCGGCAAGGGCTCCCGCCCACTCGCCCTCGCCACCTGCTGGCACTCGGTCGCCGTGCACACCCGGTAGAAGCGCTCGGCCAGCACCTGCTCGGCCCGCGGCAGCTTGGGCTCGCTGATGCGCACCTTGCGAGCACTGGTGAGCCCCGTCTCTTCCAGCGCGTTGCGGGCCCGCGTCCGGGAGTCCGAACCGGTGATGCCCTTCTCCGCGAGCCAGGCGTCGATGTCCTTGTCCGCGCTCACGGTTGTTCGTTCCCCGTGAAGAGGTCTCCCTGCACGGGGCCGGCGGCCGGCACGGGCTCGGCGATTCCCAGGCACTCCCGCACCGGCCCGAAGCTGCGGCGGTGGATGGGCAGCACCCCCCGCTCCCGGATGGCCTGGACATGCGAGGCCGTCGGGTAGCCCTTGTGCTCGGCGAGGCCATAGCCCGGGTACCGCACGTCCAGCTCCCGCATCAGCCTGTCCCGCGCCGTCTTCGCCAGCACCGACGCCGCGGCGATGCTCAGCGAGAGCGCGTCTCCCTTGATGATGCCGCGCTGGGGCAGGGTGCACTCGGGAATCGTGAAGGCATCCAGCAGCACATACGTCGGTTGGATGCCCAGCGCCTGGAGCGCGCGGTGCATGGCCAGCAGGCTCGCCCGACGGATGTTGAGCCGATCAATCTCCTCCGAGTTGGCCTCTCCCACCGCCCATGCCACCGCCCCGCGCTTGATGGCCTCGGCCAGCTCCTCGCGGCGCTCCTCGTCGGCGATCTTCTTCGAGTCGTCCAGCCCCTCCAGCTTCCAGCCCTTGGGGAGGATGGCCGCCGCGGCGACCACCGGGCCGGCGAGCGGGCCCCTGCCGGCCTCGTCCACTCCGGCGATGTGGGTGTGGCCCTGCTCCCACAGCTCGCTTTCGAAGCGCAGCAGGTGGCGCAGGCGCTGGCCCTCGGCGCGGTTCTTCCCCTTCAGGGCGCGGATGCGGCGGGCGAGCGTCTTCGCGCCCTGACGGCTGTCCGCCTCCAGCGCCTCCAGGAGCCCCACGGGCACGGAACGCTCCTGGGTGACGTAGCGCTCGGTCAGCTCGGACAGGGACTGCTGGAGGAGGTCTTCCACGCTCGACATGGCGACCTCAACCTATAGCGACTCATGCCCCCCGCGACAAACGAGGAGTGAAGGGCCGGTCGCCAGAGAGGCCTACGGATTGAGCTGGAGCTGGACCGTGGAGGGCTCCGGGTTGCAGTTGCACCCGTCACACGTCCAGGTCACCTGGGCAGGCGGGCTCACCTTGGAGCCTGACGTGGCCATCACGCGCACGGTGCCTTCGCCCAGCTCCTCGTTCACCGCGGTGGTGACGCCCCGGTCGTTGGTGGTGCCGGTGATTGACACCTCCGAGGCCACGTGGGTGGCGGTGACGGTGGCATCCTTCACCGGCCTGCCTTGTGCGTCCACCACCTCCACCCGCAGCGTGATGAGGTCTCCAACACAGGGGTCTCCCTGGCGGTTCACCCGCAAGCCCCCATCACAGGAGGCGAGCGGCACGAGGCCGAGGAGCAGCAGTGCATGGCGAGCCCGGAGCATGCGGAGGGATTGCGCACGCCCCCTCGTTTCGGCAACGCCGGGTGTCAGGTGGTGGGCGGAAGGCGGCCCTGGGCGAAGCGCGAGGCGTCCGTATCCGGGTACCTGTCGACGATGTACTGGTAGACGCCCTGGGCACGCGCCGGGTCCCGCAGGTGCTCGTCCAGCACGCGGCCCAGGAGGACGAGGGCGCGCGGGGCGAGGGGATCCTCCGGGGCCACGTCGGCGGCGGCCTCCAGCGCTTGCACGGCCAGGGCGTAGTCTCCCTGCGTGGCCGACGCCTGCCCGACGAAGAGGTGCAGCGCCGGGGCGATGGCGTTGGGGGGCACTCCCTCCAGCATCTGGTAGAGCGCGAGCGCCAGGGGGATGTCGCGCTTCTCCACCGCCCTGGCGAGCGCCTGCACCTGCTCCGTGGGCGCGGGGGCCTCCGGAGTGGCGGCGCCCAGGGCCTTCGGGGCGGGGGCCAGGGTACCGTCCACGCGCAGTGTGGTGCCAGGCGTGGCGTGCAGCAGCACGGGCGTCCAGTAGTCGCTCGGAGCGCCGTACCCGAGCACGTCGCCGCGCGTATAGAGGAGCAGCCCGAGCACGCGCGCCATGATGAAGGGCACGAAGACCTCGAGGATCTCGGCGAGCCAGCGCGTGCCGATGCCGTAGTCCAGCGCGAGGATTTCGGAGGCGAGGAAGCGGACCACGAGGAACACGAGCCCCAGTGTGAACAGGGCGCCCAGCATCACCCCATAGTCCCGCCCGAGGCGCCGGATGACGCGCACGCCCTTCACCGGGTTCATCATGTCCAGCACGCTCGCGCCGGTCGCCGCCAGCACGAGGGGCATGGGCAGGTAGGCCAGGCCGGTGAGCCCCAGCAGCCAGGCGACGGGGTCGTTCACCCACCGCTCCACCGGGACGGCGTGCAACGCGCCGGTGGCGTAGAACATGGGGTCGTCCAGCAGACTCGCGGTGTACTGGCCCACGTCCCAGTCACCCACGAACACGAAGTAGAGCGGGAGCGGGAGCCACACCACGCTCGTGGCCAGCAAGCCTCTCAGGGCCGGAGCGACCCAGTCGGCCACGAGGTCGGAGTAGTCCGGGGTGGTCACGTCGTTCTCGCCGCGCGCACTGGAGCGCACGATGGCGAAGAAGCAGCCCCAGAAGAGGCCGGCGCACAGCACGGCGGGGATCCACCGTGCCAGGGCGAAGGAGATCCGCGTCATGTAGCCGAGGACGGTCAGCAGCGTCCCGAGGGCCAGCCCCAGCGCCACGCCGTTCTGGGTGAAGGGATAGCGCCAGACGTCGCCGAGCCGGGTGGCGAGCGGAGCCTGCTCGGAGCGGTGGATGACGACGGGGTCGGCCTGTCCACCGCACTCGCGGCAGGCGAGCAGGTCCACCGTATGCATCCGCCGCGCCTCCACGCAGTCCGGGCAGAGCGCGGCGCCACAGTCCGCACAGTTCCATCCGGCGGAGGCGGAGGGGTGGCGTTTACAACGGGCGAGAGGCTTCTGGGGCATGGCGGATTCCTGGCGGGGAATCCTACCCCGACTCTTCCCAGGGTGTGCCCAGCCACGCGTGCCAGGCCGCCTTCTGCGCGTCGGTGGGCCTGTCCACGCGGGCGAGCCACACCGCGTCCGCGGGCTTCTGGCCGAGCGTCACCGGTACCTCCACCAGCCTGTCCCGGCGGAACACCGTGAGGTGCACCGTGTCGCCAGGAGCCTTGTCCTCGCAGCGGGACAGCAACCCCGCGCCATCCACCCGCCAGCCATCGAGCGCCACGAGCTCGTCCTCCACATACAGCCCCGCCTCCTGCGCGGGCGAGCCGTCCAGCACCACGGCGACGGTGGCGCTCCCCTTGGTGGTGATGCCCAGCCAGCCCTTGGGCCTGGACTCGCCCTTGGACCGTACCGGGA
Source organism: Archangium sp. (assembly GCF_036389735.1). Classification (GTDB taxonomy): domain Bacteria; phylum Myxococcota; class Myxococcia; order Myxococcales; family Myxococcaceae; genus Archangium. The sequence continues at coordinate 16,994 of NZ_DASVWK010000606.1, read as the reverse complement.
TGCCGCCCTTGTCGCTGGAGGACTCGCGCGGGCGGAAGTGCACCTCCAGGCCCACGTGCGAGAAGACGGAGTAGTCCAGCTCCTCCGTGGTGCGCACCGCCCGGTCGAAGAAGGCGTTCAGGTCCTTCCCGGCCACCTCCGAGGCCGCCGCCTCCACGCCGTCCTCGGGCACGCCGGACTCGTCGCCATGGCGGTGCCACAAGAGGCGCATCACGTCGTCGAGGCTCTTCGCGTCGCTCGTGGCGCGGCGGATCTCCAGGTCCAGCAGCGCCGCCACCACCTCGCCCTTGAGGTAGTAGGAGATGGCGCTGTTGGGTGAGTGCTCGTCCGGGCGGTAGTGCTTCACCCAGCTCACCAGCGAGGCCTCGGCGAGCGTCTGCGTCTTGCGGCCCGGGGTGGCGTGCAGGTGGGAGAGCGTCTCGCCCAGACGCGTGAGGTAGCGGCTCGCGCCCATCAGCCCCGCGCGCAGCACGAAGAGGTTGTCGTAGTAGGACGTGGCCCCCTCGAAGGCCCACAGCAGCGAGGTGTAGTTCTCCTGTCCGTAGTCGAAGGGCACCAGCGCCCGGGGCTTCACCCGCTTGATGTTCCACAGGTGGAAGTACTCGTGGGCGGCCAGGGTGAGCAGGTCCTCCCAGCCGCGCGAGTTCTGAAGCCCCGCGCGCGGGAAGAGGAGGGCGGTGGACGCCTTGTGCTCCAGCCCTCCGCGGCCCTTGTCCGTGAGGTAGAGGAGGAAGAGGTAGCGCCGCATGGGCAGGCCGCCGAACATCCCCGCCTGCGCCTCGCAGATGCGCCGGAGGTCGTAGCACAGCCGCACCGCGTCCGGCACCGTGTCCCCCCACACCACCACCTCGTGCGGCACGCCCGCGGCGGTGAAGGACAGGGGCGTGTGCGGGCCCACCTCGAAGGGGCTGTCCACCAGCTCGTCGTAGTCGTTCGCGATGAAGGCCTCGCCTCGCTGCTCCAGCGCGACGAAGGTCTTCCACCCCTCGGGGGCCTGGACGGTGACGTGGTGCTCCAGGCCGCGCGTGGCCTCGGTGTAGAGGAAGAGGGTGGCGCCGTTGAAGTAGCCGTGGCTGCCATCCAGGTGGCTGGTGCGCACGGTGAGCTCGTTGGCGTAGACGCGGTAGCGCAGCGTCACCGCGCGGCCCTGGGCCCGGACGCGCCAGGTGCGCTTGTCCACGCGTTGCACGGGCAGGGGCTCGCCTGCCGGGGCCGAGGCGCTCATGTCCTGCACCTGGCGGGAGAACTCGCGCACGAGGTAGCTGCCCGGCGTCCACACCGGCAGGAGGGCGTCGAGCGTGTCCGGGCCTGCGGGGAAGGTGGCTTCCACCTCGAAGAGGTGCGAGTGGGGTCGCGGCATCGAGACCCGATAGTGGACCGCTTCCGGCATTCCGCGCCCTCCAGTGGGCAGGGGGTCATCCCCCGGGGCGGGTGGGGCCGCCCCGGAGGCGAGAGGCTACTTCGACTTCGCGCGCACGAGGATGGCTCCGAAGAAGCCATCCGTGTTGTGCAGGTGCGGGGCGAGCCGCAGGAAGGGCCCTCCCTGGCTCACCTTCGCGCCCAGCTCCGCTCCGAGCTCCTCCGTCACCGGCCGCACCGAGAAGTCCGGGTGCTTGGCGAGGAAGTCCTCCACCACCGCCTCGTTCTCCTCGCGCAGCACGCTGCACGTGCCGTAGATGAGCCGGCCGCCCGGCTTCACCATCTGGGCGAAGCGCGCCAGCAGTCGCTTCTGCCGCGCCACGTGGTCGTCAATCATCTCGGGCGTGAGGCGGTAGCGCGCGTCCGGCTTGCGGCGGAAGGTTCCGGTACCACTGCACGGGGCGTCCACCAGCACCCGGTCCGCCTTGCCCTTGAGGGGAGCGATGGCCTCGTCCGCCTCGGAGCCCTCGGGGGGGATGAGCTGGGTGCGCACGTTGTGGACGCCGTCCCGGCGCGCCCGCTTGCGCAGCTCGTCGATGCGGCGCTCGTCGATGTCCAGGGCGTGCAGGTCCCCCCGGTTCTTCATCTGCACGGCGAGCTGGAGCGTCTTGCCACCCGCGCCCGCGCACGCGTCCACCACCTTCGTGGGCGGCGCGTCCACCAACATGCCGAGCAGCTGGCTGCCCTCGTCTTGAATCTCGAACCAGCCCTCGCGGAAGGCCTCCATCGAAAAGGCATTGGTGCGCGTGTCGAGGATGAGGCCCAGGGGCGACAGCGGGGTGGGGGTGGCGGAGACGCCCTCCTGCTCCAGCCGCGCGCGCAGCTGCTCGCGGTCCCCCTTGAAGCCGTTGATGCGCACGGTGAGGGGGGCGCGCTCGTTCATCGCCTCGAGGGCGCGCTCGGCGTCCGCGCCGAACACCTCGCGGAGGCGCGGGGCGAGGAAGTCCGGAATGGAGGCGGCGAGGGGGAAGCGCTTCTCCCTGGGGAGGGCCTCCAGCGCCCGGGCGGCCTCGGGAAGCGCGGCCAGCGCGGCGGCTCCCGGGCCCGCCAGCGCGGAGGATTGCGCCACGTCGTCCACGGCCTCGCCATGGAGGATGCGCGAGGCGGCCAGCCGGAGCACGTCCTGGCGCGTCTTGTCCAGGCGGGCGAAGTCCCGGTAGGTGTGCTCGAGGAGGAAGTCCACCGTGCGCTGGCGACGGAGCAGGGCGTACACCCGCTCGGCCACGGCCCGGCGCTCGTTGGAGTAGAGGTTCTTCTTGTTGCGGAGGGTGAAGTCCAGGGCCCGGTCGGCGAGGCGGCCCTCGTGGCGGACGAAGCCATAGGCCTCGAGGCACGCCTGGAGGACGAGATCCTCTCGGATGGGGCGGACGGAGCGATGGGCCTCCGAGGAGGAGGCGGATGGCTCACGGCGGGACTTGGGCGCCCGTGCGGGCGGGCGTGCGTTCTTCTTCATGGCTGGCGCATCTCATTCCGGGCGTTCAATGACAAGAGTGGAAGCGCCCTGGGCCATGTCCAGGGCGCCTCCGGCTCCTCCGCCGCTCTCCTGGCTAGCGCTGGCGCCGACGGCGGCGCAGGGCCCCGAGGAGCAGCAGGGCCCCCGTGGGGAGGAGCGCCGCCATTGGGCCAGCCGAGCAGCCAGCCGCCTCCGGGCCCAGTCCGGCCGGCGAATTCGGGTCGGTCGGCAGCCCGGGGCCACTGGAGACGGAGCCCGGAGCGGGGTTGCCGGTGGAGGGCTGGGGGGCGCCGGGCTGCGCGCCGCTCGGGGGCGCCGAGGGGGAGGGGGCGCCGGCCTGGAGCGGGGGCAGGTCCTTGGTGAGGCTGAAGCTGTCCATCACCTTGCCGGAAGGCGTCAGGGCCTGGGCGGTGAGGGTGCCGTCCTCCACCGTCACGTCGAGGTAGCCGTGGTCCACGTCGTTGCGCACCGCGGTCCACGAGGGCCTGCCGTTGACGAACGGACGCAGGGACGCGCCACCGCTGCCCACCACGAGGTAGGGGATGCCTCGGCTGCCCGAGGCGGCCATGGCGTCGCCCTTCATCGGGTACGAGCGCTCGTAGTGGTGGTCATGCCCGGTGAGAACCAGGTCCACCCCGTACTTCTCGAAGAGGGGCGCGAACTCGCGGCGCATCTTCAGCTGCGAGCCGTGGTCGCCGCTGCTCCAGGGCGGGTGGTGGAAGAAGACGATCTTCCAGGCGGCGGTGCTGGCGGCCAGGTCCTCCTCCACCCACTTCTTCTGCGCGGCCATGGTGCAGCGATCCGCCGAGGCCAGGCCGATGGCGCAGTTGGAGTCCAGGGCGACGAAGTGCACGTGGCCCCAGTCAAAGGAGTAGTAGCGCTCGCCGCCGCTGGGGCTGGTGGGCAGGTAGAGGTTGTCGAAGTAGGGCTGGGCCTGGTTGGTGACGTACTCGTGGTTGCCCGGAGTGGCGAAGAAGGGCACCTGGGCGAGCAGCGGCGCCATGGGCACGAAGAGGTTGTTCTGGAGCTCCTCCTCGGTGCCCGAGGAGTAGGCGTTGTCACCGAGCGCCAGGAAGAGTTCCGGCTTGCGACCGAGCATGGCGTTGGCCACGTCCTTCTGGTCGTTGTTGTTCATGCCGAAGTCGCCCACGGTGGTGAAGTGGACGCGGCGGGTGCCGGGCACGGGGGCGGTGGTGAAGCGCTGGGGCGTGGTGCGCGCGCCGCAGGCGTCCACGAGGTAGGTGTACTCGGTGCCGGGCTGAAGGCCGTCGAGGCGGATGGCATGGATGCGACCGGAATCCGCCGATGGGGCGAGCTGGTCGGTGGAGCCTTGGGTGCCGTAGCTCACCGTGGGGACGCACGAGGAGTCCAGGCGGAAGGCCACGGTGGCGGTCTCCGGTCCCACCTTTTGCAGGTAGGGCTGGCGGGTCAGTCCCGCCGCGCTGGCCGAGCCAGCGGTGAAGGTGAGCGCCGCGGTCAACGCGCCGAGCGCCAGGCAGTACAGTCGGTGCATGGATCCCTCCGGTCCGAACCATTCGGACCGGGGTGCAACCGTTCACCGACGGACATCCATCCGATTCCGCCCCGGTTGCCTGCCTGCCTGGCGACGAGGAGAGGAGCCCTCGTCAGGCGGCCACGGGCTCAATCGAGGAAGCGACGTTCCCAGCGGAGCACCTCATGGTCTGCGGGGAGACGCGAGCGGAGCTTCTCCTGGTAGAGCCAGGGCTCCAGCACATGTGCCAGTTCCCGGTAGGCAGGGAGGAGCTTGCCCTGCTCGGTGTCACCGGCCTCGGGCCACGGGCCCAGGGTGAGGACGGCCCGCTCTCCCTCCAACTCCTGCACGGTGGTGCCGGGGTCTCCCAGGCGCGAGCGCAGCCCGGCCACGCCCCCCACTTCTCCGAGCACCGGCTGGCCCAGGAAGGTCAGCCAATTGATCGTCCGTACCCGCGTGCCGAGTTCCAACGAGAGCAGGTTGGGGCTGGGAATCTCCATGCCCGGGTAGCGAAAACACAACTTGAGGACTTCTCCCCAGGTGCCCACGATGTCGGTCTCGCAGTTGAAGGCGAGACCCGCATGGCCGGAGCAGAAGGGCAGGGGGGCTCCCAACTCCAGCGCCAGCTCGCGCACCCGCCCCGGACCATGCTCTTCCAGGTATTCGGTAGGCAGCCAAAAGCTCACCGCGCACACCATGTCCGCGGCATTCTCCCAGGGCAGTGGCTCGTCGATAGGTCTGCCGTAGTAAACGAACCGATACTCGCTCTCTTCGCCACCGTACATCTGGATGATGGCACTGTGGTCATCGAGCAGCTCACGCCGGTTTCGCTCCCAGCCTGCTTCATCGAGTCGCAGCGCTCCCCCTGCTTCGTAGGAGTATTGGCGGAATTCATGGGGCTGTACCGCGCGTCGGTAGAGTTCCAGCGAGCGCAGCACCGCTTGTGCAACCTCCGCATGAGAATGACGCATGTAGAAGGTGAGGCTCACGCCCTCACGTATCATCAGGGCACCGCTCTCCACGCGGATGCGGACTCTTGGGTAATCCTCAGTCATCGAATGACTCCCCACCGGGGTACAATGCGTGCGGCGTTCTGCCCCAAGATGTTGTTCGGCCCCAGGAGTTGGTTGTACAGCTCTTCTTGAGTCCTACCTTGATAGGGATGTCCCTTGGGATACCTTTCCCAGCGCGTGATTCCGTCGAATTTGTGAGGGATGACGCAGGGAAACTTGAAGTCGTAGATGGCTTGAACATCGAGCGGGTTTCCCGAGTGGATGATCACATCAGGCTTGAGTGTACCCCTCAACTCGCCCTGATTGCCGGAGGCCTCCAGCGCCCTCTCCTCCTCGGTGCTGACCTGCTTCCACCGTCCCGTCCGGCTGTCATAGCGGTAGCGTGACTCCAGGCTGAATCCGCCCGGGCGCAGCTTGTCCAACTTCTCTTGTGCGCACCGGGCGGCCACCTCGTGCATCTCGGTCCCCAGCCGCATGGCCCATGTCACGTTCCGGCCTCGGGCATCTACCGTCCACTCGTTGCACTCGTCGGCATTGGGGATGGAGTTCTCGAACGTCGTTGGGTATGGACGCCCTCGTCAGGTTGTCCAGCACGCGCAGCGCCGCACCGGCGGACGCCACGACGGTGCCCACCTGCGCGAGTTGCTCGAGTGTCGCTTCCTTCCCGGACAGGGTGGCGCACTGGGCGGGGTTCTGCCGGCAGGCCGCCGACACGGAGTTGTCGTAGCCGTAGCGACCGCCGCGAGCTGGCCCGAGGGTGGTGCACGCGGCCTGGGCCACGAGTGCTACCAGGGCCAGTACGACCACCTGACGTGGACCCACGAACCGGGTGGACATCTGCCGCGCTTCCCCTGCGAGCGTCATCCCCGGCAGTACACGGGAGGGGCAGCGGTCTCGTCAAACCACCGGAACGCGGAACGGGCGGAGGCGCCAGAGGGGAGGCGACCCGGCGTAGTCGCACGGGGCCGCGCTCCTCTCCGTCGTCCTCCGCCCGCTGAAGCGGCTCCGTCTCCTCAGGGCTTCTTCACGTCATGGGAGACGAGCTCCTCCAGACGCTCGCCGTCCTCCTTCACCTTGCCGATGCCGGGCACCAGCCAGTACGTACGCGGCTGCGCGTCGTCCTTGTCCCCGCGCGCGCGCTTCAGGCGGATGGCGTTGGGGAAGGTGCCGGCCGGGGTGGTGACGGTCTCGTTCACCGCCTCCACCGTCCACACGTACGTCTTGTCCTTGTCCTCCGTGGTGCCGTCCCCCAGGCGCGTCAGCTCACGGATGTCGGACGAATAGCTCCACCCCTGCGCCCGCTCCTGGGAGAGGGCCTTCACCGTCGCGGGGGACCACGTCGTCACCTCCGCCAACGTGCCCGCCTTGCGGTCCTCCTCGCGCAGGCGCACCACCACCCCGTTCATGTCGAGCTGCCAGGACAGCTCCTCCAGGTGCGGCTGCGTGCTGCGCACCGCGATGGCCTTCATGCTCGTCTCGGGCACCGTCTGCTCCCCCAACACCTCCACCTTCTTCTCGAAGGTGCCGCGAGTCGGGTCCGTGATGCGGTACGTCCACGTGGTGCCCCGCGTGAGCGGCCAGAGGCTCCTGAACTCGGCCGGCTTGGTACCTCCGCCCCCGCCCGCGTTCTCCGGGAGGTTCGGCAGGTCCACCGTGCCATCCGGGTTCGTCGTCGTGGCCGGCTGCTGCGTGTCGTCCTTCCCCGGCAGGCTGCCGCCCTCACCACACCCCACCCAGCACACCGCCGCCAGCGCGGCCCACCTCCAGCGCTTCATCCCAGCTCCTCCCGGCCCGCCTTGTTGGAGGGCATCTCCGACCACCTCAGTCCCCGGAGGGGACCGCCCGCGGACCGGCCCAGCGCGGACGCGAGCATGCCCGGCTCCTTCTCCTCCACCTCGAGCTCCACCCGCCGGCCGTCGAAGTCCAGCGCGCAGCTGCGCACCAGCACGTTGCGCTCGCCGAGCTTCTGTCTCAGCCACTCCTCCGCGCCGGCCAGGTCATCCGCCTGCGCCGTCACCAGCATCCGCTGCTTCGGGGCGACGGGCTCCTTCTTGTCCAGGAAGTCCATCACCAGCAGCAGCACGGCGACGAAGCCAGTGCCCACCCCGGCCAACCCCAGGCTGCCGTGTCCGCACGCCATGCCCAGGCCGATCATCAGGAAGAGGATGGCCGCGTCGCGCGGATCCTTCAGCCCCGAGCGGAAGCGCACGAAGCTGCCCAGGCCCACCAGCCCGAAGGCCTTGGCCGTGCTGTCGCCGATGACGGCGGTGATGACGGCCGCCGCGGTGCACAGCAGCACCTGGGCCTGCATCATCTCGCCCTTGGGCAGCGGCTTGCGCGTCAGCAGGCGCCAGGGCCGCAGCGCGAGCGACGTGGCGATGGTCACCGCCGCCAGCAGGCGGGGCACCATCACGGCCGCGCCGAGCGGCGAGAGGTCCGACGTCAGCTCCTGGAAGAGGCCCGAGAAGGTGGATTCCATGGTTCCCCCTCTCAGAGCGCCGGCAGCGAGGGCTCGTCACCGGCCCACCGCTGCACCGTGCGCTCCGCGGAGTGCGTGGTGGCATGGGCGGCGGCGACGATGCGGTAGGCGTTGCGCAGCACCGGCAGGCGGGCCGAGGTGAGCTCCAGGGCGCGCAGCACCAGGGCCTCGGTGCGCTCCGTCAGGGGCAGCCCCTCGAGCGAGGACACCACCGTGGCGGGCCAGCGCGCCACGAAGGCCTCGCGCAGGCGCCAGGCACGCGGGTCGTCCAGACCGTCCATCGAGTCGAGCGCCTCCTTCGTCAGCGGTGCGCCGCGCTCACGCAGGGCGAAGGCCTCGTCGGTGGTGAGTCCGGCCAGCGAGCGCAGCACCAGCTTCAGCGCCTTGTCCTCCAGCGCCACGCGCAGCTCCCGAGCGAAGGGCGTGTCCAGGCCGTGGATACTGCGCAGCACCGCCAGCCGGTCATGGGAGACGAGGCTCTCGCGCAGGGTGTCCGCCCGGGGCGAGTCCAGGCCGCAGAGGCTGCGGGCCACTTCCGCGTACAGCCCGCGCCGCACGCCCAGCTCGCGCGCCTCCCAGGCGGGCGCGTCATCCACTCCGGCCAGCCCGCAGAGCACCTCCGACAGGCGCCCCTCGTGCAGGGCGTGCTCGCGCAGGGCCCAGGCCTCGGGCGAGCCGTTGTGCTTGAGGCCGCCGAGCACCTCCGTGGGCGCGTGGGCATAGAGGCGCTCGCGCAGGGACATGGCCTGGGGCGTCGGGTTGGAGCCGAGGCTCGTCGCCACTTCCTGGGGCACCACCTGCCACAGCAGCTCGCGCAGGGCGCAGGCCGGCTCGTCGTCCAGCCCGGTGAGGCTGCGCACCGTGAGGCCCGGGAAGCGCTCCACGAAGCTCAGCCGCCGCTGGTGCGCGGCGAAGCCGGGGATGCCGCCCAGCAGCCACACCGCGAGTTGGGGCTCGCGCGTCTCCAGCCCGTCCAGCGCGCGGAAGAAGGTCTCCTCCACGTCGTCCACCTTCGCCGGCACCTGCACCGGTGTGGGGCCGGGTGGGTTGATGCGCTGCGCCGGCAGCTCCCGCCCCTCCAGCCGCGCCACCACCGCCTCGACGATGCGCTGCTCCAGCACGTGCAGCGGCTGGTCGTTGTTCTCGATGACGAGCCAGCGCGAGGGATCCTTGCGCGCCAGGGCGAGGAAGGCCTCGCGCGTGCGCACCGCCAGGCCCGCGCCAGCCAGCCCCTTGCGGCTGTCGGAGTCCGTGGCCTTCTCCCCCTTGAGCTTCCCCAGGCGCTTGCGCAGCCGGGCGAGGTCCGGCTCCACGTCCACCAGGATGACGAGGTCCGGCCAGAGCCCCTGCGAGGCCAGCTCGCACGCCGGCTCGAGCGCCGCCCCCTCCAGCCCGCGCCCCCCGCCGCTGAGCGCCAGCTGCGAGTAGAGGTAGCGGTCGCTGATGCACACCTCGCCGCGAGCCAGCGCGGGGGCGATGACCTCCTCCAACTGCTGCGCGTCGCGGGCGAGGTTGAGGAAGAACTCGGTGCGCGGCGACATCTCCAACAGCTTGGAGTCGCGGGTGAGCTCGCGGATGCGCCGGGCGATGGGCGAGCGCAGCTCACCGCCCTCGCGCGCGTGCGCCACCTTGTAGCCGAGCCGCCTCAAGCGCCCGGCCAGGAGGTTGGAGAGGGTCGTCTTGCCACTGCCGTCGATGCCTTCGAAGTCGATGAACACGGTTGCTCAGCCCCCCAGAATCCCGTCCGCGACGAAGTCGTGGACCCTCGCCATCCCCTCGGCGAACTTGCTGTACGCCGGCCTGCTTCCGCACTGGAGCGCCCCGAGCCACTCGGGCAGCTCCTCCCCCAGGTGCTTCACTTCCACCACCACCCGCCCATCACTCGCCAGCGGCTCGCCCAGCCGCTCCGCGCTCAGCGTCGTCGGACCCAGCGCGAGCTCCGACGTCACCCTGTGGAAGCCGATGTCCCGGTCCACCGTCACGCGCCAGGACTGCGAGCACTGGTACACGTGCCGCGTATACGTCACCGCCAGCGTCGGGATGAGGCTGCCCCCGGCGATGAGCGGCAGCAGGCGCGTGCCGCCCTGAATCACCTGCCCGAGCTGCGCGCGCGGCACCCACACCCGGCGCTTCTGGGTGACGCCGTTGCGCTCGCGCTTCACCTCCAGCACCACCCGCTGCTCGCCGCTGGCGCCCAGGTCCGGCGAGTACTCCTTCGTCCGCACCTTGAGGCAGTCATTCGGGGTGCTCAGCGAGCGCCGCGTCAGCGGGTGGCCCGGCTTGTCGAAGTAGACGGAGGTGATGCGCGTGGGAGCCGAGAGGTAGCCACCGAGTGCCACGGACAGCCGCGCGCACAGCGCGAGCGCCTCGTCCGCACCCAGCACCAGCTTGAATTCCCGGCGCAGCTTGGTGACTTCTCCTTCCGCGAACTGGAGCATGGTCGATCTCCGTTCCTAGAAGCGGGTGGCGAGCTGGAGGGAGTATTCGAGGCCCGGCGCCTCATCCCCGGCACGCAGCGCGTGCTCGGCCTGGAACATGGCCTTGAAGTGCTCGGAGTAGAGGACGTTGAGGCCGCCGACGAAGGCATAGCCGCGCGCCTTGAGCGGGCCGCGCAGCTGGAGCATCTCCCCGCCCACCACCGGCTGCACCGCCCAGCCCTCGGAGCCCACCGGCAGCGTGTAGCTGGCCAGTCCGAGCTGCGCGGAGAAGGGCCCGGTGGGCAGCTTCCCCTGGACGTACTCACCCGAGAGCGCCAGCCCGCCCAGGTTCAGCGTCGCGTCCGTGGCCAGCGCGACGTTGCGGGTGCCCGCGAAGACTTCCGTCAGGTAGCCGCTCGCCCCCAGCGTGAGGGCCTTGAAGGGACGCACGCTCACGCGGAGCGCGGCGTCCTCGCTGGCGCGCTTGTCGAGCTCCTCGTCCTTGGCGCCCTGGAAGACGCCGCCGGACACCTTCAGCTTCCAGGCCTCCTTCAGGCTCACCTCGCCCATGAGGCCCAGCCGCCGCCCGCCCACCTGGTGCGTGTCCTCCAGGTAGTCCGCCACCAGCCCGCGCCGCATCACCGGCAGCGCCCAGGAGGACTCGAGCTCTCGCGCCAGGAAGGGCGCCTTGAACTGGCCGCCGTAGAGGCGCAGTCGCTTCTTCCCGTCGGCGATGCGCACGAAGGCGTCCTTGAGGATCTTCTTGGAGGACAGATCCGCGCTCACCTCCGCTTCCAGGTGGGACAGCGACGCGGCCACGCCCACGCGCGCCGACGGGATGGACAGCGCGCGCGCGTACTCCTCACGCTCGTCCGCGCTCACCCGGGCGAAGACGCGCCCGAAGGCACGCACCTGGGGCCCCGCCTTCTTCTCGTCCGCTTCGTCGGCGGCCAGGCCCTCGCCGCCCTCCGACAGCGGCTCCTCCACGCCGCCCTGGGGCTTCGGCGCGTCCACCGTCGCCTCCGCCTCCGCCCACACCGGCATGCCCAAAAGGAGGACCGTGGCGAGGAGCCCCCGCCTTCCCTTCTCGACCCATCGCCCCTCGCCCATGAACTCCTCCTCACCGCGGTCCGCGCGGAGAGGGTGCAACCAGGATGCCCGGGTGTAGGACGTCCGGCAGCGGACAGCTCCCTCGTCCCGGCACTCGAAAGGCACCGACACAGGGCCGTCACATGACCGTCACAGGGAAGTAAACTTCCACTTCGGGGTGACGGGAGGGCTGTCGAAGTTACTGGGGTTCAGGGGGCTTGTTTTCAGGGGCGGCCGCGTCGGCGGGCGTCGGATCAGCCCCCGGGGTCGCCAGCTCGGCTGGAGGGGAGGCGACCGTACTGGCCGGGGAGACCTCGGGCGCGGGGGCAGGGGAGGGCTCCGCTGGCCGCGCTTCCTTCAGCAGATGGCGCACGGTGTAGCCGATCAACCCCAGGGCGCACAGGCCGAGCAGCCCCCACCCCACCATCCGGGGCACTCGCGAGTCCTCCACCCGGAAGGCGGCGTGGAGCGCCTTGTAGTGGGTGGTACGGAAGCTCACATCGAGCCGATGCAGGCCGGTGGTCTCGGGGATGAAGGTGGCCTGCCAGTGGCGCTCGCCCCGGGGGACGGTGAGGGTCTTCCCGTGGATGTTGCCCTCTTCACGCAGGGTGAGGGTGATGGGGCCCTCGAAGGCGGCACCCTGGAAGCTGCCGAGCTGGATGGTGACCTGGAGGGGCTCGCCCTCGCGGGGCACGGCGGGGTGGATGCTGCCCTGGAGGCGCTCCTCGGTGTCGGACCAGGCGAGCTCCAGCAGGTCCTCACGCGGCTCGATGGCGATCCGATCCGGGGCGTCCTGGGGCGCGCCAAGGCCCTGGGCCTCGGCGGAGGAGGCCAGCAGCAAGCAGGCTACCAGAGGGAGCCAGCGGTTTCGCCTCCTGTGTCTTTGCCTCGTCCCGGCGGGTCGCCTAGGATGCATCGCCCTGACTTCTTCCACTTCGCGCTTGCTCCCCCCGGCGAGCAACCCGGGATGAACCCTCAATCTTTCGGGAAATATCAGCTCATCAAGAAGCTCGCCACCGGCGGCATGGCCGAGGTGTGGCTGGCGCGCCAGACGGGCATCGAGGGTTTCGCCAAGAACGTGGTGGTGAAGCGGATCCTCCCGCACCTGTCCGAGGACGCGGAGTTCGTGGACATGTTCGGCAATGAGGCGCGCATCGCGGCGCGCTTCAGCCACTCGAACATCGCCCAGGTGTACGAGTTCGGCGAGGCCAACGGCACCTACTACATCGCCATGGAGTTCATCCACGGCGAGGACCTCGGCCGGGTGATGCGCAAGGCGTACAACGCCGGGGGATGGATCGCCCGGCCGTTGGCCATCCGCATCGTGGCCGCAGCGTGCGAGGGCCTCTACTACGCCCACACGCGCACGGATGACTCGGGCCGGCCGCTGAAGGTGGTGCACCGCGACATCTCGCCGCAGAACATCCTCGTCAGCTTCGATGGCTCGGTGAAGCTGGTGGACTTCGGCATCGCCAAGGCGGCGGATCAGGCGTCGATGACGAAGTCGGGCGCCATCAAGGGCAAGTTCGCCTACATGGCGCCGGAGCAGGCCGCGGGCAAGCCGTTGGATCACCGCGCCGACATCTTCGCCATCGGCCTGGTGCTCTACGAGCTCATCACCACCCAGCGGCCGCTCAAGCGGGAGTCGGAGCTGGGCACGCTCCAGGCCGCGCTCGAATGCAACATCCCCGCGCCCTCCGAGGTGGCCGAGGTGCCCGCGGAGCTGGACGCGGTGGTGATGCGGGCGCTGGCCAAGGCCGCGGATGACCGCTACCAGAACGCGCGCCAGTTCCAGAGCGCCCTGGAGGAGTTCCTCGTCAACCAGCGGTTGATGGCCACCTCGGTGCAGATCTCCGAGCTGATGGAGACGCTCTTCGCGGATCGGCTGGAGGAGGAGCGCAACAGCGGCAACCCGGAGCCCCGGAGCGATGAGTCGCTGTTGGGCATGCCCGCGGTGCCGGTGGCACCGTCCGAGCCGTCGCCGCCGCAGAAGCCGCGGACGCCCGTGCGCGCGCCCCTCAATCGCACGGAGTCGGGCACCATTCCGATGGGCGACCTGTCGGAGGAGCCGGAGTGGGAGGCGCCCCCGGCCGCCGAGGCGCCCAACCGGCGCCGCACGAGCAACGAGGCCCCCCGCCGCGCCCCGGCGGGCAGCACGGCCGTGGCGCGCGTTCCCAGCCCCAGCCGCGTGGACGTGCGCGGCACGGGCACCGAGCCCCCCGCGGGCCGGCGTACGGGCGTCGAGGCTCCCGCCGTGCGGCGCGAGCCCCCCTCCTCGGTGCGGCGCTCCAGTACACGCGCGGGGAGTCCGGAGGCCGACGCCGAGGTTCCCGCGCCCAGGCCCTCGCGCACGGCGGCCCCGGCCCTCAACCCGCGCGCCCGGCCGATCGAGGACGACGAGGATCCGGAGCGCACGATGCTTCCGCCCCCGGAGCCCGAGCTTCCGCGGCGGCGCACGGGGATGGCGCCGTCGTCTCCCCCACCCGAAACTCCGCGCCGCCGCACCAGCAGCCGCGTGGAGCCGTCCGAGGCGGCGCCCGTCCCCGTCCGTCGGCGCACGTCCTTCGTCGAGAAGGTGGAGGAGGACTCCGGGCTCGTTTCCGTCCCGACGTCCGGCAACGCCCAGCCCGACCCGGGGGAGCGGGGTCGCGGAGCGAAAAAGCTGCTGTCGGCGGTCATGGTGCTGGCGCTGGTGGGCGTGGCGGTCGTCTTCCACAAGCCGCTCTGGAAGGTGATCAACAGCACGGCCAACGACGGGCAGGGCCTGTTCCTCAACCTGGAGTCCAACGAGCCGGTGCAGGTGTCGGTGAGGCACACCGCGCGGTGCCCCGGTGGCGAGGGCGTGAATCCACTCGGGCCGGCGCCCTTGAGGAACGTGGGGGGCGCGCACCTCCTGGACACCCTCATCCTGGAGAACAAGCAGCGGGGCATCTACAAGGAGATCGCCATCCCCAACGGCGAGCCCAATGAGCTCAAGACGCTGCCGCCCGTGGAGTTCAAGAAGGGCTCGCTGCGGCTCAAGCTGCATCCGCGCGTCTCGGGCATTGAAATCCACCGGGAGGGCCAGCGGCTGGGCGTGTACCAGCCCGGGCTGAACCTGGAGCTGGTGGAGGGCACGCACCACCTGGTGCTCCAGGGCCCGACGCTCAAGGAGCCGGTGCCCGTGGACGTCGAGGTGAAGGCCCGCGGCATCACCGACAAGTCCGTGGACCTGTCGCGGTTCCTTCCGTAGCGCGCGTCAGTAGCGAGGCAGGCGCGGGTCCACCGCCCGGGAGTAGAGGTCGATGCCCCCGCGCAGGGACACGGCCTCCAGGCCGCGCGAGCGCAGGAACGCGGCCCCATCCAGGCTGCGCACGCCGTGGTGGCAGTAGACGACGACGGGCTTGCCCCGGAAGGCCTCCAGCTCCTCGGCGCGCTCGTCCAGCTCCGGCAGGGGGATGAGCACCGAGTCCGGGAGGGCCACGTAGGCGTGCTCGTGAGGGAAGCGCACATCGAGCAGCACGGGCCGCGAGTCGGGCGGGCCGGAGAGCTGGGTGGCCAGGGTGGAGGGGTCTATCTCCGGGATGGGCATGGGGGACTCCGTCAGGGGGTTCACCATATAACCCAAGGTGATGCTCGCCCCCCTGAACGGGAGCCAGAGGTGACTCCGCCAGACTGAAAGCCCGCTGGGCTGGATGGCAATTCTGGCGCCGGGCGTTATAAGGCGCTTCGTAAGGAGACGGACCTACATGGATACGACCACCACCCCCGCCCCCAACACCGCCGCGCCCCAGGCGACTTCCTCCAGCCCGGTGCGGCTCACCGAGGCCGCCGTGGCCCAGGTGAAGAAGGTCACCCAGGACCAGGGCTTCGAGGGCTACTACTTCTCGATTCGCGTGGTGCCGGCCGGCTGCAGCGGGCTGGGCTACGACCTGAACATGGTGCGCGAGGCGAAGCCGGGCGACGTCATCTGGGAGCAGGAGGGCGTGAAGATCGCGACCGATGCGCTCAGCAGCAAGTACCTGACGGGGACGGAGATCGACTTCGTGTCGAGCGTGACGGGGGCGGGCTTCAAGTTCAACAACCCGAACGCGAAGTCGTCCTGCGGCTGCGGCACGTCGTTCTCGACCTGAACCGAGCCCAACCCGTGACGGTGAATCCAGGGTGAGGGAAGGCGCTCCACCGAGCGCCCCTCACCCTGTTTCATTTCCCCACGACGTCGGGCGCGAGGACGCGCTGCCAGGCGAGGCTCGTCTGCTTGCGCGAGAGCCGCTCCTTGCGCCGCTGCTCGGCCTCGCGGAAGGCCTCGCGCTCCTGCTCCGTCTCCAGCTTCAGCGGGGGCACCGGAATCCGCTTCCCGTCCGCGGTGAGCGCCACGAAGGTGAGCAGGGCGCTGGTGGCGATGTGCCGCTCGCCGGTGAGCGGGTTCTCCGCCGTCGCCGTCACGCCCACCTCCATCGAGGTGCGGAAGGTGGCGATGACGCGCGAGTGCAGCGTCACCGTCCAGCCCACCTTGATGGGGGCGTGGAAGTGCAGATCGTCCATGGACGCGGTGACGACGACCTGGCGGCAGTGGCGCTGGGCGGCCACGGCGCCGCAGATGTCGATCCACTCCATCACCTTGCCGCCGAACGCGGTGTTCACCGCGTTGGCGTCCGAGGGGAGGATCATCTGCGTCATCACCACTTCGGACTCGCGAGGGCTCTTGGGGGGCAGCTCTGACATGGGAGGCCTCAGGACAGGAAGGTGGAGACGCGGTCGAGGAACTCCTCGCGACCGCGACCGGAGCGGATGTCCTGGTTGGACACGTCGAGCACCAGGCAGTCCACGCCGTACTTGGTCTGCAGCACCATGGGGAAGGTGGCGTAGTAGCCGTTGAGGCCGCGCAGGAAGCCCTTTTCGATCCCCTTCTCCTCCTCGCGGCCGCGCTGGCGGATGCGGCCCAGGAGCACGTCCACCGAGGGCACGTCGAAGAAGATGACCCGATCCGGGTGGACGATCTGCCGCGTGAGGCGCTGGAAGTACTCGAAGTACAGATCCAGCTCCGCGTTCGTCATGTGCCCCAGGCCGTGCAGGTACTTGGCGAAGATCTCCGGGTCCTCGTAGAGGGTGCGGTCCTGCACGCAGCTCTTCTTCACCGAGTGGATGAGCTCGTGGTGCTCGACGCGGCGGATGAGGAACTCGAGCTGGAGGGTGAAGGACCAGCGCCCCATGTTGGCGTAGTAGTCCTTGAGGAAGCGGTTATCGATGACGGGCTCGTCGAAGAGCTCGAAGCCGAAGGTCTGGCTGATCAGCTTGGCGGCCGTCGTCTTCCCGGCGCCGATGTTGCCAGCCAGGGCCACGAAGCGCTTGGCCTTGGGCAGGCGTGCGCGCAGGGTGTTGCGAGCCTTGGGCTCGGAGGAGGTGGCCATGGCGGGCGCTGGGGCGGGAGCGGGCTCCACCGCCGGTGAGGCGGGAGCCACCGCGGGGGTGGCAGTGGGCGTGGGGCGCTTGCGCGTGACGTTGCGAGGCATGGGCTCCAGGGCTTACGGCGCGGGGTGAGAGGCATCGAGGATCTGGCGCAGCAGATCCGGACGGTCCGTCATGATACCTCCGACGCCTTCGATCACGAGGCGGCGCATCTCTTCCGGATCATCCACGGTCCAGACATTCA
>NZ_DASVWK010000605.1:0-18230 GCF_036389735.1 Archangium sp. | reverse complement strand
CCATCAGCGCCTGCTGGAGCCGAGGACCCACCGAGCCCGGCACGTCCCGAGCGAACACCACCGGAGCCTTGCCCACCTCCTCGAGCAGGAGCCGCGTGGCCTCCAGAGCCTCCGGGGCCGTCTTCTCACCGGGGATGACGTCCACGAGCGGGATGAGGTGCGCCGGCAGGTAGTAGTGCGCGGAGAGGACGCGCTCGGGGTGGGTGCAGTCCTTGGCCAGCGCGGTCACACTGAGGGCCGTGGTGTTGGAGGCGAGGAGGGTGCTCGGTGCCGCGAGCCGGTCCAGCTCGCGGAAGACCTGCTGCTTGAGGGCGAGATCCTCGGGGACGGACTCGATGACGAAGTCCTGATCCGCGGCGGCCTCGGCGAGCACGGTGGTGCGCCGGATGCGCCCGAGCGCGGCGGAGGCCAGCTCCGAGGAGAGGAGCCCCGTCTCCACGAGCAACGCCGCATCGCGCTCCATGCGCGCCTGCGCCTGAACGCTGCTCTCCGGACGCGTGTTGAAGAGCGTCACCTGACGGCCGGCGATGGCGAACTCGAGCGCGATGCCGCACCCCATTGCACCGCCACCGACCACGCCGATTCTCTTGATTCGCCTGGATTCCATGACTGGGAGAATCCTCTCCTCCATGGCCAAAGGCAACACGAAGGTAGGATGCGGCCATGTGGCTCCTCCGCTTCCTGCGTTTCGGCGGTTTCATGCTGCTGCTGCTGCCCTGTGCGCTCCCGTTGGTGGTTTCCACTGGACCGTTCCTGGACGACACACGGCTCCAGCTTCGCGCGATGTCCTATCCCAGCGTGGAGGGGACCATCACCCTCAGCGCGGTGAGGAATGACCCGCGAACCAACAAACACGAGTTCGTGGTCCAGTACACCTACGAAGTCGATGGGCGGAGGTACGAGGGGAACCGGTACCGGTATTCCCCGTGGAGGAGCGCTGACTCGGAGGAGATCGGGGCGCTGGTGTCGGAGTTCCCCGTGGGGTCCACCGTCGAGGTGTTCTACCGCTCCGGAGCCCCCGCGGACGCGCTCCTGGATCCCGGCCCGCGGGGCGTCGACCTCATGGAACTGCTGTTCCGCACCTTCTGCACTCTCGGCCTCGGGGGAGGCATCTTCCTGGCGGCGCGCGAGTGGATGACGGCCGGCGCGCCAGTGCCCTCCTTCGAGCGGAACGGTCGCACGCACGTGACGCTGTCCGGCATCAGCCCGGTCATCACCGGCTTCCTCTGGGCGGCCATGACCGCCTTCCTGCTCCTCCTCATCCTGGCCATCGCCATACCGGGGCTCCATGTGTCGCTGCACGTGGCCGTGGGGGCGTGGATCCTCTCGGTGGTCGTGGGAGTGCTCGCCTGGAGGAGGCAGCGGGTGCGTTGGAACGCGGGCCACTACGATCTGATCCTCGACGAGCAGGCCCGGTTTCTCTTGCTGCCGGTGAAGCCCGGCGGCTCGGTGCGGCTCAAGGTGCCGTGGAGCAAGGTCACGTCCCTCACCATTGAAACGAAGATCTCCAAGAGCCGCGAGCGGCTGGACGAGAAGTTCGAGGGCGGCCGGAAAAAGCGGATGGGGAGTGTGTCCTTCCAGCCCACGCTCGGCTTCACCGACGCCAGCGGCAAGCACTGCACCGAGACCCTGGCCAGTTGGAGCGATCCGGAACAGGCCGAGAAGTTCGTGAACTGGCTGAAGGCACGCCTGGGAACACCGTAGACGTCCCACATGCGACGGCGCCGGCCCCCTCGCGAGGACCGGCGCCGTGGTGAAAGGGACGGACGCGTGACTACGGGGTGGTCGCGGTCAGCGACACGCCCGAGTACGCCGAGTAGGCGTACACGGAGACGTACCAGGTCCCGGCGGTCGGGTTGGTGAACGTGCAGGTCTCGGTGTTGCCGCTCTTGTACGGGCGGCAGGTGTACGCCGTCGACGTCGGCTGAGAGCCGGTGCGCACGTAGAGGTCCGCATCACCCGTGCCGTTGAACTGATTCACCGTGAGGCTGGTGCTGCCCGCCGGGACGGTGATGGGGAAGTGCTTCCAGGTGCCGGTCGAGCCCGAGAGGCTGCTCTGGGAGAGCAGCGTCGTCCCGCCGCCGGTGCCGCTGATCTTCGAGGTGATCCAGCTCTCGAAGGACGACACGCGCGCGTACATGCCAGGGTAGCGCGAGTCGGCGCAGCCGTAGCCCCAGCTGACGACGCCCGCCAGCACGCGCGTGGTGCCCTTCATCAGCGTGAGGGGACCGCCGCTGTCGCCCTGGCACGAGTCCTTGCCGGGCGCGGCCGCGGCGAGCTGGTCCGCGGTGATGGTCTCACTCGGGTAGGACGTCTGGGCCGAGCTGTTGCTCACGATGTTCACGTCCACGGTCTGGAGCGTGTCGGGGCTCGAGCCGTTGCTGGAGAGCGTGCCCCAGCCGGTGACGCGCGTGACGACGCCCTCGTTGGTGACGCCCGCGGTCGCGTCGGCCGCCGTGACGAGGCCGATGGCCTTCGCGTTCGCGCCGCTCAGGTCGAGCGGCGTGGACAGGCGCAGCAGCGCCACGTCCTTGCCCTTGCTGGCATCCACGTAGCCCGGGTACACGATGACCTCGGCGACCGAGCGGACCTGTCCGGAGCCGCTGATCGTGGTGGTGCCCGCCTCGACCCGGGCCGGCTTGCTGATGGTCCCGCTGCCGTTGTTCACGCAGTGCTGCGCGGTCAGGATCCAGTTCGCGTTGATGATCGAGCCGCCACAGAAGTGGAAGCCCGAGCTGTCCTGCAGGGACACCTGCCAGGGGTTGGCGGCGATCGTCGTGGCGGTGCCGCCGACGATTTCCTGCTCGCTGGACTGGACCGACTCCTGCGCGTGCTTCTCCTCGAGAGCCTCCGGACCACAGCCAACCACCAGCGACATCGTGCTGGCGATAGCCCAGCGGCGCGCGATCGAACCTGAAAACATGCTGACCTCGGTGAGGGGGGGAAAGGAAACTCCTCCACTGTGGGATGACCGCGTATACCCAGTCAACAGGGAGTTCTCATTTTTCTCTACTTACTGGAACATGAATGCCCGGGCCTCGCGGACGTCGGATTCCAAGCACCTTCCGGATGGGAGACCTCACCATGATTCGCCGCATCACCGTGCTCGCAGGATGCTTCGCCGCACTCACCCTCGCCGCGTGCGCCACGACGCCGCGGCCCCCGGTGGACAAGACGCCTCCCGTGGAGAAGGAGGCGCCCTCCGTGCGCCCCCCCGAGACCGGAGAGACCCAGGTGACGGGGAGCGTCTTCTACCTGGAGCGCATTGCCCTCAGCCCAGAGGCCGTGGTCCAGGTGGAGGTGGTGGAGGTGGCGCCGGAGGGAGGGAAGGAGACCGTCATCGGGCATCGGACACTGAGCAGCCCGGGTCAGGTGCCCATCCCGTTCTCGGTGGGCGTCCCCTCGGAGCGCATCCGTCCCGAGGGCTCCTACGTCGTGCGGGCGCGCATCACGGACGGGGGGAGGACCTTCACCACGCCGGAGCCGGTTCCGGTCCTCACCCAGGGCCACCCGAGCCAGGACGTCCGGGTACGGGTGCGCATCGGCGGTTAGCGAGATGGGTGCGCGCTCCACGCTCTCGGCACCGTCTCGGGGTACGCGTAGGGAGCGGCGCCAGACCCCGCAGGGGCGCGTCCTGGCCAATCGCGATGAAGGGCGCCCAGAAGTGCGGATGTGGCTGCCGAGCGCGCAGTGCCCGCATCGCCCTGCGCAGCGCCGAGCTGCGGCCCTGGCCCGCTAGCAGGTGGTGATAGTAGCTCTCCATGAGCTGGCGCGTCGTGTCGTCGTTGATCTTCCACAGGCTGGTGACCATCGTCTCGGCTCCCGCGACCAATAGAGCGTGGCGCAGGCCGTAGACCCCCTGGCCCAGCTTCACGTCGCCGCGTCCGGTGTCGCAACCCGACAGCACCACCAGCTGGGTGCCCCACAGGTCCAGACCTGCCAGCTCCAGTGCGGTGACGATCAAGTCCCCGCGGTGGACGGCGCCGGGTCGTGCCTCCGAGGTTCGAGCACTCGCGAGCACCAGGCCCGAGCGCAGCAGCGGATGGGAGGGGAGATGCCGCGGTCCTTTGTCACCGACAGCGCCGAAGTACCCCACCGCACGCGTGTCCTCTGAAACGGAGGCGTCACCCAGGAAGAAGCCATGGGTGGCGATGTGCAGGATGCCCGGTGCGGCCAGCTTCAGCAGCGCGTCCTTGGTGGCGGCGCGGCCCAGCAGCAGCTCGGCTTGGGGCAGCAGGCGCTTGATGGCGTAGGCCTCCTCTTCCGCGCCGGGCAATGGCGGCCAGGGCTGGTCAGCGAGGTCCAGATTCCGTGTGAAGAAGTGCTGGAAGGAGGCCGAGCGCTCGGATGGTTTTTGGGTGGCCCGGGCGGCCTGGAGGGAACCGACGGGGGACGAGCCGAACTCAGGGTTGGCCAGGATCACCACCGAGCGTGCGGGAGGGGCCTCCTTCGCGCGGGGCAGCAGCGCCTTTCCCGAGGTGAGGTAGGTGATGTCCCAGTCATCCAAGAGGAAGTGGTGGCCGTCGTGGAGGGCGGCGAAGGGGACGAGCGCGAGCTGGCCGTCCAGCGAGAGGAACAGGTGCCGCACTTCGCCGAGCAATGGCAGCAGTGGACGGAACACTCGTGTGTAGAGGGCCTGGGCCGCGGGGCGATAGGCGACGGTACTGTCCGCGAGTGCCGCGTGCAGTCGCACGGCGGCGTCATCGATGGACGCGGCCGGACCCAGGTCGAGTGCGCGGGTACCGCCATCGGCGAAGAGCAGGAGGGCCAGATAGCGCGGTTCGCTTGGAGTCCGCGAGGGAGGTGTGCCAGGGCTGGGGACGAGAGGGCTGTCACGGTAGGCGACGAATTCGACGAGCACGCTGTTCCGGGGGAGGGACTGGGCCACGAGGCCGATGAGTTTCTCGGGTGGTGGCGGCGCGTAGCGGGAACGTAGCGGCGCCGAGCGTCTGGCGAGGTTGGCTTCGATGTCATCGCCCTGGTCGGCCAGCACCTTGAGGCGCTGCCGGTAGTCGGCGGGAGGGAGCGAGGCGGGGCCGGCCAGCGACAGCGTGGCGAGCTGGGTACGCAAGGTGCGCAGGCGCTCGAAGGTCTCGCGATCGGCCTGATTCAGGCTGCGATAGATGATGCGAGACGTGTCGGCGACTTCTTCAACGGAGCGGCTCTTGCGAAGGAGGACGGTGGTGAGCACGAGATCGCGGACGCGGGCGTCGTCCGGATGCGCGCGGACCAGCGCGTAGAGGCATTCCTCGTAGGCGCGCAGAAGGTGCAGGACGCTGGTCGTACGCTCCTCGGAGAAGCTGAAGACCTCCTGGCGCAGGTGTGCCTCCGAGATGGCGAAGGCCCGCTCGAAGAGCGGCAAGGCCTCGGCGAGGCGCTGCTGGGCGAGGCGGAGCCTGGCGAGGTAATAGAGCGATTCGGCGACGTAGAGGTGGTGCGTGCCAAGGGCCGCTTCCTGGAGTTCGAGCGCGCGCTGATACAGCGGCTCGGCTCGCGCATGGTTCCCCTGGAAGTAATGGAGGCTGGCGAGGCTCTGGAGCGAGCGAGCCACGTCGGGGTGGTGCTTGCCGTAGACTGCTTCCCGAATCGCGAGCGCGTGCTGGAGGAGCGGCTCGGCGCGCGCATAGGCCCCCTGGGAGGAGTAGAGGCTGGCGACGTTGTCGAGCGATTCGGCGGTGTAGGGGTGGTCCTTGCCGAGAGCTGCTTTCCGAATCGCGAGCGCGCGCTCATGCAACTCCTGGGCGCGCGCATGGTCCCCCTGCTCTTCGTGGAGAAGGGCGAGGCTGTTGAGCAATTCGGCGACGTCCGGGTGGTGCGCGCCAAGGGTTGCCTCCTGAGTCGCGAGCGCGCGCTCATACAAGGACTTGGCTCGCGCATGGTGGCCCCGGGCCTTGTAGAGAATGGCGAGGCCGCGCAGCGAGCGGGCCACGTCGGGGTGGTGCGCGCCAAGGGTTGCTTCCTGAATCGCGAGCGCGCGCTCATACAGCGGCTCGGCTCGCGCGTAGAGCCCTTGAAAATAGTGGAGATAGGCGAGGTTGTGGAGCGAGCGGGCCACGTCGGGGTGGTGCTTGCCGTAGACCGCTTCCCGAATCGCGAGGCCGCGCTGGAGGAGCGGCTCGGCCCTCGCGAAGTCTCCCTGCTGGCGACGCGTGTTGCCGAGCAGGTCGAGGCAACGGGCCACCTCCGGATGTGCTTCCCCGTGGTTGGCCGTGCTCAGCTCCAGCGCGCGCTCGATCAGGGGCACGGCCTCGGCGTATCGCACGGCCTCCGCCAGCCGCTGCCCCTCGTCAAATGCCTTCCGCGCCTCCACCCGTCGTGCGTCCGGCGCCTTCTGGTCCTGTATGTAAGGAACACAGCTCAAGAAGATAATGACGGTCGCGGCGAGGGCTCTCTGCATCGTGTGCAGGATTGATACTACAGCGCGACTTCACCCCAAACGGACGGGGTCTTGTCCCCCGGCGGGCAAGCAGGTGCGAGATGTTCGGTTCGTCTCGCCCAGGGAGTGAGCCTCAGCACATCGCCACGGGCGCCTTGACGGTGAAGAGGAGCACGGGGCGGACGAACTCGTGGATCTCCGCGGTGTGCTCGCGCTCGGCGGTGACCCGGTTGCCTCTCCTGCCCGACAGCAGCAGGTGCGCACCCATGAAGACGAAGGTCGTGACGAAGATGGCGGTTTCGATGCTCATACCTGGACAGGGTCCCGCGCCGGGCTTTGTGACCGGTCGACAGGCGCTGTCGCTGAAGCAGGGGGGCAGGCGGGCTCCACGTGCACCACCACATCCACCACCTCGGGATGCGCGGCCTGGATCCGCTGCTCCACCTCGTCCGCCAGCGCGTGGGCCCGCGCGGTGGTGAGCTGCGGATCCACCTCGATCTTCAGGTCCACGTACACGGTGCCCTCCATGCCCCGGCTCCGCACGTCGCGGCACGAGTGCACGCCCGGCACGGCGCGGATGAGCGCCTCCACCTTCAGCGGATCCAACCGTGCCGTGTCCGAGAGAATGCCCACCGCCTGCTTGACGATGCCCCAGCCCACCCGGGCCACCACCACCATCACCACCAGCGTGACGAAGCCGTCCGCCTTCGGGTAGCCCAGCCACACCAGCCCGAGTGACAGCAGCACCGCCAGGCTGACGGCCACGTCCGACAGCGTGTGCCGTGCGTCCGCCAGCAGCAGCGGGCTCTTGAGCTTCTCGCCCTGCCGGCGCTCGATCGTCGTCACGGTCAGGTTGATGGCCAGCGTCACCACCATCACCCCCACCATGAAGGGCGTCACCTGGGGGTGGCGATCATGCAGCAGCGAGTCGAGCGCCATGCGCCCCAGCTCCAGCATGGCGATGCCGATCATCGCCCCGATTCCCAGCGAGGCCAGGGCCTCGAACTTGCCGTGGCCGTAGGGGTGGTCCTCGTCCGCCGGCCGCGAGGCCACGGACATGGCCACCAGCCCGAGCACGTTGGAGCCGCCGTCGATGAAGGAGTGCAGGCCGTCCGCCGTCACCGCCGCCGAGCCGCTCGTCAACCCGAAGACGACCTTGGCCAGCGCCACGGCCCAGTTGGCCACCAGGATGGTGGCGAGCACGATGCGAATCTTGCGGTTGCGCTCGATGAGGGATGCGTCCACGCGCCACACCCTACTGCAATTCAGTTGGGCTGACGGAAGAGGCGCATCCGCGGGCCGCCGCCCATGTCCAGGAAGAATCCGAACGTGAAGCGCACCTTGGAGTCGTTCTCCAGCAGGCCCGCCGGCGGGTTGGGGAAGGGCTGCGCCCGCTTGAAGGACTCGACGGCCTCCAGGTCCAGGAACTCCAACCCGCAGCTCTTCTCGATGGAGATGTCCGCCACCCGCCCGCGCTCATCCAGGGTGACGCTGAGCAGGGTGTGCCGGTCTCGCCCGGAGTAGATGTTGCCCGTGGGGTCTCGCCGCATCAGCGACGCGTTCGGGTTCCACTGCGTGCCCACACTCTGTTTCACCCGGTTGAAGAAGCCCGCGTACTTGAACTCGCGGGTATTGAGGTAGGTGCCCTCGCCCTCCTCGGCGTCCTTGAGGTGGTCGTTGGGCGCCCCGCCGACGATCTGATCCATCACCGCCTGCGAGGGCATCAGCTTGGCGAGCCCCTGAGAGCCCACGCGGCCCTCGGAGCCCTCTTCCCCGTCCGCGCCGTTGCCTTCCTGGATGCGCAGCCGCTTGGAATTGCCCTCGAGCGCCTCGCTCTCGTTGCGGTTGTGCACCTCCATGCCCGGCCCCGGTGCGTTGGGATCCTGCTTGAGGGCGATCTCATGCTTGCGCCTGGCGTCGGGCAGCTCGAAGGCGGGCTTCTTCCCGCCCTCGCTCTGGGGCCGCTCGTCCGCGCCCAGGCCGTTGTTGCCCGCGATCCGGCCTTCCTGCTCCTCGCTCTGCCCCGAGCCCTCACGCGCATCGCGCGCCGTCGTCTTGGGCATGGCGTTCCGGTAGAAGGGCGTCTGCTCCCGCGCGCGCGTCTCCTTCTCCACCTTGTTGTTGTTCTCGGCGAGGTACTTCGCGTCCGGGGCCTCCTGGTTGTTGCCCGGGGCCACGTCCACCACCTGCCCGTCCGGCCGCTTCTCCGGCTTCTTCTCCTCCGGCTTCTTGTCCGGCTGCCGTGCCATCGACGGTTGGTTGGTGCGCGGCGCCTCTCCCCGGTTCTTCGCCCACTCCTGTGCGCTCAGCGGCCGCATGGCCACGGCACTCGCCGGCTTGGGCGGCGGGGGAGGGTGGGGCAGATTGAGCTGGATGATGGAGAGCAGCACGAGGAAGCCAACGATGGCCCCCTGCGCCAACAGGGCGAGCAGGAACGCGACGAGGTAGCGGGTGGGCCGCTCTCGCCTACGCCTGCGCCTGTTTGCCTGCTCTGGAACCGAAGGACCCGTCGACACGCGTGAAGATGATAACCCCTGAACCCGCCCGGTACTCCCGAGACGTTTTCAGGGCGACAACCCGGGGGTCGGCTACCCGCACCCCGTCCCTCTCCCGGGGGGGAGAGGGGTGGTTATTGAACTCCTCAATAGATGGGGGCGACCTCCGCTCCGTTGAAGTAGAAACGGAGGATGTCCCGGTAGCGCTGCCCGGCCTCCGCTCGGCCGATCGCGCCCGTCTGGCACATGCCCACCCCGTGGCCCCAGCCGCCCCCCCGGAAGCGCCAGCCGGTGAGGTGGCCTTCGACATCCCGCTCCTCCTCCACCAGGGCCATGGAGCTGTTCAACATGCCGAAGAGGCGGCGGATGTTCAGCTCGCCCCGTACCTGGGTGACGCCCTTCTCGCCCGCCACCGTGAGAGTGCGCGCCCGGCCGGATACGCCCCGCTCCCCCAGGCTCAGCGCGTGCACCCGGCCCACTCCGAGGTGAGGGGTAAGCCCGTTCACCTGCTCCACGCTGAAGCGTTTTTCCCAGCGGTACTTGCCCGCTCGCGCGAAGGTGGAGAGGCGGCAGGCGGCGGGCAGCTCCGCGCGCAGGTAGTCGGCCAGAGACCCGGGCGTGGGCAGTCCCTCCGGAGGGTCCAGGAGGTCCGGCCGGCCGCGCAGGTTCGGGTTGGGCGGCCCCCCCCAGACGACGTCGTTGTCCTCCGTGTGGCCCCCGCACATCGCGCTGTACACCGAGTCCACCAGCCGTCCACTCGCGGAGAAGAGTCCCTCGCCCCGCGTGGCCTCCACCGCCGCCGTGGTGCTGGCCGCCTCGCCCGTGCGGCCCCGGTACACCGCGCAGTGCTGCTCGGAGCACAGCAGGTAGGGGTCCGCCAGGTGCTTGATGCCCACCTTCGCGAGCACCTCGCCGCGAGCCGTCACCGCCTGCGCCTTCAGCGCTTCCGGGTGCGCCCGCGCGTAGATCTCCGAGGGCACCAGCCCCTTCAACAGCTCCTCCAGCTTCACCACGTTCACCACCGCCAGCGTCCCGTGACGATCCGCCGCGAGCTGGAGCGTGCCCCGGAAGCTCCGGTCCTCGAAGCCGTGGTTGTCGTAGCCGACGTCGTGCTCCACCTGCCGCACGTCGAAGCCGGCCCCGTCCAGCGTCTCCGCGTAGACGTTGTCCTGCGCCAGCCCCACCACATTGCCCGTCTCGTCCTTCACCTCGAGGATGGCGCGGGAGGGGGCGCGGACCTCCTCGAAGAGGGTGGTGCGCACGCCGAACTGGCGCAGCAGCTCCGCCTGGCGCTCGGTGGCCGCCTTCGGGGAGTGCTCCTCCTCCAGCAGCAGCAGGTAGCGCCGGTTGTCGATGACCTTCCCGGCGATGCCGTAGAGCGACCCCAGCACATGGGCGCGCACCGCCACGCCGCGCGCCTGCCACTGGGCCTGCGCCTCCGAGAGCCCCGCCTTGTCCGCGAAGGGCAGCTCCGCGAGCTGGATGCGCGCCGTCAGCTCCGCGGGCGTGCCGTCCGTCACCCGCACCGTCCATACCGAGTTGGCGGGGGCCTCCAGCAGCCGCTCATCGTCTCCACCGAAGCGCAGCCGCATGCGCCCCTTGGGGGAGAAGCGCACCTCGCGGCGGCCCTCCATCAGCCCGATGGGCACCTGCGGATCCCCGCCCCGGAAGTCCAGGCGCTTGAGGCTGTCGGGCGCGGGCAGCTCGGCCCCGGCGAGCACGGGCGCCTCGGGCGAGGGGCCGCTGGGGGGCGCCGGGCGCGCGACGGGCGGCGAGGCGGTAGCGCGCGTGGACCGGAGCGGCTCCGTCTTCGTGACGGACGGGGGCCGGTGCGGGGCGGCACAGGTGGAGAGAAGCAACGCGAGGAGTGGGGGAACGGCCTTGAGCAAAGCCCCCTGACGCTACCTGTGGATGGGATCTCCCGCCACCTCCTGGCCGGAGAGCAGGCGACCATTCGGCGGGGGTGGCGAATACCGGGGTGCGTCACAGGGGTTTGACCTGCTCATGACTTTTCAAGGAGCCAAGATGCGGAAGACTCCAGCGGCCCTCCTGGCCGCCTGCTCGCTGAGCCTGGGCCTGTGGGCCTGTGGTGGTGGTTCCCCTACGGATGACGGCCAGCCGGGCTTCCCGGACAACGCCCCGCGTATCAACGTGCCCGGGGCCACCACCCCCCCGGGACAGCCCGCGCCCATCGGCGCCCAGCCCGTGGCGGATACGCCCGTGGCCAACATGCCCTCGCATGACGGGCACTCCCCCATCGCCCAGCCCTCTCCACAGCCTGGGGTGCGCTCGTCCGCTCCCCAGGGGGAGACGCCGCGCTTCAAGCGCGAGTGGGTGGTGGGCACTTCTGGCAATGATGCCGGTGACGGGAGCGCGGCCCAGCCGTTCCGCTCCATCGCCAAGGCCATCTCCGTGGCCGGCCCGGGCGACGGCATCCGCGTCCTCGCGGGCACCTACGCCGAGCGCCTCGTCATTGGCGACAACGCCAAGGCGGGCGCGCAGGGCTCGCCCATCACCATCCAGGGTGAGGGCAAGCCGCGCCTCGTCCCGGGCTCTGGCTCCGGTGCGCTCATCCAGATGCGGCGGCCGCACTGGATCATCGATGGTTTCGAGGTGGACCTGCAGGGCCAGTCGTTCTACGGGGTGACCTTCCAGGGCAACGTGCAGGGCTCGGTGGTGGCCAACTCGGAGCTGCACCACGGCACGCACGGCGCCGCCGTCACCACGTATGACAGCGCCAATGGTGCGGTCATCGAGAACAACCACATCCACGACTTCGTGAAGCGCGGGGGCAACCAGGACTCGCACGGCGTGGTGGTTCAGCCCACCTCGCGCAACATCACGGTGCGCAACAACGACATCCACGACAACTCGGGGGACTCGGTGCAGTGCCTGGGGCCCGAGGGCTTCAGCTCGCTGCCGCCCGCGGATGGGCTGCTGGTGGAGAACAACCACTTCTACTCCAACCGTGAGAACGCGGTGGACATCAAGACGTGCCACAACGTCACCCTCCGCAACAACAAGATGCACGGCTTCAAGCCGAGCTCCACGGCCAAGGGTGACGCGGTGGTGGTCCACTACTCGGCCCGCAACATCACCATCGAGGACAACGAGGTCTACGACTCGGGCAAGGGCATCTCGGTGGGCGGCAACCACGACGGTCCCGTGCCCAGCGGCGTGGTGGTGCGGCGCAACCGCGTCCACGACATCTCCACCACGGGCGGTGGTGAGGGCACCGGCATCCGCTTCGAGAACTCCGAGGGCGCGGTGCTGGTGAACAACACCGTGACGCGCGTGGCGGGGGCGGCGATCATCGTCGGTCACGGCACCGGCGGCCCCACGAGCAACCTCCGCGTGGAGAACAACCTCGTCTCCGAGTCACCGGTGGCGGTGGATCTCGGCGGTCATCGCCCGGGCCTGAAGATGGGCAACAACCTCTTCCCGGCCGGGGCGCGGTTCAAGGCCGGTGGACAGATGGTGGATCTGGCGCGCTTCCAGCAGGTGGCGGGTGACAGCACCTCCACCACGGGTTCCGCGGGCGCGGCTCCGCCGACCTTCGGGCCGACCTCGGCCGCCGTGGATCGCGGCGCCGACGTGGGTCTGCCGTTCTGCGGCGGAGCCCCGGACATCGGCGCGGTGGAGACCGGCTGCTAGTCGCGACTCGCTGAGTCCGTGAAGAAGAGAAGGCCCGGTGTGGAGTTCGCCTCCACGCCGGGCCTTTCCCTTTGGGGCTCACGCCGCTGGAGGGCGTCAGGCGGCCTTGTACTCGGGCGGCTTCCAGTTCGAGAAGAAGCGCGATTTGAAGCGGGCGCAGTAGCGGACCAGATTCTCCTGGGAGAGCGTGTACTCCTTGAAGTCCGTCTCCACGGGGTTGGCGATGATGCTCACCAGGAACGCGTAGACCACCGCGTCGAAAGAGGTGGGGGCGTCCCCGAGCAGGAACGGCTTGTTGCCCAGCAGTGTCGCCAGCGCGGAGATGTCCTGCTTGGCCAGCGCCTGGACCTCCTCCATGCTGTGGCGGCCCGTCCCCTGGTCATGGAGGACCCCCTGCATCTTCTGGCGCAGCGCCGCCAGGGGCACCTGGCCACCGGTGACCGTGGGGATCATCGTCTCGATGACGGGCGTGTAGGCCCGCCAGCCCGCCTCATCCACCCAGCGCATGTAGACGATGTACCAGTAGGTGCACTCCTCCAGCATGCGCCGCACGGTGTGGCCGATCGCCACCTGCTCCGGGGTCAGCTTCGCATCCAGGGGGTCCCCGTGCTTCTGCTTGAGGTGCTCGATGATGAACTGGGAGTCGCCCATGAGCTGCCCGTCGAGATCGACGTAGGGCACCTTGCCCTTGGGGGCCTTCTGAAGCTCGGCCATCCTCACCTGGTAGGGCAGGCCGACCATCCGGAAGTAGGCCTCCAGTTTGAAGCAGAAGGGGCTCAGGTTGGGGGTACCCCAGGCCATGGGGGTTACATAGAGGGTGATCATCGTTGGTCTCTCATCCAGTTGCGGACTGATCGAGTTGTTCGTTCGTGCGGAGGACCCTCCGGGCGGGTTGGACGATCACCCGGATTCCGCTGAAGGCGGCATTGCCGCTGATTGTATCCACGGCCTGGTCATCCGTGAGGTCGTTGATACTGACACCTACATGCTCGCCGGCCACGCGGAGCTGGACGCCCTCGCGCCCGTGCCCGTAGCCGTGCGGCAGGCTCACCACCCCGGGCATCACCTCGTCCGTCACGCTCACCGGCGCCCGGACCTCGCCCACGCGTGAGGTGATGACCGCCTCCTCGCCCTCGCCCAGGCCCAGTCGCTGGGCGTCCTCGGGGTGCACCATCAGCGTGCAGCGCGGCTTGCCGCTGACGAGCTTGGGCACGTTGTGCATCCACGAGTTGTTGTCCCGCAGGTGGCGCCGGCCGATGAGCCGCAGCGAGCCGTCCTCGGCGCTCCCCGCGTTCGCCGGGAAGGTCTCGCGCAGCCGCTGGACGTCGGCCACCAGCGGATCCGGTGCCAGGTGGATGCGGCGGTCACGCGTGGCCAGCCGCTTGGGAAGGCTCGGCTTCAGCGGCCCGAGGTCCACGCCGTGGGGCTGGGCCTTGAGGCTCTTGAGGCTCAACCCCTTCCGCAACGGGAGCAGCCGCGGGCCGTACGGGCCAGCGCGCAGCCCCAGGTCCAGCAGGCCGTCGGGGCCGAGCGCCTTCAGCGTGCGGTAGGTCAGCGCGCCCTTCACGCGCGGCTCTCCGCGCAGTGTCTCCAGGCGGTGCTTGAGCTCCAGGAGGATCTCCCAGTCGTGGCGCGAGTCCGGGCCCGGCTGGAAGAGCGGCGGCGAGTACTTCGCCGTGTTGCGCACCGCCAGCATGTGGAAGGCGAGGTCGTAGTGGCTCCGCTCCAGGTTCGTGCAGGGCGGGAGGATGATGTGCGCGTGCCGCGTCGTCTCGTTGATGTACGGGTCGATGCTCACCATGAAGTCGAGCGACGCGAGCGCCGTGTCGAGCTGACGCCCGTTGGGCGTGGACAGCACCGGGTTGCCCGCGGAGGTGATCATCGCGCGGATCTGCCCGGGGCCCTGGGTGAGGATCTCCTCGCCGAGCGTGGACACGGGCAGCTCGCCGCCGAACTCGGGCAGTGCGCGCACCCGGCTCCTCCAGCGCCCGTGGCTGCCTCGGCTCATGGTCATCGCGCGGGGTCCGTCCACCAGGTCGAAGGCCGGCCGCGTGAAGAGGGCACCGCCCTCGCGGTCCAGGTTCCCCGTCACCACGTTGAGGACGTTGATGAGCCACTGGCACATCGCGCCGAAGGGGTGCATGGAGACGCCCACGCGGCCGTAGCAGACGGCGGTCTCCGAGTCGGCCAGCTCCCGGGCGATCCGCCGGGTGGTGTCCGCCGGCACGCCGGTGTGGAGCGCGGCCCGCTCGGGGGTGAAGTCGCGCGCCAGCTCGCGGAGGGTGGCCACGCCGACGGAGAACTCCTCGAGCCGTCCGAGCTTCGGTCCCTTCTCCTCCAGCAGCACGTGCAGGAGCGCCAGCAGCCACAGCGCGTCGGTGCCAGGGCGGATGAAGAGGTGCTCGTCCGCGAGGTGGGCGGTCTCCGTCTTGCGCGGGTCCACCACCACCACCCGGCCGCCGCGCCGCTGGATGGCCTTGAGCCGGTCGCGTACGCCCGGCGCGCTCATCAGGCTGCCGTTGGAGGCGAGCGGGTTGGCCCCGAGGATGAGCATGTAGCGCGTGCGGTCGATGTCCGGGATGGGGATGAGGAACTGGTGCCCGAACATCAGGTAGGCGGCGAGATGGTGCGGGAGCTGATCCACCGACGTCGCCGAGAACTTGTTGCGCGTGCGCAGCGTCCGCAGCAGGAGCGGCAGGAAGATCATCGCGCCGTGGTTGTGGACGGTGGGGTTGCCCACGTACACGCCCAGCGCGTCCTTGCCGTGCTCCTTCTGGAGGGCGTGGAGGCGCCGCGTGGTCTCGTCCAGCGCCTCCTCCCAGGAGATGGGCTGCCAGCCGGTGGCGGTGCGCCGGACCGGCTGGCGGAGCCGATCCGGGTCCTCGTGCAGATCCTTGAGCGCCACCGCCTTGGGGCAGATGTGGCCCTTGCTGAACGGATCCTCCTCGTCGCCCCGGATGGAGGTGACGCGGCCATCGGAGGTCTCGACCCGCAGACCGCACATGGCCTCACAAAGGTTGCAGGTGCGGAAGTGAGGCTCGGTGGGTGAGGACGGCTGGCTCATCGTGCGCCTCTAGAGAAGACCACGGAAGGAGGGCCGCGACCTGCGACGGACAGTGAAAGCCAGCAGCGACAGCAGCCCCACCCACCCCGCCGCGCCCGCGTTTCCGGGAACGGAGGAGCAACCCCCGGCGGGCTGCTCGACGTGGACGTTGAACGAGCACCGGGCCGTATTGCCCGCGGCGTCCTTCGCCGTCACCACCACGGACGTATCGCCCGGCTGGAAGCTGCTACCACTCTCGGGGGACATCGTCACGGTGGGCGAGCCCGTCACCCGATCCGTGACGGTGGCCTGGGGTAGCTCCATCGCCACCGGCCCCTTGCCACGGGGCATGACGGTCACGTCCTGCGGGCACATGAGGAGCGGCGGCAGGGTGTCGCTCACGGTGACGGAGAAGGCGCATTCGGACGCGTTGCCCGAGGCGTCCTCGGCCCTCACGTTCACGGAGCTCGTTCCGAGCGGGAAGGTGTCGCCGGAGGCGCGGCTGGTGTGGAGGGAGACCGGGGAGACGAGGTCATCGGCGTTCGTCACACCGAAGTCCACCGGGGCACCCGAGGGCCCCGTGGCCTCCACCTGCACGGAGGCCGGGCACTGGAAGACGGGCGCCGTGGTGTCTCGGACGGTTACCTGGAAGGAGCAGCGCGAGGCGTTGCCGGCACCATCCGTGGCCGTCGCCGTGACGGGCGTGCTCCCGAGCCGGAAGTAGCTCCCCGGGGTGCGGTCGTAGGTGATGGTTGGACGCGAGGCCACGTCCGTGGCCTCGGCGGCGGGCCAGGAGGCGCTGGCGCCCTCGGGAGACACGGCCTCGACGATCTGGTTCGCCGGGCACGTCACCACCGAGGCCGTCGTGTCGCGCACGTGGACGGTGAAGGTGCACTGGTTGCTGTTGCCCGCCTCGTCCCTGGCCGTCACGGTGACCGTCGTCTCGCCCTGCGCGAAGAGGCCTCCGGACGCACGGTCCACGGAGAGGGTGGGGGAGCGGGTGACCGTGTCGGAGGCCAGCGGGGCGGGGAAGGAGACCACCGCGCCGCCCAGGCTCGTCGCCTCCACCGTGGCGTTTCCGGGGCACACCGGCTCCGGCGGCGTGGTGTCCCGCACCGTCACGGTGAAGGTGCACGTGTCCACCAGGCCCGCCGAGTCGCGCGCCGTCGCCGTCACCACGGTCGCCCCGAACGGGAAGAAGCCGCCCGGCTCATGGCTGTAGGAGATGGCGGGCGGGAGCGAGGTGTCGTCGAGCGCCTCGGCCTCCGGGAAGTCGACCCGCGCGCCCAGGGCCTGTTGGGCCTCGTAGGGCATGCTCGCCGGGCAGGTGATGGTGGGCGACGTGGTGTTGGTGAGCAGCGTGCGAGACAGCACCCACGGCTCGCGGCCGTGGCGTCCGTCGTTGGCACCGAAGGCGAGGCTGTCCCCGAAGATGAAGAAGGAGTCCGGGTCCGAGCCGAGCTGCCCGGGGGCGATGTCGTGCAGCACGAAGGTGCCCGCGGCGCTGCCATCCGATCGCCACAGCTCGGTGCCGTGCAGGCCGTCATTGGCTGCGAAGAGGATCACCTTCTCCTCGGGGAGGACGAAGAGCGACTCGGCGAGCACACCGTTCTCAAGCCCCGGCCGGAGGTCGGCGACGCGGGAGGTGCTCGGCTCGGCGAGGTCGGTGCCATGGGTACGCCACAGCTCGCGTCCGGAAATGCCGTCGTCGGCGGTGAAGTAGAGCGTGGTTCCGCTCACCGCGAAGGCGGCGGGCGAGGAGCCTGTCGCGCCCGGGTGGATGTCGGCGACGCGGGAGGTGTCGGTGCCGTTGGTGCGCCACGGCTCGCGTCCGGAAATGCCGTCGTCGGCGGTGAAGTAGAGGAAGCCGCCGCTCACCGCGAAGGTGGCGGGCCCGGAGCCAGCGGAACCCGGGAAGAGGTCCTTCACCCGCACGGCGCCCGCGCTCGAGGTGCCGTCGACCTTCCATAGCTCGGTGCCGGTGGTGGCGTCCTCGGCCACGAAGTAGACGGTTCCCTCCAGCACCCCGGCGATGTTCTTCACGGAGGCTCGCCCCGTCATGTCGCGGATGTCCGTCACGCGGACGGTGCCCGTCTCGGAGCCATCGGTCTTCCACAGCTCGCGGCCGATGCTGGAGTCATCGATCACGAAGTAGAGGTCGCCGCCCACGGAGGTGAACTGGGAGGGCTTCGAGGAACTGGTGCCCGGGTTGATGTCCTTCACCGGGACGGTCTCGGAGCCATCGGTCTTCCACAGCTCGATGCCCCTCGTGGAGTCCTGGCCGGCGAAGAAGAGGAACCCGCCGTGGACGGGCAGCTCGATGGGGTAGCTCGCCTGGGTGGAGAGCGTGACGTTCGCGCCCACCCGGGTGGTTCCGCCGGAAGTGCCATCCGTCTTGTAGAGCTCGGGGACCGAGGCCGTGGGTGACCAGACGGCGAAGAAGAGGTGAGCGTTCAGGACGGTCAGCTGGCTCAAGCCCGCCGAGCCGACGGTGGTCAGGCCCTTGGGGCCCACTTCCTTGAGCGAGCGCGTCCCCGACGCCGTCCCGTCGCTCCGCCAGAGCCTGGGGAGTTCATCCTCGGGGAAGGTGGTGAAGTACAGCGCGCCGCCCATGGCGGTGAAGGGGCCGGGATTGGAGCCCCGGGTGGGCTTGGACTCGGCT
>NZ_DASVWK010000604.1:0-12387 GCF_036389735.1 Archangium sp. | reverse complement strand
AGCAGATCTCCCGTCTGGCGGATGACGCCATCGGCCTTCGCGAAGCCGTAGTAGTCGTTGTAGGCCTTGAGGTTGTCCAGGTCGAGGTAGCAGAAGGCGAAGGGCCTGCGGGTGGCGAGCCGGCGCTGCACCTCGCGCTCGATGGCACCCGTGCCGGGAAGCTGCGTGGTGGGCGAGGCGCCCAGCTCCTGCTCCTTGCGGCGCAGCACCGTCTCCACGCGCGCGCCCAGCTCCAGCGCATCGAAGGGCTTGGTGAGGTAGTCGTCGGCGCCGAGCTTGAGGGCGCGCACCTTGGCGCTCGTCTCGGTGCGGGCGGAGATGAAGATGACGGAGATGTAGCCACTGGCGCGCTCGGCCTTGAGCTCCTCCAGGAAGTGGTAGCCGTCGCCGTCGGGGAGCTGCACGTCGAGCAGCAGCACGTCCGGGCGGCGCTCGCGCAGGGCGCGGTGCGCCTCCTCCAGGCAGGAGGCCACCTCCACCTCGTAGCCGAGACCGGTGAGCACCTCGCGGCAGATGGCGGCCACCTTCTCGTCGTCATCCACCACCAGCACGCGGCCGTGGTGCTGACCGGTGCGCCCGCGCACCAGCGACTCCACGGTGGCCAGTAGCCGGTCCGCCTGGAGCGGCATGGACATGAAGGCGTCGGCCCCGGCCCGGAAGGCGCGCTGGCGCTCGTCGAAGGCGGAGTAGACGAGCAGCGGCGCTTGGCGCGTCTCCGGATCATGCCGGAGGATCTCCGCCAGCCGCAGGCCGTCGATGACGGGCAGGCGGGTGTCCACCAGCACGGCGTCCGGGTGGTGGGCGCGTGCCAGGGTGAGGCCCTCCTCCGCACTGGTGGCCACGCGCACCTCATAGCCGCGCGAGCGCAGCAGGGCCTTGGTGATGTAGCCGATGTCCGACTCGGCCTCGACGAGTACCACCCCACCCCGCCGCTCGGGCTTGTGCTTCTGGGTGAAGTCCAGACCGTCCGGCCGCAGGTACTCGGCCGGAGGCTCGATGGGGAGCACCACCACGAAGCGCACCCCGTCCTGGCACGGCTCGCTCCAGATGTGGCCGGCGTGGGCCTCCACGATGTTGCGGCAGATGGCCAGGCCCAGTCCCGTGCCGCGCACCGTGCGGTTGGCCTTGGTGCGCGCCTGCTCGAAACGATCGAAGATGCGCTCCAGGTTCTCCTCGGAGATGGGGTCTCCGCTGTTCCAGCAGGTGAGCACCGCGTAGCCGGGCACCGCCGAGGTGGCC
The DNA here is from genome assembly GCF_036389735.1 of Archangium sp. GTDB lineage: Bacteria > Myxococcota > Myxococcia > Myxococcales > Myxococcaceae > Archangium. Next base: position 11,148 of record NZ_DASVWK010000604.1, on the reverse strand, counting down.
TTGAGCTCCAGCCGCACCTCACCGTCCTCGGGGGTGAACTTGGCGGCGTTGGTGAGCAGGTTGTTGAGCACCTGGGTGAGCCGGTTGGGATCCGCCAGCACCCGCAGCCCGTGCTGGGGCAGGCCGGCCGACACCTTCACGCGCCGCTCCTGGAAGGCGGGGCCGTACTTCTCCACCGCGCGGCGCACCAGCTCGTCCACGTAGGCCCACTCGAAGTTCATCCGCAGCCGACCCTTGGCGAACTTCGTCAGGTCCAACAGGTCGTCCACGATGGCGTTGAGCTTCTCCGTCGAGTCGCGCGCCAGCATCAGATAGCGGCGCTGCTTCTCGTTCATGTCCGTGGCCAGGAAGTTGAGCACCAGATCCAGCGAACCGGAGATGGAGGTGAGCGGCGTGCGCAGCTCGTGGCTCACCATGGAGACGAACTCGTCCTTGCGCTCCTCCAGTTGCTTCTGCTCGGTGACGTCGCGCAGCACCACGCACACCCCGCGCAGCACCCCGCGCGCGTCGTTCACCGGGGTAACGGTGGAGTGGATGGTGCGCTCGTCGAGCTTGAGCTCCTCGCGCAACACCTGGGCGCCGCCGTACTCCCAGCCACGCACCAGCTCGAAGGGATCGAACCCCAGCTTCTCGCGCAGCCGCCGGCCGGGATCCGACACGGGCCCCTCCCCCAGCTTCAGCAGGCGGCGCGCGGCGGGGTTCATCACGACGATCTCATTGAGCTCGTCGGCGAGGATGACCCCGTCCGCCATGGACTCCACCATGCGCTCCATGCGCTGGCGCGAGGCCTCCTCGGAGGCGCGCAGCGACTGGATGGCGTCCGCCGTCTGGTTGGCGAGCGTGTCCAGCAGCGGATCATCCTCCTCGGAGTAGGCGTCGACCCGGTGGGAGAAGAGCGACAGCACGCCCACGGGGCGGCCGCCCGCGGTGAGGGACACGGTGAGCTGGCTGGCCCAGGCCTTGGGCGGGGCGACGTCCTGGATGGTGGTGCCGGTGACGTGGGTGATGACGCGATCCTCGGGCAGCACCAGCCCCGAGCGCTGGCCCCACGTGGCCAGCATGGACTCCTTGACGCCCAGCAGGGCCTGCTCGCCCACGGTGCCCTGGCAGCGCAGGCGCAGCGTGGCGGTGCGATCCCACCCCACGGCGATGAGGGCCGCGCCGCAGTCATAGGGCAGCACGCGCGACACCGCGGTGAGGACGCGGTCGATGATGGCGTCATAGCCGAGCGGCTCGCCCGCGCTGGCACGGCTCACCTCGTAGAGGACGCCGAGTGCCTCCACCCGCTGGTGCAACTGGCGCAGCAGCCGCTCCTTGTCGCGGCGCAGCTGGGTGTACTCCACCGCGTTCTTCACGGTGATGTTCAGGTCGTTCAGGTCCCAGGGCTTGGTGATGTAGCGGTACACCTGGCCGCGGTTGATGGCCGCGATGATGTCCTCGGGCTCCGTGTAGCCGGTGAGCAGCAGCGCGGTGACGTCGAGGCCCTCGGCGCGCGCGGCGGTGACCAGCTCGATGCCCGTCATCTCCGGCATGCGCTGATCCGTGATGAGCACGTCCACGGGGTGCTGCCGCAGCAGGCTCAGCGCCTCCAGGCCGGACCGGGCCGACAGCACGCGGTAGCTGCGCTGGAACATGCGCACGAGGAGCTCGAGGACATCCGGCTCGTCGTCGACCAACAGAAGAGTGTGTCGGGGCTCGGACAAGGTGTTGGGAATTCTACGCGCAGAAGAGGGGGACCGCAGGCACCTGTTGGGCGGTGAAGGGCACACACGGCCAGTACGTGCTCATGCTTGAACGAATTGACTCTATACGTATGTTCAGGGAGCATGGCGGTACTGAAAGCCTGTTGCGCAGGTGGCCTACCCACCAGCCGAGGGAGCGAGGCATGGAAGAGCTGACCGAACGCCAGCGGGAGATCCTGGCCTTCATCGTCAAGGAGACGGAGTCGAGGGGCTTCCCACCGACCATCCGGGAGATTGGCGAGGAGATGGACATCCGCTCGACCAACGGGGTGAACGATCACCTCAAGGCGTTGGAGCGGAAGGGCTACCTGACGCGCGGCGAGCAGCAGAGCCGCTCCCTGGTGCCCACCAAGCGGACGCGGATGTTGCTGGGCCTGGGGGTGAAGAAGGAATCGGGGATGGTGGAGGTGCCGCTGCTGGGCAAGGTGGCCGCGGGTGCGCCGCTGCTGGCCCAGGAGCACGTGGAGGACTCGGTCCGGATCGACAGCTTCCTGCTGGGCGGCCAGGGTCGCGAGGTCTTCGCACTCCGGGTGAAGGGCAACTCGATGATCGAGGACGGCATCTTCGACGGGGACTACCTCTTCGTGCGCAAGACGCCCCAGGCGCAGACCGGCGACATCGTGGTGGCGCTCATCGAGGACGAGGCCACGGTGAAGCGCTACTACCCCGAGGGGGAGCGCATCCGCTTCCAGCCGGCCAACGCCACCATGCAGCCCATCTACGTGAGCAAGTCGGAGTTCCGCTCGACGATGATTCTGGGCCAGGTGGTGGGCGTGTACCGCAAGCTGCCGGGCGGCAAGCTCTGAGCCCCCTCCCCTCTCCTTCTGCGAGAGGGACGGGGTGAGGGTATCGGGCCACGCGGGTTGCCCCCGTGGCCCGAGCCCTCCCCGCCCTTCACGGGCACTTCTTGGGCTTCACCTCACCGCTCGCGAGGCGAGCGCATACCGTGCGCACGGTCGCCTGGTCCTTCAGCTCCTGGGCGAGTGCCGCGGTGCGCAACTGGAGGTCCACGTCCTTGGCCTGGTCCGGCTCGGCGCTGAGGCTGGTGAGGATCTGCAGGGCATCCTTCTTGCGGTCCAACGTGGAGAGCAGGTCCGCCAGCTCGGTGAGCTCGCGCACATCGGAACCGGAGACGGTCTCCAGGGCGCGCCCCAGCTGCTCCTGGGCGGCCTCGCGCTCGTTGCGCTTGAGGTGGAGACGGGCGAGTGCCACGTGGACGACGGCGCGATCCTTCACGCGCAGGGACTCGCGGTAGGCCGCGAGCGCATCGCCCGGCTTGTCGAGCCGCGTGTAGATCTCTCCGACGAGTTCCCACAGCGTGGGATCCCTCGGCGATTTGCTGGCGGCCTCGCGGTAGGTCTCGGCGGCGGGGAGCAACTGGCCGGCGCGCACCTGCTCGTCACCGAGCGCGGTGAGCAGCTCGGGCGCCCGCACGCCCTTGTCGATCCACTTCTGGAGCAACTGGAGGGCCTCGGGGTGGCGCCCATCGCGCGTGAGTACCTCGACGGCGCGCAGCACGAGGACGGACTTGGCGCCATCGGGTGCGTACTCGGCGGCGAGGCCGAAGTGCGTCACGGCGGTGTCCTTCTCGTCGCGCTTGAGGTGGAGCTCCCCAAGCTGCTCGAGGGCGTTGGAGTCCTGCGGATAGAGGGCGATGGCCTTGCGCAGCTCGCTCTGGGCCTCGTCGAACTTGCCGAGCTGGGCGTGGATGAAGCCCAGGCGGCTCCAGTTGGTGGAGCGCTTGGGCTCACGCAGGAGGGCCAGCTTGAACTGGGCCTCGGCGTCGGGGAGCCGGCCCATGGAGAGGTAGAGCTCGCCGTAGGCCGCGGGCAGGCGGGGATCCTCCGGGGCGAGCGCCTTCATGGTGTCGAAGGACGCGACCGCCTCGTTGAACTTACCCTGGAGGTACTCGGAGGTGCCCTTGATGTAGTAGCCCTCGGCCTGCTCCTTGGGACCGGGGGGCTGAGGCCCGTCCTCGCAACCAAGGGTGAGGAGGGCGAGCAGGGGAAGGACGCGCCAGCGCGGGTGCATGTGCGGAGACTCCGGGCTCAGAAGTGCCAGGCGATGCCGGCGTTGAGGTCGAGGTTGAGGCCACTGCCGAGACCTCCACCGGTGAGGCCCAGGGTGGCTTGGGCGACGTTGGTGGAGGCCTCGAGCTGGAGCCCGAGGTGGCCGGCGACGAGGAACTCGAGGCCCGCGAAGCCGATGATGGTGGGGAGCGGGCCCGTCTGCTGGACGACGCCGTACTCGCCGAAGGACAGCTGGATGCCCAGACCGAGGCCCCAGTACGGGCGGAGGGAGCCCGCGGCGTTGTGGTAGTGGCGCAGGCCGAGCACGCTGGGCAGGACATTGAGGCCGCCCTTGCGCCCCACCTCCTCGGAGCGGACGTAGGTGAGACCCACCTGGCCGAAGACGACCCACTCGGGATGGAACTGGAAGCCGACCTCCACATCGCCACCGGGGTTGAAGGTGGAGAAGTCGGAGATGAGGCTGTTGTTGAACCGCAGGCCGAGGACGAACGAGCCGGCTCCGGGCCGCGACGAGGTGGAGGGAGCCGGCGAGGTGGCCCGTTGGGTGGGCTCCGGGACGAGCGTGGCGAGGAGCTGATCCGCGAGCGTCACGGCGGCGCGGGGCAAGGCCTCCTTGGCGGTCACCTCGAGGCGAGGCCGGGACAGGGCGCGCCCGCTCTCCGAGTCCACGAGACTGAGGGTGAGCAGGTAGCGCGAGCCGAAGCGATCCAGTCGGCCGGTGACGACGTAGCGCGCCTTGTCGGAGCCGGGAGTCCCACCGGCGGTGCGCGCGGCCTCCTGCTCCGCCCGGGAAGACACCACGAGACGGGAAGACTCGGCGAGCCGGCTCACGAGGAGCGCGGTGAGGCCCGGGGCCTCGTTCCGGGCCTCGTCGTTGGCCTCCAGGGGAAGCAGGGCCACGGGGATGAGCGTGTCGGGAGCGGAGGCTTCGGGCGTCGGGCTCTCCGGTGACACGGAGGGCACCACCGCGGCGGGAGTCGCCGCCTCCGGAGCCGAGGCGGAGGACCGCGCCTGGGCGACTGGGGCGAGCAGGAGTGCGGGCAGCAGTGGGAGGAGACGGCTCACGGGGGCCACACTCTAGTACCAGACCGCCGACCGTGAAGCGGAGAGCGCCCCTTTGAAGCGCATACCTGCCTGCTCGGGCGGCCACCAGTCACGACGACGGCAGCGGCCCCAGGTAGTCGAGCGGATCCACCGGCTTGCCGTCCAGACGCACCTCGAAGTGGAGCTGCGGGCCACTCGTCTTGCCGGACTCGCCCACGGTGGCGATGACCTGCTCTCGCCGCACCTTCTGGCCGGTACGCACGCGCAAGTCCCGGTTGTGCGCATAGAGCGTGATGAGGCGCTCCGAGTGCTGGACGATGACGATGAGCCCGTAGCCGCGCTGCTCGCCCGCGTACAGCACCTCCCCTTCCCGCGCGGTCTTCACCGGCGTCCCCATGGGCACCGCCAGGTCGATACCGTCATGCGGCTCGCGGCCCTTCTTCCCGAAGCGGGCGTACAGCACCCCTCGCAAGGGCCAATCCAGCAGGCCCTTCGTCTCGGGTACGGGTCGGGACGTCGCGGGCGCCGGGCCGGGCCGAGGCGCCGGGCGAGAGGGCGCCGACACCACGGGGGGCCTGGTGGACGTCCCGGACGTGGGAGGCCTGCTCGGCGCCGGAGCGGGCACCGGCCTCTCGACGCCGGGGATCACCAGCTCCTGCCCCAGGACGAGCGTGCGCGGGTCATCAATCCCGTTGGCCTCGGACAGCTCCTCCACGGTGATGCCGTAGTTCTTGGCGATCCGGTACATCGTCTCGCCCGGAGCCACCTTGTGGCGGACGGAGACCAGCTCCGGCTCCGGGTGGGGCTCGCGCAGCTCCCCGAGCACCAGGGGGGGCGGCACCTCGGCAGCGGGCGCGGCGGAGGCGGATGGACGGATGACCGTCCTCGGCGCCGAGCAGCCGGTGGTGCCGAGCAGCGCGAGCAGCCCGAGCAGCGCCGGCCACACCTGGCTGGGGCCCGCCCCCGCCAACCTCAGTCGCCTCCCCGGGCCATGTCGAAGCGCGTGAAGCCTTCGAGAGACCAGCCAGTCAGCTCCCCCATGACTCGCCTGTCGGTGAGCTCGAAGTGGAGCGGGGTCACCGAGATGCGGCGATCCAGGTGGACGGCGTTGCAGTCGCTGCCGGGGATGTCCTCGTACTCGTAGGCGCTGCCGCCGATCCAATAGTACTTGCGACCGCGCGGGTCCTCCTTCTCCACCACGTCATACCCGTACGAGTGACGACCGAGCTGGGTGACGGAGTAACCCGTGGGCTCGCCCCGGGGGACGTTGACGCTCAGCAACATCCTCGGCGGCAGTTGGGGCTGGGCGAGCGCCGCCGCCACCAGCGAGCGGGCGAAGCGCGCCGCGTACTGGAAGTCGAACGGCGGGCGCGACACCAGGCTGAAGGCGATGGACGGAATGCCCATGAACGCCGCCTCGCGGGCAGCGGCCACCGTGCCCGAGTAGTTGACGTCGTCGGCCAGGTTGGCCCCGTGGTTGATGCCGGACACCATGATTCGCGGGCGATCATCCTTCATGAGGTGATGGATCGCCAGATACGCGCTGTCCGCCGGGGTCCCGTCCACGGCGAACCAGTGCTCGCGCACCTCGGTGATGCGCAGGGGGCGGTTGAGGGAGATGGAGTGCGAGGCCGCGCTCTGCTCGCGGTCCGGCGCCACCACCCACACCTCCCCCAGCGGGCTCACCGCCTCCACCAGGGAGCGGAGGCCTTCGGAGAAGTAGCCGTCGTCGTTGGAGACCAGGATGCGGGGTTTCTTGTCGGCCACGTCTCGCTCGTTTCCTTGTTACTTCTTCGCCTGGAGGCCCTTGATGGCCGTCATGCCGCCGTAGCGGGCGCCGGAGCCCAGCTCGTGCTCGATGCGCAGCAGCTGGTTGTACTTGGCGACGCGGTCCGAACGCGAGGCCGAGCCCGTCTTGATCTGCCCGCAGTCCAGCGCCACGGCCAGGTCGGCGATGGTGGTGTCCTCGGTCTCGCCCGAGCGGTGGCTCATCACCGAGGTGTAGCCGGCCTTGTGGGCCATGCGCACCGCCTCGAAGGTCTCCGTGAGCGAGCCGATCTGGTTGACCTTCACCAGGATGGAGTTGGCCACGCCGCCCGCGATGCCGCGGCCCAGGCGCTCCACGTTGGTGACGAAGAGATCATCACCCACGAGCTGGATCTTGTTGCCGAGCGCGTCGGTGAGGCGCTTCCAGCCGTCCCAGTCGTCCTCGGCCATGCCGTCCTCGATGGAGACGATGGGGTAGCGCGACACGAGCTGCTGGTAGTAGTCCAGCATCCCGGCCCCATCGAACTCCTTGCCCTCGCCCTTGAGGCGGTACTTCTTGCTGCCCTTGTCGAAGAACTCGCTGGCCGCCACGTCCAGCGCCAGGAAGATCTGCTCGCCGGCCTTGAAGCCCGCCGCGGAGATGGCCTCCATGATGAGCTTGAGGGCCTCCTCGTTGGCCGGCAGGTCCGGGGCGTAGCCGCCCTCGTCGCCCACGCCCGTGGCCAGCTTGCGGCCCTTCAGGATCTTCTTCAGCGCGTGGAAGATCTCCGCGCCCCAGCGCAGGCCCTCGGAGAAGGAGGCGGCGCCAGCGGGCACCACCATGAACTCCTGCACGTCCACGCGGGTGTCGGCATGAGCGCCCCCGTTGAGGATGTTCATCAGGGGCACCGGCAGGGTGCGGGCCTGCGCGCCACCCACGTAGCGGTAGAAGGGAATGCCGAAGGCATCCGCCGCCGCGCGCGCCGTGGCCATGGACACCGCGAGGATGGAGTTGGCGCCCAGCTTGCTCTTGGTGGGCGTGCCGTCCATCTCCAGCATCTGCATGTCCACCGAGTACTGGTCCGCCGCGTCCATGCCGACGAGCTCGGGGGCGATCGTCTCCATGATGTTGGTGACGGCCTTGCGCACGCCCTTGCCCAGGTAACGACCCTTGTCCCCGTCCCGCAGCTCGAGCGCCTCGTGCTCGCCAGTGGAGGCACCCGACGGCACCGCCGCACGGCCCTTGGCCCCGCCCGACAGGAAAACCTCGGCCTCCACGGTGGGGTTGCCACGGGAGTCGAGCACTTCACGCGCCACGATTTGAGCGATCTCGGTCATGGCGCGGGTTTCTAGAGGACACCTCCGCACCTCGCAAGCCTGCTCGACGGCCACACTGCTACACTGTCGACCCCCTGAAGCCCCGCCCGCCTCTCCATGCCTCCGCGACGCCCCGCCGGCCCCCCCGTTGACCCCTTCCCACGCCTGCGAGGCCGAGGCGCGCTCCTGGGGCTTGCCGTCGGTGATGCGCTCGGGGTCCCCTTGAAGGCACGGCGCCGCATCGCTCCCGGCTTCCCGAAGCTCGCCGACGGCCCCTACCGGGACCTGAAGGGCGGCGGCGCCTTCGAGCTGCGGCGCGGCCAGGTGGGAGAGAGTGGCCAGCAGGCCTGTGTCCTGGGCGCGGGCCTGCGCGACCTGCGGTGCTACGACGCGGACAACATGTTGCGCCGCTACCTCGCCTGGCAGGGGCATGCCGCCGGGATGAGCGAGTACACCCAGGAGATAGTGACGGAGATACTGGAGTCCGGCCTGCCGAAGGCCTCGGCCGCGCGCCGGGTGTGGCAGCGCGGCTTCCGGCGCACGGCGCACAATGGCAGCCTCGCGCGCACCGCCCCCATTGGCGTCTTCTTTCACAGGGACGCCCAGGCGCGGGTGCAGGCCTCGCTCACCGACTCGGCCCTCACCCACTTCGACCCGCGCTGCCAGCTCGCGTGCGCCGCCCTCAACGGCTCCATCGCGCACGCCCTCACCGCGGGCGAGAAGCTGAAGGCGGAGGACCTCATCACCGCGGCGATCAGCGGGCTGTCCCTGGCCAGCGCATCGCTGGGCCGCTCGGCCGTTGAGTTCGTCCAGGAAGTGTCCTTCGCCACCACCGTCCTCAAGGAGGACCTGGCCGCGGCGCAGCAGGAGGATCCTCTGCTCCATGGTCCCGACATGCACGTACACCTGCACGCCAAGCCAGACCACGTGCGGGTGGCCTTCCGACTCGCCTACTGGGAATTGCTGCACGCCCCCAGCTTCGAGGCCGGGCTGGTGGACGTCATCAACCGGGGCGGGGATGCGGATGCGAACGGGGCCGTCGCCGGAGCGCTCCTGGGCGCATTCCACGGCGAGGAGGCCATTCCCTCCGCATGGCGGCAGGGAGTGCTGGACGCGCTGGGCACCACCGGGGCGGGGCTCCTGGGGAGCACCTGGCACCCCCGGCACCTGCTGCTGCTGGCGCCGGACTGAGGGCCAGGACCGGACCCCGGGCAGTACAAGGCCCGCGTGGACCCTTCCCTATGAGGAACGGTCCAGCGCGGGCCTGAAACCGCGGACCTGGCGGTCGCGTGGTTCAGAGGTCGATGACGATCACTCCGCGCTGCGGCCGCTCGTCGTCGTCATCCGACGTGCGCCGCCGCGGGCGGTCCTCGGGGACAGGCAGCGGAATCTCGAGCGCGGGGCGCTCCCGCTCTTCCCGGTTCTGCTCCCGGCGCTTGATTTCCTCGATGATGAAGGCGTCGAGCATGGGTTTGGTTTCTCCACTCAGCCTACGTACCCCGATGTACGCCCGCCATCCCGCTCCCGGTTTCCCGCTACCACATCGGCTTCTGAGTCCTTCAGATGCAAAGTAAGGGCCCTGGTTCCTTTCTGGGTACGCGCCAGCGACCTCGCACGCTTGCTCGTCCTCCGTTCGACAGTGAACCCAGGGAGCCTTACTCCCAGATACCGAAAATGTTGACTGGATTCTAATCCAGCCAGCGTGCCCCGCAAGCAGTCCAACCCGCTGGAGTGCACGGTACATCCGGAGTGACGGTTCTCTCCGGATTCGGGTCGGTCTCCCGCCTGCCCCCCGGCCGCGCCAGGGGGGCCTTGCCGCGAAGCGTCGAGCTTCAGGTCCCTTCGACGCGGCGCTTGATGGCCTCCAGCATCTTGGGGAGCGACTGATCCACCAGGGTGTTGAGGATGGACTTGGGCACCAGGGGACCCACGGTCACCTCCACATTGTAGGTGATCTTGGTCTTCCCCTCCCCCTCCGGCTCCAGCACCCAGCTGCCCTTGTTGTCCTTCATCACCTCCCCCTCCACGAAGGACCAGGACATCCGCTGGGGACGCTCCTCCCGGGCGAGGATGGTGTAGTGGATGGTCTTGATCTTGAAGTCCACCTCGTAGTGGACCTTCACCTCATTGCCCTTGCGGTCCGAGGTGCGGATCTTCTTCACCTCGGTGAGCCACTCGGGGTAGCGGTCGTAGTTGATGATGACGTCGAAGACCTTCTCCGGGGGGGCGTTGACGACGATGCTGCGTGAGGCGCCAGGCATGGTGCGTGTGTCTCCTCGCTGCGGATGGCCTAGAGGTTGTAACCCGGCTTCTTGTCGAACTTGTGCCGGGACTGGATGAAGCGGACCGTTCCCGTCTTGCTGCGCATGACGACGGAGTGCGTCTCGCAGCCGGTGCCGAAGAAGCGCACGCCACGCAGGAAGTCGCCCGTGGTGACGCCACTGGCGGCGAACATCACCTCGCCACCAGCCAGCTCCTCGGCCGCGTAGATCTTCGACATGTCGGTGATGCCCATGCGCTTGGCGCGAGCGATCTCATCGTTGTTGCGCGGCACGAGGCGGCCCTGCATGTCGCCGCCCACCGAGCGGATGGCCGCGGCGGCGATGACGCCCTCGGGGGCGCCGCCGGTGCCCATCAGCACGTCCACGCCGGTGTCCTCGAAGCAGGTGGCGATGCCGCCGGCCACGTCCCCGTCCTCGATGAGGCGGATGCGCGCGCCCGCGGCCCGCACCTCCTTGATGAGATCCGAGTGCCGCTCACGGTCGAGGATCATCACCGTGAGGTCCGAGACGTAGACCTTCATCTTCTCGGCGATGGAGTGGAGGTTCTCGGTGGGGCTGCGGCGCAGGTCGATGGCTCCCTTGGCGCGGGGACCCACGGCGATCTTCTCCATGTAGGTGTCCGGCGCATTGAGCAGCCTGCCCTTGGCGGCCATGGCCACCACGGAGATGCCGCCCGGGCGGCCGTAGGCACACAGGTTGGTGCCCTCGAGCGGATCCAGGGCGATGTCCACCTCGGGATCCTCGGGGTTGCGGCGGCCTACCTTCTCGCCGATGTAGAGCATGGGGGCCTCGTCGCGCTCCCCCTCGCCGATGACCACGGTGCCGTTGATGTACAGCGAGTCGAACGCCCTGCGCATGGCGTCCACGGCGGCCTGATCCGACTCGTTCTTGTAACCGCGGCCCATGAGCCGTGCGGAGGCGATCGCCGCCATCTCGGTGAAGCGAACGACCTCCATTGCCAGGATGCGATACATAGTGGGTGTCTCC
>NZ_DASVWK010000603.1:0-3823 GCF_036389735.1 Archangium sp. | reverse complement strand
GTGCTGCAACAGATAGTGCCCCGGCGCGCCCCCGGGCACGGGGGCGGGGCCCGAGCGGAACGCGGCGCCCAGGAGCTGGACGGGTCTCTGGGGAGCAGGAGGCTCGGAGGAGCCCGGCTGACTCACCGCCACCCAGGACATGAGGAGGGCACTGGCCGCGGCCAGCGCCCCGAGCACGCGACGAAACACGGGAGACTCCTCTCCGGAGACAACAGGTTGATACCCACACCGACCGGGGGCACCACCACGATGAGTCCGTTACCGCGTTGGCCCGGTGCGAAGCCCCCCTCTCGCCGGACCTGCCCGCGCGCTCAGCGCTCCGAGCCGGTGGCCCGCCGCGCGCGACGCGCCACCAACAACGCCAGGCCCACCAGCCCGAGCGCGCCCACCAGACTGCCGCCCCCCGTGCTGCCGCAGCCCCACCCGAGCGGGGACAGGGGGTCGGGCTGAGGCTGGGGCTCGGGCTGAGGCTGGGGCTCGGGCTGAGGCTCGGGTTGGGGCTGGGGCTCGGGTTGGGGCTCGGACGACGGCAACTTCACCATCTTCGTCACCCGGGTCTCACGACCCACCCCATTGGTCGCGACCACGGTGACGTAGTAGGGCGTCCCCTCCTTCGTCTCGACGTCGGCGATGCGTTCCGTGGTGGTAGCCCCACCGGACTCGAAGGGGTAGACATCACTGCCGCCCTCCGCGGTGCCGATGGCCCATGAGTAAGAGGCGATGAGCGTCTCCGGGTCCGAGAAGTCGCGCGACGGCTCGGGGAATGCCCCCCACTTGGCGCTGATGCTGTTCTTGGTGATCGAGACCTCGACATCGCCCGCCTTCGGAGGCGTGGGGTCCACCTCCAGGCGGAAGACGAGGCCATCCATCAAACCATTCGCGGAGGTGTCGTAGCCACTGTCTCGTCTGCTCAGCGCGTTGGGCGCGTCGGAAAACCCCACGAGGGTGAGCTGTCCATGCGCCCCGGCGGACAATCCCAGCACCCACTCATCCTTGTTGGCGACGCCCCCTACATAGGAAGCCCAGACAATCCGCGTCAGGGACGGATGCACCATGGCCACGAAGCCATCACTGGAAGTGAGATTGTTGGCCTTGAAGGTGCCCTCGAAGGCATTCTCGGCAAGCCCCGTCTGACTCGACGTCCTCCCACCAACGAAGACGTGGCCGAGGGAGTCCACCGCGGCGTGGCTCTGGCCTGGCAGTCCGCTCTCGGCCATCCGCTCATTGCCAGGCCCTCCCACCCGAAGCCCGCCCGTGCGAGTGCCCGTGGTGGCCATCGCAAGGACGAATACGTCAACATCGGTTCCGGAGGATTCCTTCGTGAGGAAGGTCGAGGAGTTGGTGACTCCCACGACGACCATCCCCTGCTTGTCGGGCGTCGCCAGGAGCTCGTGCACCTCGTCGACGTCCTCGCTGCCCGCGCCACCCACGTTGGTAAACCAGCTGAGACCGCCCGTGGTGCTCAGCCTCGCGACAAAGCCATCGCTTGCTCCCTTGTGGAAGTTCTCGATGATGGGCTTGACGGTGGCATCGTTGGCCGCGATGTCGGACCCGACGATGCCGCCCACGTAGACAGCGCCCTCCAGGACCAGCAGCGAGGTCACCGCATCATCCGCGTTGGAGAGATACGAACCCTTGGTCCCGAAGACGCGTACCCACTTCGGAGTCGGACTGTCCGGGTCGGTGACGTCCACCTGGAGGACGAACGCATCGGTGTCGCCGCCCCGCACGCCGCCCGCCAGGGTCCCCGCGAAGGAGGAGGGCTCGGACGTGGTCTTCCCTCCGACGTACACCTTGGTGCCGCTCGGGTCCACGGTCAGCGCGAGGCCCTCATCCGTCCCGGTGCCGCCCAGGAACAGGAGCCAACGCACCTCACCGTTGGGCTTCAACCGCGCCAGGAAGGCATCCGAGGCGCCCGTCCGATACGCATTCTTGAGGGGAACCCCACTGGTGCTGGAGGGCGTGGTGGTGAGGCCAGCGGAGGAGAACTGCTGGATGGTCCCCACCACGTACACTTCCTGCCCCGATGTGTTGGGGACCAACTGGATGTCGATGGAGGTGTCGCTGGCGCTGCCGCCGAACGAACGCGACCAGGCCAGCGACCCGTCCTCGTTGAACTTGGTGACGACGACATCCTTGGATGAGCTGTCCGCTGGCAGACCCGCTCCCGCCGGAAAGTCGGTCGAGGTCGTCTGGCCCGCCACGAAGACCTCTCGCTGGTCGTTCGTCACGACACCATGCAGCTCATCGTCCGAGCTGCCTCCCAGGTACGTATTCCAGGTGACGGAAGGCTTCCAGGACTGCCCAAGTGCCGGAGCCGGCAGTACGGCGAACGCCAGCGGAACCAGGGCGGCCAAGGCGGCCCCACGAAGCATGCGAACGGACACGACGTGCCTTCCCTTCACGGACGTTTCCTACAGCAGGTCATAGCCGAGACCGGCCGAGACCATCACGACGGGAGACCGGTAACGCGCCTCGGTGATGTCGAAGTAGTGGAAGAACTCCAGCCCCCCGTCCACCAGCACGGTGAGCCCGGGGGAGAGCGTCAGCCGGGCGCCCACCACGGGCCCTCCCCCCAGCGCCCAGGACTTCTCGCTGCTGAGATCCAGGGGATCCTTCCTGAGGTTCGTCACGGCGGTTCCGCGCAGGCCCACGCGCGGCTTGAAGGCGCCACCGCCAAAGACCAGGCCCGCCTCCAGCTCGACGCCCTTGCCCACCCCGAGCAGGAACCGCCCGGTCCCCTCCACCGCGCCACTGCCGGCGGTGACGCCCAGCGCGACACCAAAGGGGAACTTCGGACCCTCGATGGCGGCCAGCGCGTCGGTGAAGGCGGTGACCTCCGGCCGCAACCGGAAGGACGGAGCACCCGGCTCCGCGGACTCCTGCACTTCCCCATCCGGACCCGGCTGCTGGCCTGCCTCGGCCTCACGCCTGCGCCGCTCGGCCTCGGCGGCGAGCCGCTCCTGCTCGGCCTCCTGGACCCGGGCCTCATCCCTCAGCCGCTCGGTCTCCACCGTCTTGCGCGCCAGATCCGCCAACGCCACGAAATCGGGGGCGAAGCGCCTCGGATCCACACGCTGCTCGGGGTAGTGCCGCGCGAGCAACTCGAGCTGCTCGCGGGCATCATCCATCCTGCCGAGCGCATACATCGACGCGGCGGCGTAGATGCGCGCGCGGGCTCGCTCCTTGTCGGACCGGGCGGGGTTGTCCGCCTCCTCCTCCAGCACGGGGGCCGCCTTCGCGAAATCACCCCGCGCATAGAGGTCGATGCCCCGGATGTCCGCCCACGCGGCCATCGGAACGAGCAGGAGAGTCACGAAGAAGGAACGAAGGAGCATGGGGAAAGCGGTTCCTGGGCGGGAGGACGACTCCAGACTAGTCACAATTGACCGGCACCTCTGTCACGGCTCCCGCGCGGATCCTGATTCTCTGCACGCGGTTCTTGAAGGGGATATCAGAATTCCCACGCAATTCGAGCGTGTGAGGCCCGGCTTGCAGTGCGATGGGAGCCAGGGGCAACCCCCCCTTGGGCTGCTTGTCCACCCACACCTCGGCATAGCAGATCGACACGATCTGGAGGCGACCCATCCCCGCCCCAACGGGAGAACGAGACTTGTCGCCGGAAGTCGCACCCTTTTGTTGCGGCACTTTCTGCGGCTCGGGCTCCGGGTCGGGCTTCGGGCGTGTCGTGGGCTCGACCACGGGCGGCGCGGGCGTCTCTTCCGGATTCTTGGAATCCGGCACGGGGTCAACGGCCCGCGGGGGGTCCGTGTCCACCAGGGGGTCCGGCCTCGGAATCGGCTTGGGGCGGGTGTCGGGGAGC
>NZ_DASVWK010000602.1:0-15939 GCF_036389735.1 Archangium sp. | reverse complement strand
GACCTCGGCGCGGAAGGCCTTGTAGCAGGTCTCCATGTCGGTGAGGTTCAGGTTGCTCGTCATGTTGGAGAGCATGGTGAGCAGCTGGTTCATCACCGAGTGCCAGAAGTAGAGGACGCGCCGGGGCGTGCCGGTGAAGCGGCTGCCGAAGACCACGTCCGCGTCGCCGTCGATGATGGGCTGGATGACGCGGGGGATTTCGCGCGGGTCGTACTCGAGGTCCGCGTCCTGGACGATGACGATGTCCCCGGTGGACTCGGAGAAGCCGCGGCGCAGGGCGGCGCCCTTCCCCTGGTTCTTCTCCTGGAAGAGGATGCGCAGCTCGTTGCGATTCTTCGGGGCGGCGTCGACGACGGACAGGCCCTTGTCCACGAGCTGCTGCAGAAGCTCCCGGCTCCCATCGCGCGAGCAGTCGTCGACGATGACGAGCTCCTTGGGGAAGTCCACCGCGGTGATGCGGCGGAGGATTTCGGCGAGGGTGGAGATCTCGTTGTAGACGGGAATGACGACGGAGACGAGCATGGCGGGGCGCGGCTCTATCTGATTTCAGTCCCCCGTGCGACACTTCCGAGGGCCCCCGAGTGGTGGAAATCGGACAGAAGAAATAACGAAGGGGCTTCCTTTATTGAACCAAAGCTGCCACATAGGGGCCTCCGTTCGCACAGGCGCGACGGAGTTCCGGCGCATTTGACCGCGCCCGGATGAGAAAGAAGACAAGTAATGGCGACTGGTATCGTGAAGTGGTTCAATGACGCGAAGGGCTTCGGTTTCATCACTCAGGACGGCGGCGGCGAGGATCTGTTCTGCCACCACACTGCCATCCAGACCGAGGGCTTCCGCACCCTGGCCGAGGGCCAGCGCGTTGAGTTCGACGTCGCCCGCGGCCCCAAGGGCCTGCAGGCGCAGAACGTGCGCCCCATCTGATGGGGTCCTGAGCCACTTCGCTACATAGCAATGAGGCTCATACTTGGGGCCTGCTTCCCATCCGTGGGGGCAGGCCCTTGGTATTTGCGGGCCGTGAGGCCCGCGCCTGTTTGACGGGCCGGGAGGCTCCCGCCTACCAGTAACGGCGGGGCGCGGCCGGAGGAGGGGCGGGCGGAGCGGGCACCGGCTCGAGCATGCCGCAGGCCAGGAGCCGCTCGATGGCCGCCTTGACTTCCTTGGTCGTGGCGCAGTCCTCGAGGCTGCGCGTCGCCTCGGGAATGGTGCGGTCCCCCACGCCGAACTCCACCAGGAAGAGTCCATCCTCGGCGGTGAGCCCGCGCGGGCCGCTCCACGACTCGCGGGCCGCGTCGAACGGACCCCGGCCCGTGCCCGCGCCCGCCCGCGCCCTCTCCAGCATGAGGGTGTAGGAGGACACGGCCTCGTTGCCCTTCTGGGTGAGCCGGAACTTCTGCGCACGCCCGAAGCGGACCTTCTCCCCATTCTCGTCATTCATCACGCCACCTCCAGGACCGCGGGCCGACCCATCCGCTTGAGCCAGCGCACATGGCTGCCCAGCGCCGCGCCTACGCTCTTCTGCGCGCGGTAACGCACTCCGTGCTCCCGGCAGGTGTCCTCGATGATGCGCGAGAGCGCCGGGTAATGCAGGTGACACACCCTCGGGAAGAGGTGGTGCACCACCTGGAAGTTGAGCCCTCCCAGGTACCAGCACACCAGCGGGTTGCCCCGCGCGAAGTCGACCGTCGTCTCCACCTGGTGCACCGCCCACTCGCGCGGGAAGAGGCCGCTGCCCTGGGGAACCTCGGGGAAGGCCGCCTCCTCCACGCAGTGCGCGAGCTGGAACACGCTCGCGAGCGTGACGCCGAGCACGAACGAGGTCACCGCATAGCACAGCGCCACCTTCCACACGGGGTGGAAGAAGGCCGGCAGCACCAGCGCCCAGCCGAAGAAGAACAGCTTGCCGCCGAGCACTCCGACCAGGGTCCTCCCGGTGGGACGCGGCATCTTCTGCTTTCCGACGCGGCCGGTGAGCACGTCCTTGAAGTCATCCACGAAGTTCCACTTCACCGCGAGCAGCCCGTAGAGCAGCCAGATGTAGAAGTGCTGGAAGCGGTGGGCCGCGTGCAGCCGCTGGCCCGGGGCGACCCGGCAGAAGGGCTGGATGTCGATGTCCGCGTCGAGCCCGACCACGTTGGGGTGGCTGTGGTGGAAGATGTTGTGCTTCCAGCTCCAGACGTAGGAGGACGCGCCCAGGACATCGAGTGTCGACGCGAGGACCCGATTGACCGATTTGTGGTCCGAGTAGCCGCCATGGTTGGCGTCGTGCTGGACGCTGAAGCCGATGCCGGCCATCGCCAGTCCGAGCGACACGCACCCGGCCAGGGCGCTCCAGGCGCTCGTGCTCCCGAAGACGAGGAAGGCATACGAAGCCCCGAGCCAGCCGAGCAGGGCGGCGGTCTTCGCGTACATGCCCGGCAGGTCGCGCACCGAGCGACCGCTCTCCTGGAAGTAACCGTCTACCCGTGTCTTGAGAGCCTGATGAAAGGGGCCCGCTTCGAGGAACTTCGCCTTCGTCGCCTGCGCCAACGCCCACTCACTCTCGGGCCACCGATGGGTTCGCGGGCCGTGCGGGGTGAATCCCGGCGCGGTCCGTACCCCAGCTGAGTGACAACCCCTTCGTAACACGTGAAGGGCGGACCTCATACCCCCGCGCGCAGTGCATCCAGCATGGTCGCCAGGTCCTCGTCAGTGGTGAGCGGATTGATGAGGGTGGTGCGCAGCCACACGCGCCCGCCGAGCGTCGTCTGCACCAGGTAGAAGTCCCCGCTCGTCACGAGCGACTCGCGCAGGCGCACCTGGAGCGCGTCGAGCTCCGAGGCGGGCACGCCCGCGGGCGTGTGCCGGAAGCAGACGATGTTGCAGTCCGGGGTCACCGCCAGCTCGAAGTCCTCCGCGGCCTGGAGGCGCTCGGCGAAGCGGCGCGACAGATCGAAGGTGTCGGTGATGGCGTCGGAGAAGAGTCCCGTGCCCAACACACTCAGGCACGCGTACAGCTTGAGGGCCATCATCTCCTTGGTGCACTCCAGGGTACGCAACGCCACGTCGCTCCAGCGGCGCGTGTCCTGGCCGTGGAAGAGGTAGGAGGCTTCCTGCGCGAAGGCCTCGAAGGAGCGGTGGCCCTCGCGGAAGAGCACGGCGGTGACGAGCGCCGGCATCAGCATCAGCTTGTGCGCGTCCCACACCACCGAGTCGGCGCGCTCGATCCCCTTCACCTTGTGGCGGTAGGCCGGGCTGAGCGCGGCCGAGGCACCGTGGGCCCCGTCCACGTGGAACCACAGGTCGTGCCGCGCGCAGAAGTCGGCCACGGCCTCGAGCGGGTCGAAGGCCCCGGTGGCGGTGGAGCCCGCGCTGGCCACCACGGCGATGGGGCGGCGGCCGGCGCGCTTCGCCGTGGCGAGCGCCTCCTCCAGGGCCTCGGGGCGCAGCCGGTAGTGCGCGTCCACGGGCACGGGGGTGATGCCCTCGGCGCCCCAGCCCATCACCCGCACGGAGCGGGAGACGCAGTAGTGCGTCGTCTCGGGGACGAGCACGGTGAGGGGCGGCCCGGCGCTGGCGCCCCCGTTCCACGCGTCATGGCCGGCCTTGGCCTGACGCGCGGCGAGCAGCGCCGTGAGGTTGCCGGCGGAGCCCCCCGAGGTGAGGACGCCGCCGGCACCCTCGGGCAGGCCGAGCACCCCGGCCATCCAGCGCACCACGTGGTGCTCCATGACGGTGGAGACGGGCCCCATCTCGTAGACGGCCATGCCGTTGTTGAGGAGCGAGGAGGCGAAGTCGCAGAGGGCGGCGAGCGGCACGGGGGCCGACACCTGGTGGCCCACGAAGCGCGGGTGGTGCAGGTGCTGCGAGGCGTCGAGGACGCGCGAGAGGAGGGCCGGGAAGTCGCCGGAGGGCTCCTCGGGAAAGTCCGCGGGGAAGCGCTCGAGGTTGGTGGCCGGGGGCGCCCAGGGCAGCACGGGCCCCTCGCGGCGGGTGGTGCGGGCGAGGTGGTCGGCGAGCTGGTCCACCAGTTGGTGCCCCAGGCGGCGGAAGTGCTCGGGGTCGTAGGCGGCGGCGAGGTTCGGGCGCGGGGAGGACATGGGGGCCTGCATGGCCCCGAGGCGCTCCCTCGTCAATGGGTTCGTGGCCCGAGGGCGGCGGGGGGAGGTCCGTTCGCTTGCACGCCGCTCCCGAGGCGTTATTTCAAGCATTACCCACACAGCGAGGCGCGCTTCCCGTGCGCTTCCAGACCCAGGAGGCCCGCCATGGCCGGCCGTATCACCATCACCTATTGCAGTGCTTGAGGCTACAGGCCTCGGGCCGTCCGTGTGGCGGCCGCGCTGAAGAAGGACCTGAACCTGGACGCGGAGCTGAAGGTGGGGCCTTCGGGGAGCTTCGAGATCGCGGTGGACGGGAAGACGGTGTTGAAGAAGGAGTCGCTCGCCTTCCCCACCGAGCAGCAGATCGTGGACGCGGTGTCCAAGGAGATGGGGCGCTAGCGAGCAGCCAGGGGCCCGCCACCCAGGGCCGTGCTCCCCATCGACTGTCCGGGTCCTCACCTTGTGCGAGTGGAGGTGAGGCGATGGCCGTGAGCTGGTTGGAGTCCCCGTTCGAGCGGCGCTCGATTCAGCACTGGATGAAGGTGCACGACCAGGACGGGAAGGTGTTGGGGCGGGTGGCGTACGTCGGGGAGACGGTGCTGTTCGTCCGCCGGCGCTTCTCGCGCGAGGTGTGGGCGGTGCCCCTGCCGCGCGTGGAGCGGGTGACGGGGCGCGGCGTGTACGTGTCCGGGCGGGCGCACGAGGTGCTGGAGCCCGAGGGGGGCAGGCTGCACACGGAGCTCATCACGGCCACCTGCCCGCTGGCGGAGCCCCCCCGGTCCGGCATGGCCGCCGCCGACCAGCGGGCCCACGCATGAGGATGGTGCGGCACGCGGCGTTTCGTGCTTGAAGGAGCGGCCATGTCCTCCATCGAGAGTCTCTCCCAGAAGGTGTCCGCGGCATTCGCGGACCGGGCGAAGCTGAAGGAAGCCGATTACGCGGCGGCGGTGCGCGAGACGCTGGCCCTGCTGGATTCGGGCGAGGTGCGCGTCGCGGAGAAGGGGCCCGAGGGCTGGAAGGTGAATGCCTGGGTGAAGGAGGCCATCCTCCTGTTCTTCGCGCTCTCGGAGATGAAGGTGATGGAGGTGGAGCCCTTCGAGTTCTTCGACAAGATTCCGTTGAAGAAGGGGCTGGAGGCGGCGGGCGTGCGGGTGGTGCCGCCGGGCGTGGTGCGCTACGGCGCGTTCGTGGAGCGCGGGGCGATCGTGATGCCCGGCTACGTGAACATCGGGGCGCGGGTGGGCTCGGGGACCATGGTGGACACGTGGGCCACGGTGGGCAGCTGCGCCCAGGTGGGCCGCGACGTGCACCTGTCGGGCGGCGTGGGACTGGGCGGGGTGCTCGAGCCGCCCACGGCCTCTCCCGTCATCATCGAGGATCGGGCCTTCATCGGCAGCCGCTGCATCGTGGTGGAGGGCGTGGTGGTGGAGGAGGAGGCGGTGCTGGGCGCCAACGTGGTGCTCACGGCCTCCACGCAGATCATCGACGTCACGGGCCCCGAGGAGAAGGTCTACAAGGGCCGGGTGCCGGCGCGCAGCGTGGTGATTCCGGGCATGAAGGAGAAGCAGTTCCCCGCCGGGCGCTACATGGTGCCGTGCGCGCTCATCATCGGGCAGCGCAAGGAGAGCACCGACAAGAAGACGAGCCTCAACGCGGCCCTGCGCGACTTCGCGGTGTCGGTGTAAGCCGGTGAGTGACCTCGTCACCCGCCTCGCGCGGTCCACCCTGTCGCTGTGCCGCATTCCCAGCCCCATTGGCGAGGAGCGGCTCATCGCCGACCACGTGGAGCGCTGGGCGCTCGAGCACTTCCCGCGGCGCGAGGTGTTCCGGCAGGGGCACTCGCTGGTGCTGGGGAGCCTCCTGGACGCGCGGCCCACGGTGGCACTGGTGGGGCACCTGGACACGGTGCCCGCGCACCCGAACGACCGGGAGCCGAGGATTGAAGGGGAGCGCGTCTTCGGGCTCGGCTCCTCGGACATGAAGGGTGGGCTGGCGGTGATGATGGCGCTGGCGGAGGATCTGCCGCGCGCCGAGCTGCCGGTGAACCTCGTGGTGGTGCTCTACGAGCGCGAGGAGGGCCCCTACCTGGAGAGCGGGCTCGGGCCGCTGTTCGACACTCGCCCGGAACTCAAGCGGGTGAAGTTCGGCATCGCCATGGAGCCGACGGACGGGGTGGTGCAGGTGGGGTGCGTGGGCAGCCTGCACGTGACGCTGCGGTTCAAGGGGCGGAGCGCGCACTCGGCGAGGCCCTGGCAGGGGGAGAACGCCATCCACAAGGCGGGGCCGCTGCTGGCCCGGTTGCTGACGCTTCCGAGGCGCGAGGTGGTGCGGGACGCGTTCACCTTCTACGAGGTGATGAACATCACCAAGGCCTCGGGAGGGCGTGCGCGCAACGTGATTCCCGAGGCGTTCGAGCTGAACCTGAACTACCGGTTCGCACCGGGCAAGAGCGTGCAGCAGGCGCAGCAGGACGTGCGGGAACTGGTGGGGGAGGTGGCGGAGGTGGAATTCACGGACCTCGCGCCGAGCGGGCGGGTGTGCGCGGACAACCCGCTGTTCCAGGAGTTGATGGCGCTCACGGGGCTGCCGGCGGCCTCGAAGCAGGCGTGGACGGACGTGGCGCGCTTCTCGGAACTCGGGGTGGACGCGGTGAACTTCGGGCCGGGGGAGACGGCCCAGGCGCACCAGGCGAACGAGAGTGCCCCCATCCCCGCGCTGGCGGTGGCCTACGAGAAGCTGGCGACCTTCCTGCGCAACGCGGGGTGAGGCTGTCCGCCCCCTGGGTTGCCCCCGTGCATGAAGATGCGGCGGCCGGGTGTTGGAGACGCTGATGAACCCCGAGATTCTCCTCCAGGAGTCGCCGTCCTTCCGGCGCACGGTGGTGACGATGGTGCTGATCGCCATCCTGCTGTTCGACTGGCAGCCGGACTCTCGCCTGCTCAGCGCTCCGGCGCAGCGGCGGGAGGATGACCGGCCCCTCCCCGAAGATGGGCACGAGCCGAGGCCCCAGGTCGCGAGGTCTCCCCATTCCGCGCACCTGGAGGGCCCAGCGCGTCCCCTCCCGGGCGGGCGTCAGGCGGCTCGGCGGCGTCCGGGTCGACGCTGAGCAGCGGTGAGGGCCAAGAGCACCCCGCACAGCAGGGCACCGCCCGCCCCCACCAGCCGCACTGTCAGTGTCTCGCCCAGCAGCAGCACTCCGCCCACCGCCGCCGCCACCGGCACCGCGAGTTGCACCACCGCCGCGCGCATCGCCGTCAGGTGCGGCAGCGCCGCGTACCACAGGCTATAGCCCACGCCCGAGGCCAGCGCCCCCGAGGCCACCGCGAGCCCCACGCCCGCTGGAGTCACCCGGGGCGTCTCCAGCACCAGCCGCCCCAGCACCGAGAACCCCAGCGTCATCGGCACGCCGCGCAGGAAGTTGTCCGCCGTCGCCGCCAGCGGGTCCGCGGTGCCTCGGCCTCGCAGCGAGTACACGCCCCAGGCCACGCCCGCCCCCGCCATCAGCGTCGCCCCCAGTGCGTCCGGTGCCGTCGCTCCTGGCAGTCGCAGCACCAGCAGGCCCCCAAGCGCCATCGCCAGCCCCAGCCACTCCAGGAGACTGGGGCGCTCGCCCCGGAAGAGGCCCACGCCCAGCATCGTCGCCTGCACGCAGCCGAAGAGGATGAGGGCGCCTACGCCCGCCGGAATGCGCACGTAGGCCAGCGAGAAGCCCGCCGCGTAGGTGAAGAGCGCCAGCGCCGAGCCCCAGGAGCCCTGGGGTTTTCCTCCTCCTCTCGCCCGGAGCAGCAGCCAGAGGACTCCCGCTCCCGAGAGGATGCGGACACTCGTGAAGCTCGCCGCGTCGATGCGCCATGCTCCGTTCCCGAGTGCCGCTCGGCACAGGAGCGAGTTGGCCGCGAAGCCGAGGAGCGCCAGCACCGTGAGGGCCGCGGTCTTCCACCCCGGGCTCACCTCCAGAAGCCCACCGAGACACCGAAGTTCGAGTAGCGCCGCGAGGCGTCGAACGACGCCGTCAGCGCCCAGTCCTCCCAGTAGCGGAACAGGAAGAGCTCGAAGCCTCCCGTCAGGTGCGGTCTCGGCAGGTGGTCCGCGAACGGCGAGGGCTCGATGAACGCTCCCAGTCGCGTGCGCAGCCGGCCCGGCCACGTCTCATGCTCCACCCCCACCCGCGGCTGGAGCATCCCCGCGGCCCCCACCTTCGTGGGCTCCGTCAGCGCCGTGAACGAGTGCACCGACACCGCGTTCTCCGCTCGCGAGATGAAGTCCGCCTGCGCGCTCAGCAGCCACCGACCCGCCAGTCCTGTCTTCTCGTCCTCGGGCGGCAGCTCCGTGAAGTGCTCACCCTCCAGCATCTGCCGGCGCGCCGCCGGGGAGAGGCGGTTGTAGCGCTCGGCGCCCTCGCCCAGGCGCCAGCTCACCCCCAGCGACAGCACCGCCGGCGACACCACCGCCGAGTAGAGCTGCCGGCCCGCCAGGAAGGGCACCTGTCCCGCCTCCCGCCGCCACGCCCCCACCACCTCGGGCCGCACCGACACACCCAGCCGGTACGGTCTCCCGAGCGGCCGGTACAGCACGTCCAGCGCGAGGCCCGTGTCCCCGTAACGCCAGGCGCCTTCCGCCTGGTGGCTGAAGACCGCCTGCGCGCTGTAGATGCCGAAGCCGAGGATGAACTCGTCGTGCCCCAGCGCCACCGCGCCCGCCAGCGCCGTCTGGAGCAGCGACACGCGCAGCAGGTCCTTCGGGTCGCAGTGGACCGTGTTGCAGTAGCCCACCTGGTAGTTGCGCAGCGAGAAGCCCAGGCCGAAGTTGCGGTACTGGAGCAGCACCCCGCCCAACACCTGGAGCGTCTCCGGGGCGTCGTCGGCGAGGCCGTCGTTGTCCAGGTCCTTCCCCTTGGCCTTGGCCAACGGCAGATCCAACCAGGACAGCGTCACCCCCACGTCCCAGTCCCGGTCCAGGTTCGGCGAGCGGTGCGCGAGCGCGGCCAGGTTGCTGTTGAAGCCCGCCACGCCCTCGGCGATGCCCACGTAGGCCCCGCCCAGCGCCACCACCCGCGAGGAGCCCATCAGCACCCCCGAGTTGACGTACAGCCGCTCGGGCCGGGTGGCCGCGGGCACCTCGTCCTGTGCCCACGCCCCCGGTACCGCCAGCAGCCCCCACGCGACGAAGAGTGCCGCTCTCATCTCATCCGCCCTGCTTCACTCCGCCGGCGAACAGCATGTCCGCCTCGGCCGCCAGCTTCGTGTCCCGCCACGTCAGCCCGCCCGCGTCGTGCGTCACCAGCGCCAGCGTCACCTTCCTCCACCGGATGTCGATGTCCGGGTGGTGGTTCGCGGCCTCCGCCGCCTTCGCCACCCGGCTCACGAACTCGATTCCCTCCAGGAAGCCCGGCGCCTCGTAGGTGCGGCGAATCATCCCACCCTCGTGCTTCCACTCGGGGTGCTCGGCGAGGAACTGCTTCAGGGCCTCGGGGGTCAACTGCGTGCGGTCATGGGCCATGGGCCTCTCCTCTCTAGCTCACCGTGGGGGATGCTGTCTCAGGCCCGCTCCACCGCCCGGCGCCACTTGGCCAGGTTGCGCTCGCGCACCTCGGACTTCATCTTCGGCTTGAAGACCTTGCCCACCTTCCAAGCCCGGCGGATGGCGTCCGTGCTGCTCCACACCCCCGCTCCCAGGCCCGCCAGGAAGGCCGCCCCCAGGCTCGTCGTCTGGAGGTTCTGCGGGCGCACCACCTCCGTGCCCAGCACGTCCGCCTGGAACTGCATCATCAGGTTGTTGGCCGAGGCCCCTCCATCCACCTTGAAGGCCGGAATCTCCCGCCCGCTGTCGCGCCGCATGGCCTCGGCGAGGTCATGAATCTGCATCGCCACGCCCTCGAGCGCCGCGCGCGCCAGGTGGGCCACGGTGGTGGAGCGGTCGATACCGGCGAAGAGGCCACGGGCCTCGGGACGCCAGTGCGGCGCTCCCAGCCCCGCGAGCGCCGGGACGAACACCACGTCCCCGCTCTCCTTCACGCTGGCCGCCAGCGGCTCCACGTCCGCGGCCTTCTTGATGACCTTCAGCCCGTCGCGCAGCCACTGCACCGCGGCTCCGGCGATGAAGGAGCTGCCCTCCAGCGCGTACGCCGTCTTGTCCCCGATGCGCCAGGCCACCGTGGTGAGCAACCCCGCCTTCGAGAACACCGGCGTGTCCCCCGTGTTCATCAGCAGGAAGGCCCCCGTGCCGTAGGTGCACTTGGCCTCACCCGGCGTGAAGCACGCCTGTCCGAAGAGCGCCGACTGCTGGTCCCCCGCCATGCCGGTGATGGGGATGCCGTCCGGCAGGCCGCGCATGCCCCGGGTGGTGCCGTAGCTCTCGGACGAGCCGCGAATCTCCGGCAGGCACGCGGAGGACACGCCGAAGAGGGAGAGCATGTCCTCGTCCCACTTCATCGTCCGCACGTCCATCAGCAGCGTGCGGCTCGCGTTGGTGACGTCGGTGACGTGCGACTGGCCCCCGGTCATCTTGTAGACGAGCCAGGTGTCGACGGTGCCAAAGCACGCGTCGCCCTTCTCGGCGCGCTTCCGGGCCCCCTTCATGTGCTCCATCATCCAGGACAGCTTGGTGCCCGAGAAGTACGGGTCCAACACCAGGCCCGTCTTCTGGCGCACCCGGTCCTCCTCGCCCCGCTCGCGCAGCTTCGCGCACTGCTCCGAGGTGCGCCGGTCCTGCCAGACGATCGCGTTGCCCAGGGGCTTGCCGCCCTCGCGCAGCCACAGGCCCGACGTCTCGCGCTGGTTGGTGATGCCCACCGCGGTGATGTCCTTGCCCGCGAGGTTCGCGTCCTTCAGCGCCCGGCGGATGCACTGCTCGACGGTGGCCCAGATCTCCTCCAGGTCGTGCTCCACCCACGAGGGCTTGGGGAAGTGCTGGGTGAACTCCCGGTATGAGCTCCCCACTACTCGCAGCTTGTCATCGAGGATGGAGACATGGGTGCCGGTGGTGCCCTGGTCCACTGCCAGCACGTACTTCGCCTTCGCCATGGATATGACTCCCGCGGTTGCCTGGGTGGTGTGCGGGCGAACCATAGCCGAGCCGGGGAACTTGGCACGCGCGGCGTACGCGCCTAGCCTGCGCGCCATGCCTTCGGTCAGGGAATTGCGAGTGCTGGGTCGGGTGGACGTGCGGACGTTCCTGTCCGAGCATGGACCCGTGGCGCTCATCCAACAGCCGCCCTCGCCCGTCTTCCAGCAGGTGGCCCAGCAGATGGGCCAGGCGCGCACCGTCTTCATGGCGCACCGCTCCCGGCTGGCGGACCGGCTGATGGCGATGTTGCAGGGCTTCGAGCACCTCCAGGTGCTCTTCCTCAAGCCGAAGACGGACGGCGAGGTGTTCGCGGTGGGCCGCCTGGAGACGAGCTCCCTGGTGATTCACGACCCGTCCGTCTCCAAGTTCCACGCGCTGCTGCGCTGGAGCGCGGCCGAGAAGTGCTGCTACCTGCGCGACGCCGACTCGATGAACGGCACCTTCGTCAACGCCGTGGCCCTGGGCGAGCAGGAGCAGCAGCTCGTCGACGGGGACGGCATCGCCTTCGGAGACGCACAGTTCCTCTACGTGCACTCCGAGACGCTGCACGCGCACCTGGGCGCGGCCGTCCCCGCCACCTCTCGCTAGGCCTCGAGGGGAAGGCTCAGACCGGCACCGCCGCGCGCCGGTTGGCCAGGAGGCGGCGCACCCCGAAGAGCGCCAGACCCCCGAGGCTGAAGCGGCTCAGCGGGGTGAGGCTCAAGAGGAAGGTGGCCGGGGTGAGGGGCCTGGCGGCTCCCAGCCGGTACCAGGGCGCGCGGGGCTGCTTGAGGAACTTCGCCAGAAGCCAACCACCGACTGCCTTGTTGATGAGGGCCATGCCGTCGCTCTCCGGGTAGATGAGGGGAGGTGTCCCCTGGGTCCACAAGCTGGAGATGGCGGGGCGCGTGGACATCCCGAGAACCGAAGGCGGGCGCTCGCTCGCCCGTCCGCCCCACGAGCCGCTTCCAGGCACCGTTCACCAGGAGGCGCCCCAAGGGGGGACGACGGTCGTTCGGCCGTGCCGCTGGCGGGCAGTGCCTACCTTCCACCCCGTTCCGGGCGCACGGGCGCACCCGGCAGGGGGAGGCAGGGAATGAAGGGGTTCCTCTTCGAGGAGCTGAACGGTGGGGCCAGCTGTCGCACGTATCTCATCGTCAGCCCGAGAACACGCGAGGCGCTCATCGTGGACCCGGTGCTGGAGCTCGTGCCGGGCTACCTTCAGCGGCTCGGGAAGGACCAGCTCCGGTTGACGATGGTGGTGGACACCCACACGCACGCGGACCACCTGTCCGGAGGCCGGGAGCTGGCGCGGATGACGGGCGCCGAGTTCGCGGGGGTTCCGTGGGACGTGGTCCATCGGCCGCTGCACGAGGGCGACGTGCTGGAGGTGGGGGACGTGCGCATCGCCGTCTGGGAGACGCCGGGCCACACCGCGGACTCGCTGGTGCTGCGCATGGAGGACCGGGTGCTCACGGGCGACACGCTGCTCATCGGCGCCACGGGGCGGACGGACCTGCCCTCGGGGGATGCCGAGGCCGAGTACCACAGCCTCCAGCGTCTGCTGTCACTGCCCGGGGACACGCTCGTGTTCCCCTCCCACGACTACGGGGGGCGGACGTTCAGCACCATCGGCCACGAGCGCCTCACCAACCCGCGCCTGCGCCTGGACTACGAGGTCTTCATGCGGATGATGACGACGCCGCGCAGCGAGAAGCCCGCCCGCCTGGCGGAGGCGCTCGCCTACAACACGCGTCCGCGCGACGAGGACGAGACGCGCGTGCCCCTGTCCGAGCAGACGCCCGCGTTCTTCTAGGGACGCGGGCCCGAGCGCCGCGCCGCCCACCGTGCGAGGGGCGGCCGGCGGAGGGAAACGGTCAGGCGACCTGGGCGCTGCGCCGGTTGCGCTCGCGGGCCAGGAACTCTCGCGCCTCCTCCTCGGTGGAGACGAAGTGCAGCTCGAAGGTGAGCCGGCCGGTGAGGTAGTGCATGAGGGACAGGCTCTTGGCCACGGCCTTCTGGATGAAGCCCGCCCCGATGTAGATGGAGCCGAGGAACCACGCCGGGTTGATGTTCCGCGAGACGTGCTCGCGGGCCTCGGCGTCCACGGTGGTGGCCTCGCGCAGGTCCGTCACCACGTAGAAGGGCTGCTGGCTTCCCAGCTCCCTGTACAGCTCCGAGAGCGCCGTGGCGTCCTTCAGGCTGGTGTCGCCCTGAATCGTCACCCACAACGTTTCCGGCTCTTCGAACCGGGCCTGATGCATTCCGAACTTCCACTCGCGCTGGATGGTCACGTGTGCCCCTCCGTGTCGTTCGCGGCGCATCCTACCCGTCAGGGTACAGCCGGGAATGACGCTTCAGGGCCTCGTGTCGTGTAGCGAGCGCTCCTGGGCGATGAACTCGCGCGCCTCCTGCGGCGTGGAGACGAAGTGCTGGATACGCGACGCCTTGCCCCTGAGCGAATGGAGGAAGGTCATGCTGCTGGCCACGGCGCGCTGGGACAGGCTCGCCCCGATGTAGACGCTGGCCTGGAACCACTCCATGCGCAGGTTCCACGAGACGTGGTCCCTCGCCGTCAGGTCCACCGAGGTGGCCTCGCTGAGGTCCGTCACCACGATGATGGGCCGCTGGGCCCCCAGCTCCCGGTAGATTTCGAGCAGGGCGACGGCATCCGCCAGCGAGGTGTGGCCGCGGACCTTCGTCCAAAGGATGTTGGGCGGCTCCAGCCAGGCATGGTGTGTCCCGACGGTCCACTCACGCGCGTGCGACGACATGGTTTCGCCTCCGTTGGACGCCAGTCTACCCATCCGCGCCGCTCAGTGAACGCGCCTGGGCGAGTCTCCGTAGCCAGTCAACTCTACGTAGCCACGCCCCTCGACGGGGACACCCCCGGTGGAGCCCGTGAAACGCACGGAGCCCTCCCAATAGCGCACGCTCACGGACAGTTCCTGGTTGGTCTGGGCGGGGGTGATGTCCAATGTCAGACGCTGGGAGGGCACCGAGAGCTTCCAGCGGGCCGGGTACGTCGCGCCGCTCGGGCTCTTCCACGTGTCTCCCACCTCCAGCCGCACGTCGTCGCGCGAGAGCCGCACGGGCTCGCCCTGGGCGGGGACGAAGGTGCCCGCGCTCAAGGGGTCCGCCGTGCCGTCGCGCTGGCGGAGCTGGTAGTACATGAGCTCGCTGCCGTCCGAGAGCTGGAGCGCGAACCAGTCCCAGCCCACCTGGTCGCCGCTGAGCGCGCTGGTGCTCCACTCGCGATCCATCCAGCTCTGGCCCGTCACCTCGTGGGCCCGGCCGTCCACCGTCACCTGCCCGCGCGTGGGCATGCGGGTGAGCGAATAATAATAGGAGGCGTTGCCCCGCTCGGGCCCCTTCTGGCTCAAGCCCCGGTCGCCCTGGAGCACCGGCGGCTTGCCGGGCTCCAGCACCAGCGACAGCGACACGCCCTCGCCCTGGGCGGTGAGTCGCATGGACCCGGTGCCCTCGCCCACCGCCTCCGCGCTCCAGCCCTCCAGCCATACCTTGAAGGGCTCCGCCTGGGCGCCCGCCAGCCCCAGTGTGCCACGGCTGAAGCGCTCGAAGGCGTGGAAGCGTCCAGCGCCAATGTCCGAGAGCGCCAGGTGCCCCATGTACACCTGCCGCGTGCCCCACTCGGACGTGCGCTGCTTGTCCTCCGGGGCGAGCGCGTTGCGGAAGAGGGTGAGCTGGTAGCCGAAGTCGTGCCCGTTCGCCGTGGAGAGGTTGCCCGTCCAGTACCACCACTCGGTGCGGAACCCGGGGTGCGGGCCGTGGTCCCCGGGGAAGCGGAAGGCCCGGGGCTCGAGGGCGCGCGTGTAGCCCTCCGTGCCCACGGCCGAGCCTCCGAGCGCCTCGGCCACCTTCAGCGTCGGCTCACCCCCCGAGGGCGAGGAGGCATCGCGGGTGACGTAGGCCGCCCCCGCCGCGAGCCCCACGAGCACCACCCCCACGCCGATGACGAGTCCGCGTCCGCGCATCGCCTCACTCCTCTCTCAACGCCATGGCGGGGTTGGCACGCGACATCTTCCAGGCCGGGTACAGGCCGGCGAGCGCCGCCGCCAGCAGCGCCAGTCCCAGCGCCTGGAGCAGCACGCCCGGGTCCACCAGCAGTTGCAGCGTCCACCCGAAGGAGCGCTGGTTGATGACGTGGACGAGCACGTACGCGAGCGCCACGCCGAGCGGCAGCGCGAAGAGTCCGGCCAGCACGCCCAGCAGCCCCGTCTGGAGGGACACGAGGCCCCACAACTGGCGCGGGGTGAGGCCGGTGGCGCGCAGCACCGCGAACTCCCGCGCCCGCTCCAGTTGCAGCGCCATCAGCGCGCTGAGCACGCCGATGAAGGCCACGCCCACCGCGAGCAGCCGCAG
Organism: Archangium sp.; assembly: GCF_036389735.1. Lineage (GTDB taxonomy): Bacteria > Myxococcota > Myxococcia > Myxococcales > Myxococcaceae > Archangium. The sequence continues at coordinate 433 of NZ_DASVWK010000602.1, read as the reverse complement.
CACATGGGTGATGGTGAAGGTGCGGTCGAACACCTCCAGGGACGTCTCGCGCAGCGCGCGGTTGGAGCGGATGTCCAGGGCCTGGGCGTCTCCGGCGCGCTCGCGCACCCGGGCCACCAGGGCGTCCACGTCCTGCCCCGGCGCGGCGAAGAGGGCCACGCCGCTCACCCGCGCGTCGTCGAAGTAGCGCAGGTAGGTGGAGCGCGGCACCAGCAACGTGCCCGTGTCCGAGCCATAGTCGAAGTATACGCCCACCACCCGGAAGCGGCGCGGGCCCTTGTCCGTGGCCAGCTCCACCGTGCCGCCCACGCCCACGCGGCGGTGGAAGGCGAAGGGCTCGGAGACGAGGACGGTGTCTGGCGCCTCCAGCTCCGTCCAAACCCGCTCCGCGTCGCCCTCCTTGAAGCGGTAGGGGCGCACCCGGGTGTCGCCG
>NZ_DASVWK010000601.1:0-12204 GCF_036389735.1 Archangium sp. | reverse complement strand
GGGGCGGGATGACGCGGTGCGTGGCACACATCCTGCTCTTGTCTGCGCACGTCACCCACGAAGGGTGAGCGACTCCGACCCGAAAGCCCCACGCCATGCAGATCTCCAACCGCTTCCAGAAGCCGTCCCTGTCCTCCACGTCGTCCTTCGCCTCCGCCTCCGCGCAGCCCCAGGTGCCCGCCTCGAAGGCCCGTGCCGCCTCCAGCTTCGAGTCGCGCTCGAGCTTCGCGCCCGCCGCGGGCACCACCGCCTCCCCGGTGGCGCTCAAGGTCCCGGCGGCTCCCGCCCGCCCCGGCTCCCTGGCCTTGAGCAGCCCGCAGGCCCAGGCCGCCGTCCAGAAGACGCTCGACTTCCTTCAGCAGCGCTCCGGTGCCGTCTCGCGCGGTGTGGTGCCCGGCGCGGCTGCCTCCAAGAACGTCACGCCCCGCTCCGTCGAGCGGGATGAGCTGGGAATGACGCACGTGCGCCTGGACCGTACGCACGAGGGCGCGAAGGTCTTTGGCGAGCAGGTCATCGGCCACCTCGACCGCGACGGCAAGGTGACGGGCGTCACGGGCGGAGTTGCCTCCATCCCCGCCGGGCTGGGCTCGGCGCCAGTGAAGCTGTCGGCCAACGAGGCCCTGGCCATCGCCCAGAAGGACTTCGCCGGGAAAACGGATCGCCCACCCACCGCGGAGCGCGTCGTCTTCCAAGCCAAGGATGGCAGCTACCACTCGGCCTTCCACGTGGAGCTCTCCCACACCTCGGGGCTCCAGGGCGACGAGCGCCCCCGGCGGATGAACTACCTCGTCGATGCCAACAACGGCGAGCTGCTCGAGAAGTTCAACCAGATGGGCGGTATCGAGCTGCCCCAGGCCAGGCCCGGCGCCACGGGGGGCTCCACCCCGGCGCCCGTGCCCTCCCAGCCGACCACGCCCACGACTCCCACCCCGGGCAAGGCGGATGACACCTCGCTCTACAGCGGCAAGGTGCAGCTCTCCACGAAGAAGAACACGGATGGCACCTACAGCCTGGAGGACGCCTCCCGCGGCAAGGGCGTGGTGACGTACGACGCGCAGAACAAGGAGGAGGCCAACCGGCCGGTGAAGATCTCCGACAAGAACGACGTGTGGGGCGAGGCGTCGGACCCCTCGCGCAACCGGGCCGCCGTGGACGCGCACTACGGCGCCCAGATGACGTACGACTTCTACAAGGACGTGCTCGGCCGCGACTCGCTGGACGGCAAGGGCGAGAAGCTCGTCTCCAACGTGCACATCGGCACCAACTTCGTGAACGCGTACTGGGACGGCAAGCAGATGAACTACGGCGATGGCGACGGGAAGAACGCCGGCCCGCTCACCACGCTGGACATCGCCGGCCATGAGATCACCCACGGACTCACCGAGCGCACCGCGGGCCTGCTCTACCGGGGCGAGTCCGGCGGCCTCAACGAGGCCATGAGCGACATCCTCGGCGCGGGCGTGGAGTGGTACGCCGCCAAGAAGAACGCCGCCGTCGAGTTCGACTGGAAGGTGGGCGAGGACGCCTGGACGCCGGCCAACGGCAAGGGGGACGCCCTGCGCTACATGGATGACCCGACGAAGGACGGCTACTCCGTCGACAACTACAAGGACTACCCGAAGCAGACGGAGGTGCACGGCTCCAGCGGCATCGCCAACAACGCCTTCTATCTGCTCGTCAACGGCGGCACCAACCGCACCTCGGGCCAGAAGGTGGAGGACGGCATCGGCATGGAGAAGGGCCTGAAGGTCTTCTACCGTGCCCTGGCCCACTACATGACGCCCAACACCACCTTCGCCCAGGCCCGCGAGGCCACGGTGAAGGCCGCCACGGACCTGTACGGCGCCGACTCGGTGGAGGCCAGGAAGGTGAAGGAGAGCTGGAGCGCGGTGGGCGTGAGCTGAGCGGGAGGGCGTGTCAGGAGGGCGTGCGACTCTCGCGTGCGCCATGAACGCGAGAGCTGCCGCCCCCTCCGAGGGGCACGACGGAGTGGGCTTCTACGTCTTCTGTTTCACGCGCGCGGGCGTGGCCGGGGCGGTGACCGGCCTCGGCCTCTCCGAGGACACACCGCTCGGCGCGCGGGTGTACGAGGAGGTCGCGGCCATCTGCTGCGAGGTGCCGCTTCACGAATGGACGGGCCCCGAGGGCGAGGCCCATTTGAAGGATCTCGCCTGGCTCGGGCCGCGTGCCCTGCGTCACGAAGAGGTCATCGAGCGGATGATGCGCGCCTCGCCGGTGCTGCCGCTGCGCTTCGGTTGCCTGTTCTCCTCGGCGCGACGGCTGGAGGAGCTGCTCCAGCGCGAGCGAGCACGCATCGCGGCCTTCATCGACAAGGCGGCGAACGAGGAGGAGTGGTCGCTCCAGGGCTCGCTGGATGTGAGGGCCTGCGAAGAGGCGATGCTCGCCGCCGATCCGCGCGTGGCGAAGCTGCCCGCGTCGGCGGGGGCTCGCTATCTGATGGAGCAGAAGCTGCGAAAGGACGCGGCCCAAGCGGCGCGCGCGTGGATCCAGGAGGTCCAGGCGACGCTCCCGGAGGCGCTCGAGGGCCTGGTGCTCGCGCGGCGCTCCCTGCGGCCACCCCGGGAAGGCGCCTTCCACTGGGCGCTCCTCCTCCCGCACGGCGCGGAGGCGGAGCTCGCCAGACGCCTCGAGCCGCTGGCCGAGCAACTGTCGGCGCGTGGGCTGCGCCTGTCGGCCTCCGGGCCCTGGCCAGCCTACAACTTCGCACCACGCCTCGCGGAGGCGCCCGGAGATGGGGCCGAGGAGCCGACCCATGGCTGAGCGGGAAGAGAGGCTGTTGCTCTATTGCATCGGGGACGCGTCCCCGCCCCTGCCGGACAACGGACGTGGGGTCCAAGGCCGGGGGCTCCGATGCATCACCCACGGCGAGCTCGCGGCCGTGGTCTCGTCTGTCGCGGAGCCCGCATGGGTGGCCACCCCGACCCGGGAGGAGTTGCTCGAGTACGAGCGTGTCATCCATTCACGGCACGCCGTCGCCGATGTGGTGCCGATGCGCTTCGGCAGCGTGCTCTCCGACGAGGAGGCCGTGCGCGCGCACCTCGACGAGCAGCGGGCCGCCTATCTGCGCGCGCTCACGCGGGTCTCCGGTTGCGTGGAGATGGGAGCGCGGGCGCTGATCTCCCTTCCTCCTCCCGTCACGCCGGAGGAGAGCGCGAAGCCGGCACTCCGCTCGGGCGTGGACTACCTCAAGGCGCGGCAGCGCCGCTATTCCGCGGAGACTCGACTGCGCGACCATTGCGCGGCGCTGGAGCAGGCCCTGCTGTCGAAGGTGGCGCCGCTGTGCAGGGAGCACCGCTCGGAACTCACCTCTCCATGCTCGGCTGAGCCCGCGCTCTGCTCACTGTATTTCCTGGTGCCCCGCGACCAGATGTCTGCCTTTCGTGCCGCCTTGTCGTCAATTCCTGACATCGGTCACACGGAACTCATGCTGAGCGGGCCGTGGCCTCCCTTCAATTTCGTGGATTGAAGGTGTTGAGTGAAAGACATGTCGGACCGCCCTGTTAATCCTGACGCCAAGCTGAACTCAACAGGGATTGCAGCGCGCGGCGCCTTGGGGAGACCAGCCGGCATCGCTCAACGGGACACCCAGGAGACAGCAATGGCGAACATCCAGAAATCGACCGATTCCTCCAGCCTGGCGGAAGTGATCAGCATCATCCTCGACAAGGGCATCGTCATTGATGCGTGGGCGACGGTCTCGCTGGTGGGCATTCAAATCCTGTCGGTGGAGGCGCGTGTGGTCATCGCCTCGGTCGACACGTACCTGAAGTACGCGTCGGCGATCGGCCTGACGGAAGGCGGCAGCACCGCGAGGGCGCTCAAGAACGCCGCGACGAGCGCGGCCCTCCCGGCGGCGACGAGCGTGGCCGCTGCGGTGCCGGCGACCGCGGCCATGGGCGTGTAGCTGGACGAATCCTGACAACGCGAAGGGAGTTGCGGAGATGATGAGCGTTCAGGCAGGGGGCATGTATTTGTATGCCGTGCTCGCCAGCACACAGGGTGTCGGTGAGCTGGGTTCAATCGGCGTCGAGGGCGGTGAGGTCTACTGCGTCAGCGCGGGAGACATCACCGCGGCGGTGAGCCGTGTGAGCCGTACGCGCCTCCGGCCTGAACGCAAACACCTCCTCGCGCATCAGACCGTGCTGCGACGTCTGATGGAGCAGGGCACAGTGCTGCCGGCGGCGTTCGGCCTCGTCGCCCGGAGCGAGGTGGCCGTGCGCGAGCGGTTGCTCGAGAAGGGGGCGCTGTTCCGGGAGCAGCTCGAGCACGTCGCCGGCAAGGTGGAGATGGGCCTGCGGGTGAGCTGGAGCGCCCCGGAGCTCTTCGAGTACTTCGTCGCCACGCACTCGGAGCTTGGCGCCGCCCGCGAGCGACTGCGGGGCCGCTCCGATGTTGGCCGGGAGGAGCTGATCGGGGTGGGAAAGCTGTTCGAGAGCATCCGCGAGGCCGATCGGGAGGCCCACTCCGAGCGGGTGGCGGCTGCGCTCCGGGAGTGCGGCGCCGAGCTGAAATGGAACCCGCCGCGAGGGGAGCGCGAGGTGATGAACCTCTCGTGTCTCGTGCCTCGCGAGGGGCTGGGTGCCTTCGAGAAGCAGGTGGAACTCGCCGCCGCGGGCTTCGATGACCATTTCACCTTCGAGCTCAATGGTCCATGGGCCCCGCACAGCTTCACGGAGCTGAAACCCACGACGCTGTCCGCGCAGGAGTGACGATGTTGCTCATTGACGACCTCCTGCTCTCGCCGGTCCATGGCCTGTTCTGGATCGCCAGGAAGCTCGACGAGGCCGCGAGTCAGGATTTGGAGAAGGAAGAGGAGGAAATCAAGGCGCGGCTGCGGGAGCTGTATGTGCGGCTCGAAGCCGGGCAGCTCGAGGAGCAGGAGTTCGAGGCGCAAGAGGCGGAGCTGTTGGATCGGCTCGACGTCCTCACCGCGCCCGAGGAAGCGGACTCCTTCGAGGAGGAGGGGGCCGAGGGCCATGAGTGAAGGTGACGCGAAGCTGGAGCAGGAGGGGGCGTCGGAGTCCCTCTCCCTCTGTGAGGCGCTCGACCGGGTGCTCCACAAGGGCGTGGCGCTGCGCGGAGACATCGTGTTGTCGGTGGCGGATGTGGACCTCGTCTACCTCGGCCTTCAGTTGGTGTTGTGCTCGACGGAGACGGCGCGGCGCGTGGGGCTCGTCGTGCCCGCGCCCCCGCACCCGCGAACCGAGCCGGGGAGGGGCGCGAAATGAATGGCACGGGAAGTCAGCTCGAGGCCGCGCTGCAAGGACAGCTCACGCCACCCGCACGGAGGCTCTCGCTCGATGAGGGCAAGCTGAAGAACGGGCTCGGGCAGTTGGTGCTCACGTTGGTGAAGCTGCTGCATGAGCTGCTGGAGAAACAGGCGATCCGCCGCATGGAGGGCGGTTCCCTGAGTGATGACGAGGTGGAGCGTCTGGGGTCGGCGTTGATGCGTCAGGCGGAGGAGATCGAGCGGCTCCGCATGGAATTTGGCCTCACCGAGGAAGATTTGAACCTCGACCTGGGCCCGCTCGGCAAACTGCTTTGAGGAGGCGGCATGACGTCACAACGTATCGTCCAGAGCCCTCGGAACGCGACGCTCGCGGACGTGCTGGACCGGGTCCTCGACAAGGGGCTGGTGGTCGCGGGCGACATCAAGATCAAACTGCTGGACGTGGAGTTGCTCACCATCCAGGTGCGTCTGGTGGTGTGCTCGGTGGACAAGGCCGTCGAGATGGGAATGGATTTCTGGAGGAATGATCCGCACCTGTCCTCGCTCGCGCGGCGAGAGTTGCCGCCAGCTCCCGCCAGTCTGGAGCAAACCCCTCCGCCCTGAACTCCACCGGGGCGGTGTCTTCCAGTCACCGTCCCTCCTCCCTGGGGGCCAACCCCGGGCCTCTCGGGCATTAGAGTGGGCCGATGAGTCTCGGCTCTCTTCCCGTTCCCGCCATGGCGCGCGAGGCCGCCCAGTCCGCGGACGCCGCCCGCCAGCAGTTGAAGCAGTGCGAGGTCGCCTTCGCCGAGCTGGGTGAGCGTTTGCGCCAGCGGCCTCCGCGCTTCGTCGTCACCTGCGCACGCGGCAGCTCCGACCATGCCGCCAGCTATGGCAAGTATCTGCTCGAGACCACGCTGGGGCGCGCCGTGGCCTCGATGGGGCCGAGCGTGGCGTCGGTCTACAACACCACGCACCTCGACCTGCGCGACTCCCTCTTCATCGCCGTGTCGCAGTCCGGCCGCAGCCCCGATCTGCTGCGGATGACGGAGGCGGCCCGTGCCGGTGGTGCCCTGGTCGTGGGCTTCATCAACAGCGAGGGCGCTCCGCTGTCCACGTTGTGCGACGTCGCCATTCCGCTGTGCGCCGGCCCCGAGCTGAGCGTCGCCGCCACGAAGTCCTACCTCCTCTCGGGCCTCGCCTTCCTGCAACTGGCGGCGCACTGGTCGGGGGAGGGGACACTGCGAGACGCGGCCTCGCGGCTGCCCGAGGCCCTGGAGGCGGCGCGCGGGTTGGATTGGTGGCCGGCGCTCGCTCGGCTCACCGAGGCGCGCAATCTGTTCGTGCTCGGGCGTGGGGTGGGCCTCGGCGCGGCCCTGGAGCTGGCGCTGAAGTTCAAGGAGACCTGTCGGCTGCATGCCGAGGCCTTCAGCACCGCGGAGGTGAGTCATGGACCGCTCGCCCTCGTCGGTCCCGGCTTCCCCGTGCTGGCCCTGGGGCAGGAGGACAGCTCGGCCGAGGGCACGCGGAGCGTGGTCGGCCGCATGGTGGAGCTGGGCGCGGAGGTCCGCTCGGTGCTCGCGGTGCCCGGGGCCGAGCCGCTGCCGGTGGTGCCTGGCGTGCCGAGCGCCATCGCGCCCCTGTGCCAGGTGCAGAGCTTCTACATGGCGGTGCATCGCTTGGCGGCGGCGCGTGGGCTCGATCCCGACGCGCCCGCGCACCTGCGCAAGGTGACGGAGACCGTGTGATGAGACGCGTCTTGAGCGGAGCACGGCTCTTCACGGGCGAGCACATGCTCGACGACCACGCGGTGGTGGTCGAGGGCGAGCGCATCACCGCCGTGGTGCCCGCCTCGGCCGCGCCCGCCGAGGCCGAGGTGTCCCGGTTGCCCGAGGGCACGCTGCTGGTGCCGGGCTTCCTCGACGCCCAGGTGAATGGGGCCGGCGGCGTGCTGTTCAACGAGACGCCCACGGTCGAGGCGGCGCTCGCCATCGCGGCGGCCCTGCGGCGCTCCGGCACGACGGGGCTGCTGCCCACCTTCATCACCGACGACCCGGACCGGATGCGCCGCGCGTGCGAGGCCGCCATCGAGGCGAGCGCGAGGCCCGCGAGCGGCGTCCTGGGCCTCCACCTGGAAGGCCCCTTCATCAGCGGAGAACGGCCGGGAGTGCATGAGCCGCGCTTCATCCGTGCGCCCGATGCCGGGGACCTCGAGTACCTGACGGCCCTGCCGGAGCGCCTGTCCGGCACGAGGGGCCGCCTGATGATGACGTTGGCGCCGGAGCAGGTCGACGATGCCGCCATCGGACGGCTCGCCTCGGCGGGCGTGGTGCTCTCGGCCGGTCACACGGCGGCGACGTACGAGCGGATGAAGGAGGCCCTGGCGGCCGGCGTGCGCGGCTTCACCCACCTCTTCAACGCCATGCCGCCCCTGCACAGCCGCCAGCCGGGCCCGGCGGTGGCCGCCCTCGATGCCGGGGAGGCGTGGTGCGGCGTCATCGTCGATGGTGTCCACGTCCATCCGGCGATGCTGCGCCTGCTCTTGAGCCTCAAGCGGCCCGGCAAGGTGTTCCTGGTCACCGACGCCATGCCTCCCGTGGGCACCGAGGCCACCTCGTTCTCGCTCTATGGCCACACCATCCTGCGCCAGGAGGGCCGGCTGGTGACGGAGAACGGAACGCTGGCCGGTGCCGACATCGACATGGTGACGGCGGTGCGCAACTGCATCCGCCTCCTCGGCATGTCCTTGGAGGAGAGCCTGCGCATGGCGTCGCTCTACCCCGCGAGCTACCTCGGCCTGGACGACCACCTGGGCCGACTGGCGCCGGGCTATCGCGCCGACCTCACGCTGCTCCGGCCGGATCTCACCGTCCTCGCCACCTGGGTGGGCGGCCAGGCCCAGTGGTACGGCACGCGGTCCAAAATAGGAGAACTCTGATAACCTGGATCTCCGGATGGAGTGCCCGAGCGAGACAACACTGAGCGACTTCCTCGCGGGGTTGCTGACGGAGGCGGAGCGAGCGCGGGTGCTCGCGCACGTGGAGGGGTGTGCGGCTTGTCAGGAGGCGGTGGCGGCGGGTGCCAGCTCCAGCCCGGGCGCGCCGGCCGACTCCGGAGGGGGCACCTCGCTGGCTCCGGGCGCCACCGTGTCCCGCTACGTGGTGCTGGAGCGCATCGGCCAGGGCGCCATGGGCGTGGTGTACGCGGCGAGGGATCCCGAGCTGGATCGTCGGGTGGCCCTCAAGCTGCTGCGCCCGGAGGGACGCCACGTGGAGGAGCTGCGGCGGCGGTTGCTGCGCGAGGCGCAGGCGCTGGCCCGGCTCTCCCATCCCAACGTCGTCACCGTTCACGACGTGGGCACGTGTGGGGACGGAATCTTCCTCGCGATGGATCTGGTGGAGGGCGCCACGCTGGCGGAGTGGCTGCGCCAGCCGCGCCCCTGGCGGGAGGTGCTGCACGTCTTCCTGGAGGCGGGGAGGGGACTGGCGGCGGCGCACGCGGCGGGGCTGGTGCACCGCGACTTCAAGCCAGCCAACGTGCTGGTGGGCCACCACGGCCAGGTGCGGGTGACGGACTTCGGGCTCGCCAGCACCTCGGGCCACCCGGACGTGCCCCTGGCCGAGCTGGTGTCGCGACCCGAGCCCTCGGAAGCGGAGGGCGTGCTCGCCGGCTCGCTCACCCGCACGGGCGCGGTGCTGGGGACGCCGGCCTACATGGCCCCGGAGCAGCTCGAGTCCGGCGGCGCGAGCGCCCTCTCGGATCAATTCAGTTTCTGCGTGGCACTGTACGAGGCCCTCCACGGCGAGCGCCCCTTCCAGGGCACCACCCGCGAGGCGCTCGCCCTCGCGGCGCGGGAGGGGAGGGTGCATCCGTCCAGGCGAGAGGCGAAGGAGCCCGCATGGGTGCGGCGCGCGGTGCTGCGTGGGCTGCGTGCCCGGCCCGAGGAGCGCTTCCCCTCCATGGAGGCCCTGATGGCGGCGCTCACGCCTCGCCCTCGCGCGCGTGCCTGGGTGCTGGCCTTCGCCGCGGCGGCCTGTCTGCTGGGCGTGGCCCTGGGCTATGTGGGGGCGCACCGGCGCGAGGTGCGCTGCGCGCGGGAGGCGGACAAGCTGGGCGTGGCCTGGGGCCCCGAGCAACGGGAGCGGATGCGCGCGGCCTTCCTCGCCACCGGCAAGCCCTACGCCGCGTCCGCCTGGGAGAAGGTCTCCGCCTCGCTGGATGCTCATGCCGCGCAGTGGCGTGCGTTGCGCACCGAGGCCTGTCTGGCCTCGTCCGGGGACTCCCCCAGCACCGGTCTTCAGATGGCCGCCTGCCTCGATGCGCGGTTGTGGCAGCTCGCCGCCGTCACCGAGGTGCTGGAGAAGGCCGACGCGGAGACGGTGCAGAACGCGCAGCAGATGATGACCTCGCTCGAGGGGCTCTCCGGGTGCCAGCAGAGCCCGGCGCTCGTCACCCGGCCCCAACCGCCGGACCCCCTGCGCCCCCAGGTGGACGCGGCGCGGCGCCGGCTGGCCGAGGCCCGGGCCCTCATGGACGCGGCCCGCTACGGCCAGGGCATCGAGCTGACGTCGGCCCTGATCCAGGAGGTGGCCGCGCTCGACTACCGCCCGCTGGAGGCGGAAGTCCTCACCCTCCACGGTCAGCTCCATGCCCTGTCCGGCAAGCTCAAGGACGCCGAGGGCATCCTCTACCGCGCCCTGTGGGCCGCCGAGGCCGGGCGCGATGACGAGACGGTCGCGCGCGTGTGGAGCCTCCTCATCTGGGTGGTGGGGGACCAGCTGGCCCGGATGAGCGAGGCGGAACGGCTCGTCGAGCATGCCCGCGCCGCCGTGGGGCGGTTGGGGCGGGAGCGCTACCCGCACCTGGCGGTGGATCTCCACCTGCGGCTGGGGGGAATGCGGCTGGTGCAGGGCAAGCTGGAGGAGGCGGACGCGGAGTACTCCCAGGGCCTGGAGCTGTCGCGACGGGTGTTCGGCTCCGAGCCCCGGCGCGCCTCCTATTTCCTCTCTGGACTGGGCCGGGTGCGCTCGCGCCAGCTGCGCGCCAGGGAGGCGCTGGCGCTCTACCGCGAGGCCCAGGAGTTGCGCGAGCGCCACTGGGGCCCCCAGCACCCCGGGCTCGCCCTCAACCTCAGCAACATGGCCAACGAGCTGCTCTTGTTGGGCCGGCCCGAGGAGGCGCTCGCCCACTACCAGCGCTCCCTGGCCATCCTGGAAGCAGCCCGCTCCCCGGACCACCCGAGCCTCGCCGCGCCCCTCAACAACCTCGCCGCCCTCCTGCGGCGCCGGGGACGGCTGGAGGAGGCCCGCGTCAACTTCCAGCGGGCCCTCACCATCTTCGAGCGCAGCAAGGGGCCGGATCACCCCAACACCACCGTCGCCCTCTGTGGCCTCGCGATGGTGGCCCACGACGCCCAGGAGCTGGAGCGGGCGATGGCCTACAACCAGCAGGCCCTGGAGCGCCTCCAGCGCGCGCTGGGCCCGGACACGCCGCGCGCGGCCTCGGCGCTGGAGAACATTGGCATCCTCCACCTCCTGCGCGGTCGCCACGAGGAGGCCCGGCGCTTCCTGCTGCGCGCGCTGCACCTGGTGGAGAAGGAGCATGGCCCCGACTCCGCGCTGGCCAGCTCCACGCTGCGCGCCCTGGCCCGGCTCGAGCTGGCCTCGGGGGCCCCGCGGGTGGCGCTCGCGCGGTGCCAGCGCGCCCTGGAACTGGACGAGAAGGCGCAGGGGGCGAAGAGCCCGGATGTCGCGCTGGGGCTGGCCTGCGTGGCGGAGGTGCACCTGGCGCTCGGTGCCCCGGAGCGGGCCGTGCCCACGCTGGAGCGCGCGCGGGACATCCACCAACAGTCGCCGTTGGATCCCCTGGACGGGGCGCGGACCTCCTTCCTGCTGGCCCGTGCCCTCTGGGAGCGGCGGGAGGCTCCGGAGCGGGCGCGCGCCGTCTCGCTGGCGGAGGAGGCCCGGGGCCTGCTGGTCACCCAGAAACCGCGTGGCCAGCCGGAGCTCCGGCAGGTCTTGTCCTGGCTGAGCCGGCACCGCGAGGTGGGTCCATGAGCGGAGAGGGGGAGGATATTTCCCTCACGGCGTTGCTGCTGGCACATGTTCCGGCGGAGCGGCGTGAGCCGGCGCACGACCTGGCGGCGGTGGAGACGCTCCTGCGTGAGCACCTCGAGGCCGGCCGGGTGGCCTGGCCCGGCGTCCCCCTCGCGCCGGAGGCCCTGCTGCGACACCTCGCCCGGCACCTGCGCGCGGAGGGCTCGCTGGAGGACGCGCTGCGCCAGCTCCACGGGGCCGACCTGTACCTCGCGTGTGCCTGTGCCACGGGCGAGCCCCTGGCCTTGAGCGCCTTCGAGCGGCACGTCCTCCAACGGGTGCCCTCCCGCCTCGGGCAGCTCTCCGCCTCCACCGTGGACGAGGTGCTCCAGGTGTTGCGCCAGCGGCTGCTGTTGGGACAGGGCGGTGCCCCTCCGAGGATCGCCGACTACTCGGGGCGGGGCCCGCTGTCGGGCTGGGTGCGGATCATCGCCGTGCGCATCGCCGGCGAGCTGGTCCGCGAGGAGGGGCGCCAGGAGCTCTTCGACGAGCCTCCGGAGGCGCTCGCGCGGATGCTGGACCGGGATGACCCGGAGGGCGCCCTGCTTCGGGAGGACTCACGCCAAGCGCTCGCCACCGCGCTCCGGGCCGCGCTGGCCGCGCTCTCCGAGTCGGAGCGCGCCCTGCTGCGCCTGCACCACCTGCACGGCCTCACCATGGATCGGCTCGCGGCCATGTATGGCGAGTCCCGCTCCGGCGTGGCGCGTCGGGTGGCCCAGGCCCGCGAGCGGATGCTGACGCTCACCCGCGCGGAACTCTCCCGCCGGTTGCGGCTGGACGGTCACGAGCTGGAGAGCCTGCTGGGCCTGGTGGACAGCCGGTTGGACCTCGGCCTCCAGCAGCTCATGGAGCGCTCGGGTACCCCTCCCGGCGGGAGGT
>NZ_DASVWK010000600.1:0-1625 GCF_036389735.1 Archangium sp. | reverse complement strand
TGCTGCTTCAGAAGCCAGTCGACAACCGCTCCCGGCTCTTCCGGGGGCGCGTACCGCAGCAACTGCGCCGTGTCGTAGATGGAAGGGGTGACGACCCCTCCCTGATGGCCGAGAGCAGCGATATCCGCCCTCAGCATTTCGATGAGCCGCTCGGCCGTAGAGGACATGGTGCTCCCCGCTGGATTTCCGTCCGCCTTTTAACACAATCGGCGGTACGGCCGGAGCGGAGAACGGAGGCCGCTTGCCCTCCAGGGGAGATCCCCTCCCACGCGGCGGGTCAGCGCGTGGGCTTGGTGTTCCCCGACGGCTTCTTGATGTCCACCTGCTGCTCCCAGCCGTAGCTGCCGAGGAAGTCGGACACCTGGTACGACACGTCGCGCACGAGCTCCACCGAGCCCATGGAGGCGTTGAGCTGGGTCATCGTCTGATCCATCATCGTCGACAGGTCGCTCACCGCCTGGAAGATCTGGGTGATGCCGGTGCTCTGCTGGGTCACCGCGGTGGTGATCTGCCGGACGGACTGCGCGTTGTCTTTGACGATGCCCGACAGCTGCTGGATCGTCTCGCTGAACTCGCTGATCTGAAGCAGGGTGGACTCCACCTTCTCCGAGCCCTGCTCCGTCATGGTGGCCGTGCTCCGGATGGCCTCGCTGACGTCCTCCAGGATGATGCGCACGTTGTTGGTGGCCTTGATGGACTGATCCGCCAGCTGGCGGATCTCCCGGGCCACCACGCCGAACCCCTTGCCGTGCTCGCCGGAGCGGACGGCCTCGATGGCGGCGTTGATGGCCAGCATGTTCGAGCGGTCCGCCAGCTGCTTCACGCTGTCGGTGATGTTGCCGATCTGGCGGGCGCGCTCGTCGAGGGCCCGGATGCGCTTGGCCATGTCCCGCACCTGCGCCTGGACTTCCTTGAGTCCGTCCAGGGTCCGCCCGATGGCCTGCTCACCCACCTGGCTGATCTCATTGGCGCGCTCGGTCTGCCGGAGCACGTTCTCGGCCTTCTGGGTGGCCATCGCCGAGGTCTCCTTGATCTCCTGGGCGGTGACCTGGGTCTCCTGAAGGGCGGAGGCCTGGAGGGTGAGCACCTCGGTCTGCTTGGTGGTGCTCAACCCGAGCTGCTCGGCGCTGCGCTTGAGGGAGCCGGCCGAGTCACGCAGCGAGAAGGAGAAGGCGCGCAGCTTCGCGAAGGCCCGCGCGGTGGCCGCGGCCAGATCGCCCATCTCGTCGGTGGACGACCAGACCGGCAGCTTGGGAGCACCGGAGGCCAATGCCTCCATGGAGTCCTGGACGCTTTGCGCGCCCTCCGACAGGTGCCGGGCGAGGCTGAGGGCCGAGAGTGTGGCCACCACGAGCAGGTAGCCGTTGAGCAGCAGGAGTGGCACGGACGAGCGCTGGAACAGCTCGCTCGCGGAGTCGCGCAGGACCTGCGAAGCCTGTCCCTGGGGCACGGCATCCACCTGGACCAAGGCCCGCGTGAACAGCTCGTAGGACTGGCGGCCCAACACGGTGAAGCTCACCAGCAGCGCGCAGACGATGAACAACGCGAAGGCATAGGGCAGGTACCAGTGGTACCGGGGCCACATGAACCCCGAGCGCTTCAAGTCGACCCCGGGGTTGCGCTGG
>NZ_DASVWK010000599.1:0-11280 GCF_036389735.1 Archangium sp. | reverse complement strand
TCTACGAGGCGGCGGTGAAGCGCCTGCGCATCCCCGCCTGGCAGGCCTCGGTGACGCGCAAGCAGCAGCTGCTGGCCCAGACGTATGGCCTGCTCAAGGGCGAGGTGGACACCGATCGCAGCCACACCCTGGAACTCACCGTCGTCCTCCTCATCGTCATGGAGATCCTCTTCGCCGTCCTCCGCGTCTTCGAGTGAGGTGTTCGACACCCAGTGAAACGCGAGAGTTCCGTTCATCCTGTAGCGGACGCTCCACCGAGGGGGCGATTGGGCGGGGGGAGAGGATTCGTGGAAAACTCCAGCTTCACGCTCGGTGCGGGTCAGGGCCGGGCGGGGGGGTGGGCATGCAGGTCCCCGGAAGCAGCTTCGTCGCCGCGGTGGAGCGCATCTCACGAGCCTTGGAGCAACTCGCGTCGGCCTCGTCGGCGCGCGTGGTGCTGGAGGAGGTGGTGCGGTGCGCCGCGGCCTCGCTGGGGCTGGAGCGCGTGGCCATCGCCTGGTTCGACCCGGACGGCGTGCTGTTGACCCAGGCCTCGCCGGGGATGGCGGCCGAGGCGGTGGCCGGGTGTGCGCGCTTCCTGCTGGAGGGGCCGTGCGCGGGGTCGGCCCCGTGGGTGTTCCACTGGGGTGAGTCCCGGGTGGAGCCCGAGCTCGCCGCGGTGCTGGAGCGGCTGGGCTCCGTGTCGATGCTGGCCCTGCCCGTGTCCTCCTCCCAGGGCAGGTGCATGGGGGTGCTGCTGGGCTCCTCGCCCGTGCCGCGCGACTTCTCCCCGGAGGAGACGCGGCGCTTGTCCTTATATGCGCAGTTGGCCGCGCTGGCCGTGGAGCGCGGCTGGCTGGTGGAGTCCGGGCGCATCGCCGCGCTCCAGGCCCGCGCCGAGGCCGAGCAGGCCGAGCTGCTGCGCCTCACCCGCTTCCAGGCGGTGACGGAGGCCTTCAGCCGCGCCCTCACCCGCGAGGACGTGGCCCACGTCGTGCTGGAGCTCGGCGTGCCCGCCGTGGGCGCCGTGGGCGGCACCGTGCACCAGGCGTCGGCGGATGGTCGCTCCGTGGAGCTCATCGCCTCGGTGGGCACCGGCCCGGAGGAGTTCGCCGCCCTGCTCGCGCTGCCCAGGGACCTGGCCGAGCAGCCCGGCTTCCATGCGGCGGTGAGCTGCTCGCCCGTGTGGTTGGAGTCGCCGGAGGAGGCGCGCGTCCGCTACCCCGTCTTCGCGGCGTACATGACGCGCCAGTCCTGTCAGGCCTTCGCCTTCCTCCCCCTGCGGGTGGAGCAGCAGGGGTTGGGGCTGCTGGCCTTCGGGTTCGCCCAGGCGGGGCACTTCACCCAGCTGCAGCGCACCCTCATGCTGGGACTGGCCCGCCAGTGCGCCCAGGCCCTGGAGCGGGCACGCCTGTACGAGACCGAGCGCGCCGCGCGGCTCCAGGCCGAGGCCGCCGGGAAGCGGCTGCAACTGCTGGCCGACGCGGGCGTGCTGCTGTCCAGCTCGCCGGAGTGGGAGACCACCGTGGCCGGCGTGGCGCGGCTCGCCGTGGGCGCCGCCTTCTCGGACTGGTGCGCGGTGGACTTCCTCGACGAGCACGGCGCCCTGCGACGGCTCACCGTGGTGCACGCCGAGCCCGAGCGCTCGCTGCTGCATGACAAGCTCGAGGACTACACCCCGGAGCGCGCACGGCCCTCGGCCATCACCGAGGTGGTGCGCACCGGGTGCTCGCAGCTCGTCGTCGGGCTGGGGCCGCCGCGCTCCAAGGTGGCGCGCCTCGGGGAGCCGCCCGAGGGGGGCTCGTTCCTCATCGTCCCGCTCATGGCGCGCCAGCGCACCCTGGGCGCCATGTCCTTCGTGCGCGGGCCCGAGCACACGCCCTTCACCGAGGAGGACCGCGCCCTCGCCGAGGATCTGGCCGGGCGCACCGGGCTGGCCATCGACAACGCCCGTCTGTTGCGCAAGGCCCGCGCCGCCGAGGCGGAGTCCCGCCGCAACGCCGCGCGCCTGCGCATCCTCGTGGAGGTGGACGGGTTGCTCGCCGAGGCGGGTCTGGATCTGCCCGCGGTGCTGGATGTGATTGCCCGCAAGGTGTCCGAGGTCATCGGCGACGGGTGCGTGCTTCAGCTCCTGGCCGAGGACGGTGCCTTCCTGGAGCCCGTCACCATCCACCACCCGGAGCCGGAGGCGCGCTGGTTGCTCGCCGGCACGGTGCACGCGCGCCGGCAGCGGCTCGGCGAGGGGCTCCACGGTGGGGTCGTCTCCACCGGGCGCGCGGTGCTGCTCCCGGACGTGGACCCCGAGGAGGTGCGCTCGCGGGGCTCGCTGCCGGAGTATGGGCCCTACCTGGAGCGCTACGGGCCGCAGAGCCTGCTGGTGGTGCCCCTGGCGGCCAAGGGGCGCGTGTTCGGCACCCTGGGCGTGGTGCGGGACGTGGCCGGGGGTCGGCCCTATGGCGAGGAGGACCAGATGCTCCTCCAGAGTCTCGCCGAGCGCGCCGCGCTGGCCATCGAGGACGCGCGGCTCTACGGCGCCGCCACCGAGGCCGTGCGGCTGCGCGATGACTTCCTCTCCCTGGCCGGGCACGAGCTGAAGACGCCCTTGAGCGCGCTGCGGCTCCAGATCCAGATGCTGGCCCGTGTCACCCGCGACGTGGCCACCACGCCGGGGCTCTGCGAGCGCGTGGAGAAGGCCGAGCGCACCAGTGAGCGGCTCGGGGCGCTCATCGACGAGCTGATGGACGTGGGCCGCCTCACCTCCGGGAAGATGAAGCTGGAGCGCGAGCCGATCGACCTCTCCCTGCTCACGCGCGATGCCGTGGGGCGCATGGCCGAGGCGCTCGCCCGCACCGGCAACGAGGTGAAGCTGGTGGCGGACGCGCAGGTGATGGGGCGCTGGGACCGGGTGCGCCTGGAGCAGGTGGTCTCCAACCTGCTGTCCAACGCGGCCAAGTACGGGCGCGGTCAACCCGTCGAGGTACGCGTGGAGGACCCGGGCAACGGCCGGGCCCGCCTCGTGGTGAAGGACTCCGGCATCGGCATCGCCCCCGAGGATCAGGCCCGCATCTTCGAACGCTTCGAGCGCGCCACCACCGACAAGCAGTTCAATGGGCTCGGCCTCGGGCTGTGGATTTCCCGGGAGATCGTCGAGTCCCATGGGGGCCGCATCCAGGTCCGCAGCACCCCCGGGCAGGGGTCTACCTTCACTGTCGAGTTGCCTCGGGAGTAGGGCGGGCAGGGGAACCTCGGGGGTCCGGCGGGCTGGGGGACAGGCGGGGGGGCGTGTCTCGGAGTGTCTCCCGTCCGGCGGCTGGGATAGTCTGTGACCCCGAGTGATCCTTTTGGAAGGTGGAGAGCCCCGTTGAACCGTCCGGTCCTGGACCCCGTGCCGTCGGCCGCAGGTGCCGAGGGCGGCAACCGCTCCGCGGTTCGCGCGGACAGTCCGCTCTTCGGCGAGCTTCTCCTCAAGCTCGGCATCGCCACGCGCAATCAGATCGAGGAGGCCCTCGCCCTCCAGGCCCTCAACGGCCAGCGGCTCGGCGAGGCCCTCATCTCCCTCGGCTACGTCACCCGGGAGCAGATCCAGGACGCCCTGGGCGAAGCCCTCGGGTTGCACCACACGCCCTCGGGCGGCTCCTCCGGTCATCCCCCGCTGGGCGAGGTGCTCGTCGGCCTCAAGTACCTCACCGACGCCCAGCTCGACGAGGCCCTCGCCCTCCAGCGCCGCACCGGCCGCAAGCTCGGGGAGATCCTCGTCCAGAACGGGTACTGCTCCTACAAGCAGCTCTACGAGGGCCTCGCGCTCCAGGGCCGGGTCTCCGGCCGCCAGGAGGCCCCCTCGCGTGCCCTGGCCCAGGAGGCCGGCCGCCACCGCGTCATGGTGGTGGATGACAGCCCGCTCGCGTGCGCCTTCGTCCAGGACGGGCTCGTGTCCATCGGCCACGAGGTCATCTGCTTCCAGGATCCGTACGAGGCCCTGGAGCAGGTGGGCAAGGTCCAGCCCGCCATCGTCTTGAGCGACCTGGACATGCCCGGCATCGACGGCATGGAGCTGTGCCGCCGCATCAAGGAAGGCCCCACCCGGGCCATGCCCGTCATCATCCTCACCGCCAACGACAGCGAGGCCGAGCGGGTCAAGGGGCTGCGCGCCGGCGCCGACGACTACGTCAACAAGTCCGCCTCCATGGATGAGCTCGCCGCCCGCATCGAGAGCGTCATGCGCCGCTCCGGCGAGACCGAGCGCATGCGCAAGCTCTTCGCCCGCTACACCTCCGACGCGGTGGTGGACGAAATCCTCAAGAGCCCCGACTCCGTGGTGCTCACCGGCGAGAAGCGCGAGGTCACCCTCCTCTTCGCCGACATCCGCAACTTCACCGGGCTCGCCGACAGCCTCCCGCCCGAGCAGACCGTCGGTGTGTTGAACCAGGTGCTCGGCGGCCTCTCCGACGCGGTGCTCACCTGCGGCGGCACCCTGGACAAGTTCCTCGGCGATGGGCTCATGGCCGTCTTCGGCGCCCCCGTGGGTCGCTCGGATGATCCGCTGCGCGCCCTCCAGTCCGCGAAGATGATGATGGCCTTCATGGTCGAGCTGCGGCAGCGCGCCGAGGCCGAGTGGGCCACCACCCGCCAGGGCCGTCCTCTCACGCTCGAGCTGGGCATCGGCATCAACTCGGGCATGGCCGTGGCCGGCAACATCGGCGGCTCCCTGCGCACCGAGTACACCTGCATCGGCGACTCGGTGAACGTGGCCGCCCGCCTGTGTGCCCTCGCCGGGCCGGGGGAGATCCTGGTGGGCGAGCGGACCGTCGCCCTCCTGTCCGGCCATGAGGCGGGCTTCGAGGAGCTGCCCCCCGTCCGCCTCAAGGGCAAGCCACATCCGGTGCCCCTCTTCCGCGCCCTGTGGTAGGCCGGGGCCTCTCCCAGAGGTCTCCGTGACGCAGCGCCGCCGCCCCCACCTGATGGTCGTCTTCCTGCCGATCGGCTTCGTGATCATCGGCGTCGTCGTGTGGCTCGGCATTCGCGGCAAGCACGACCCCGGCGCCGCCCAGGTGCATGCGGATTTCGCGCGCGTGCTCGCCGCCCTCGAGGTCTACCGCGCCGAGCACCGCTCCATCCCCGAGGAGGGCGACCTCTCCTTCCTCGTGCCCAAGTACCTCCCGACGCTGCCGCAGGACCCCTGGGGCCACCCGTATGCCTATGCCAGCGACGGGCAGCGGCCCTTCCTCCAGTCCTATGGGCAGGATGGGGTACGCGGGGGGAATGGGCCCAACCAGGACCACACCAACCACGACGGGCACGGGGTGCTGGCGCCGCGGTAGGGCGCACGGTTTCATTCCCGGGGACCGTGTACCCTCACTCTTCCCGGAGGGAGAGGGGAGGGGCGGACTCGGACGACCCGTGCGGGGGCCTCCCTCCCCGCTGCGTGATGGACAGTCTTCCAGGGTCCCGCCCATCAGGGGAGGCCGTCATGTCCGTGGTCTGCGCAACCAACCTCTCCGAGCCGTCGGCCCGGGTCGCCACCCTCGCCGCGGCCTTGGCCGCCCGGCTCGGTGAACCCCTCTGGCTCCTCGGGGTCTTCGACTCCGAGCACCCCGCTCCCAACGGTCCTTCCTCCGTGGTGGAGGCCCGGAGATTTCTGGAGGCCGAGGCCGCCCGCCTGCGCTCCCAGGGACTGCCTGTCGAGCTGAGCCTGCTGGAGGGCGCTCCCGGCGCCGTGCTCCTCGAGGACGCGCTCATCCGCGAGGCCCGGCTGGTCCTCCTCTCCGCCGAGGGCTGGGGACAGGTTTCCTGGCGCCGTGCCCCCGTGCATGAGCGGCTCGCCCAGTGCGCCCGCGGGCCCGTGCTCGTGGTGCGCCGCAATGCCGAGTCCCTCACCGAGTGGGCCCTGGGCCGGCGTCGCCTGCTCGTACAGGTGGGCGTGGATGACTCGCCCACCTCCGCGGCCGCCGTGGCGTGGTTGCGCGAGCTGCGCCGAATCGGCCCCTGTGACGTGGTGGCCGTCTCGGTGTGCTCACCCGTGGAGGAGCGCGAACGCCTGGGCATCCACACCCCGGTGCACGTGGAGCTGTTGGACCCCATGGTGCGCCGCATCGAGGTGTTGGACCCGCAGGTGGAGCGGGTGTTGTTGCGCGAGCTGGGCGAGCGCGTGGGCGAGCTCCCCGGCGAGGGGACGCTGGAGCTGCACCTGGAGCCGGGCTTCGGCCGGCCCGCGGACCACCTGCTGCACGTGGCGCACGCGCGCGGGGTGGACCTGCTGCTCGTGGGAACCCACCAGCGTGGGGGGCTCGCGCGGCTGTGGCATGGCTCGGTGTCCGCGGGCGTGCTGCGCCACGCCGAGCAGTCCGTGGTGTGCGTGCCTCCCCTCCAGCCCACGGCGAGCAGGACGGTGCCGCCTCGGACCGTGCTCGTCCCGGTGGACTTCTCCGAGGCCAGTGCTCGCGCCATCTCCGAGGCCCGCTCGCTCGTGCGCCCCGGCGGACGCGTCCACCTGTTGCACGTGCACCGCCGCCGCGTCTCCGAGCGCGCCTGGACGCAGGACGTCTACGGCGTGCTGCCCGAGCCGCCTCGGGAGCAGTCGATGGTGATGCAGCGGCTCCAGTCGCTGGTGCCCCATGAGGACGGCACCCAGGGCGTGCACTGGACGATGGAGGGCGTCACCGGAGACGACGTGGCCCGGGCCATCTGCCAGGCCACCGAGCGAGAGGGCGTGGACCTGGTGTGCCTGGGTACTTCCGCCGGGAAGCGGCATTCGGAGTACTTCAACGACTCGGTGGCTCGTGCGCTCGTGGCCCGCTGCCGCCGGCCCGTGGTGGTGCTCCACGCCTGATTGGCGGGTCCGCCCGAGGATTTCCTGCATGATTTTCCGGGTCACCGGCTCCATTCGAGACGGGTACCAGGAGCCGACATGCAGCGGGTTCGCGGGTGGCTGATGGTCGTAGTGTTGTGCTGTGCGGCGGGCGCGGCGGGTGCGCAAGAGCAACCAGACGCGCGGCTGCACGAGGCCCGGACGGCCTTCGACGAGGCGCACACATTCTGGGACGCGGGCCGGTACGCGGACGCCATCGCCAGGGGCGAGCGGGCGCTGGCGCTGCGGGAGGCGGTGCTCGGGGACACCCATCCAGACGTGGCCAGGAGTCTGGACCAGCTCGGTGCGCATCTCCTGCTTCAGGGGAACGCCGCCCGGGCCGAGCCGCTCTTCCAGCGCTCGCTGGCCATCTGGGAGGCGGCGCTCGGAGAGAATCACCCGGAGACAGCCCGAACGCTCAACACCCTCGGCAAACTCTACACGGGCCAGGCGTTGTACGTCCGGGCCGAGCCGCTCCTCCAGCGCGCGCTGGCCATCCGGGAAGCGGCCCTAGGCGAGCGCCATCCCCTCGTCGCCGAGTCACTCAACCACCTCGCCAACCTCTACACGGCCCAGCGAGTGTACGCGCGTGCCGAGCCGCTCTTCGTGCGCGCGCTGGCCCTTCGGGAAGCGGCCCTCGGCGAGGAGCATCCGGAGGTCGCTCAAACCCTCCAGGACCTCGCCTGGCTCTACGACCTGCAGGGGATGCGCGACCGGGCCAGGCCGCTCCTTCAGCGCGCGCTGGCCATTCGGGAAGCGACCCTCGGCAAGGACCATTCCAGCGTTGCCGACTCGCTCCACCACCTCGCCAGCATCTACGGGTCCCAAGGGTTGTACGCGCGTGCCGAGCCGCTCCTTCAGCGCGAGCTGGCCATTCGGCAAGCAGCCCTCGGCAAGAACCCTCCTGACGTCGCCGCCTCGCTCGAGCGACTCGCCTGGCTCTACATGGACCAGGGGTTGTTCACGCGTGCCGAGCCGCTCTATCTGCGCGCGGTGGCCCTTCGAGAAGCGACCCTCGGCGAGAACCACCTCCTCGTCGCCGAAACGCTCGGTTGGCTCGGCTACTTCTACTTCGAGCATGGGGTGTATGGCCGTGCCGAGCCCCTCCTCGAGCGCGCGGTGGCCATTCGGGAAGTGGCCCTGGGCGAGAACCACCCCCTCGTCGCCGACCTGCTCCTCGACCTCGGCAACCTCTACGTGGCCCAGGGGTTGTACGCACGTGCCGAGCCGATCCTCCAGCGCGCGTGGGTCATTCGGAAAACGGCCTTTGGCGAGAACAGTCGTTTCGTCGCCACCGCGCTCCTCGACCTCGGCAACCTCTACGTGGCCCAGGGGCTGTACGCGCGTGCCGAGCCCCTCCTGCGACGCGGGCTGGCCATTCAGGAAGAGGCCCTGGGCGAGAACCATAACTTCGTCGCCAGGACGCTCAGCCGCCTCGGCGACTTCTACGTGGCCCAGGGGCTGTACACGCGTGCCGAGCCCCTGCTCACGCGCGCGCTGTCCATCGCGGAAGCGGCCGCCGGCAGGAACAGTGGCATTGTCGCCGCCACGCTCAAAAGCCTTGCCGACCTCTACGTGGCCCAGGGGTTGTACGGCCGGGCCAGGCCGCTCTACGAGCGCGCGCTCGCCATCTGGGGCATATCGCTGGGCGAGCACCATCCCAACATCGTGGAAACGCTCAACCACCTGGGCGTGGTTCATCTGGCCCAGGGTCGTCGCGCCAAGGCATTGCCGCTGCTCACGCGCGCCTTCACCCTGTCCGAGCGGCGCCTGCGCCAGGAGTCGCTCGGCTTCTCCGAAGTCCGTCTGGCCAGCTTCCTCCAGTACCTGCGCGCCGACGAGGAGCGACTCTACGCGCTGCTGCGCGCCCACCCCGACGACGTCAAGGTGAGACGCCTGGCCCTCGGCGCCGCGCTCCTGCTCAAGGGACGCTCCGTCGAGGAGAGCGCCGACATCTCCCGCACCGTCTACCAGAGCCTGGGCGAGCGGGACCGAGACACCTTCGAGCGGCTGCGGGAGCTGCGCACCCGGTTGGCCGAATTGTCATTCCAGGGCCCCGGCTCGCTTCTACCCGCCGCCCACCAGCGGCGTCTCGAGGAGTTCGCCGAGCAGGGCGCTGCCCTGGAAGCGGACCTGGCCAAGCGCTCCACCCCCTTGCGCGCGCTGACCGCGCTGCCGCCCCCCTCGGAGATTGTCGACCGGGTCGCCGCGGCCCTGCCCCGGGACGCCGCCCTCGTGGAGTTCATCACCTACGAGGACCGCGCGCTGCTGCCCAGGCCCGGCACGCCCGAGTCCCAACGCCCCGGCACGCTGCGCTACCTGGCGCTGGTGCTCTTGCCGGACGCCACCATCCGCTTCCAGGACCTGGGAGCCGCCGAGCCCATCGACTCGGCCGCTTCACGTCTGCGCGATGCGCTGGCCAATCGCGACGCGGGCTTCGAGGCCTCGGCCCAGGCGCTGCACCAGCTCGCCTTCCAACCCTTGCTGCCGCTGCTGGGGGATACCCGCCGCCTCTTCCTCTCGCCGGATGGTCAGCTGGCCCTGGTGCCCTTCGCCGCCCTGCACGATGGGAAGCAGTTCCTCGTGGACGCCTTCGACTTCACCTACGTCCCCTCGGGCAAGAGCCTGCTGCCGCGGCCCGAGGAGAGCGCCCCCCCGGGCTCCGTGGTCGTCCTCGCCGATCCGGACTTCAGGGCCCCCCTTCAGGTGGCCTCTCTCTCCAAGGAGGACGCGCCCGCGGAAGACGCGCCCGCGTTGGCCACGCGCACCATGCCCGGCGAGCGCTTCTTCTCCCTGCTGCGCGCGGACCTGGGGCAACGCGCCTGGGACGCCACCCCCCTGCCGGGCACCCGCCAGGAGGCCGAGGCCATCCAGCGTCTGCTGCCCCAGGCCCAGCTCTTCCTGGGCCCCGAGGCCACCAAGGAGCGTTTGCTGCAACTGCCTCCCCCCGGCATCCTCCACCTGGCCACCCATGGCTTCTTCCTCGAGGACGCCTCCCAGCCGCGAGGCTCCCGGGCCGTGGGCCACTTCGGGGCGCTGGGCGAGGACACCCAGGCCCCCAGCCCCCCGGACCCGCTGCTGCGCTCCGGCCTCGTCCTGGCGGGGGCGAGCGCCCTGGTACCCTCCGGCTCCGCTCCACCCCCGTCCGGCAACGCGCTGGTGACGGCGCTGGAGGTTGCGGGCCTCAACCTGTGGGGCACCCAGCTCGTCGTCCTCTCCGCCTGCGATACCGGGCGAGGTGACGTCAGGATAGGCCAGGGAGTCTACGGGCTGCGCCGGGCCTTCCTCGTGGCGGGAGCGGAGACGGTCGTCATGAGCCTGTGGAAGGTGAACGACGAGACGACGCGCGAGCTGATGGAGGTCTACTACCGCAACCTGCTGGAGGGGCAGGGACGCGCCACGGCGCTGCGAGAGGCGATGCGCGAGCTGCGGCGGACCCAGCCTCACCCCCACCATTGGGCGCCCTTCCTCGCCATGGGCCAGGAGACGCCCCTGCGCTTGCCCGAGTCCTGCCCGCCGCGCAGTGCTTGCCCCATGCCGGATCGCCACTGAGCGGTGCTCCAGCCGCGAGGGTGGTGCTCCACGCCCGAGCGCGGGCCCGCCCGCGGATTCGCTGCATGATTTTCCGGGTCACCGGCTCCATCAGGGGTGGGTACACCAGGAGCCGACATGCAGCGGGTTCGCGGGTGGCTGATGGTCGTGGTGCTGTGCTGTGTGGCGGGCGCGGCGGGCGCGCAGGAGCCACCAGAGGCGCGGCTGCACGAGGCCCGGACGGCCTTCGATGAGGCGCACACATTCTGGGACGCGGGCCGGTACGCGGACGCCATCGCGCGGGGCGAGCGGGCGCTGGCGCTGCGGGAGGCGGTGCTCGGGGGCACCCATCCAGACGTGGCCAGGAGTCTGGACCAGCTCGGTGCGCATCTCCTGCTTCAGGGGAACGCCGCCCGGGCCGAGCCGCTCTTCCAGCGCTCGCTGGCCATCCAGGAGGCGGCGCTCGGAGAGAACCACCCGGAGACAGCCCGAGCGCTCACCACCCTCGCCAACCTCTACGCGGGCCAGGCGTTGTACGTCCGGGCCGAGCCGCTCCATGCGCGTGCGTTGGCCATTCGGGAAGCGGCCCTCGGCGAGCGCCATCCCCTCGTCGCCGAGTCACTCCACCACCTCGCCAACCTCTACACGGCCCAGCGAGTGTACGCGCGTGCCGAGCCGCTCTTCGTGCGCGCGCTGGCCCTTCGGGAAGCGGCCCTCGGCGAGGACCATCCGGAGGTCGCTCAAACCCTCCACGACCTCGCCTGGCTCTACCACTTGCAGGGGCTGTACGGCCGGGCCGAGCCGCTCCTTCAGCGCGCGGTGGCCATTCGGGAAGCAGCCTTCGGTGAGGACCATTCCAGCGTCGCCGACTCGCTCATGATGCTCGGCTCCCTCTACCAGTGCAAGGGGTTGTACGGCCGGGCCGA
>NZ_DASVWK010000598.1:0-2863 GCF_036389735.1 Archangium sp. | reverse complement strand
AAGCAGGTCATCGACTCCGCCCGCCGCGTCACCGGCCGCGAGATTCCCGTGCGCCAGGGCCCGCGGCGGCCCGGTGACCCGGCGGTGCTCATCGCCAGCTCCGCGCGCATCATGCGCGAGCTCGGCTGGCGTCCCGCGCAGCAGAAGCTGGACACCATCGTCGAGTCCGCCTGGCGCTGGATGCAGCGCCACCAGCACTAAGCCCCGGACATGGATGTTGTCCCCCCTCGCCACGGGACCGCTGGCGATGAGCGAGGGGGAGCATGTGCGCGCTGATCCTTCCGGCCGCGAGCTGTTCCGACTGGTCCGACCATCGGACCACTTGCTCGAGTTCGCGCCCGGAAGCCGCCCTGTGCTCTTCGTCCTGTGATGATGTCGAAGAGCCTTGTGGACACTTCACCCGCCCAACGTAGACAGAAACCATGTCCGGGGGCTTGGCGCACGAGTGTCCCGCCGCCGCGTAGGCCTGGACGAGCACGGCCTCCACGCGGGCGACGTCGGTCGCGAGCTTGAGCTCCTCCGCGCCGCGGCCGCGTCCCGCCCGAGGGCGCTGTAGTGCTCGAGCTCCTCGGGCATGAGGGACCAGCGGGCACGCACCAGGCCGGCACCTCCTCGTGCTCCAAGCCGATCCTTCTCGATGATGTCGGTGAGCACCCAGGCCCCGCCCCGGTGACGAGCACCTCCGCGACGCCCGCCTCCGATCCACCCCTCTCAAACGGACAGCGCCGTGGCCATTGTCGTTGGGACGACGATGACCACGGCGCTGTGCCATCACAAGCGGTCTCGTTGGATTCCGCTTCGAGGCCTCACATGTCCGGCTGAGAGACCGACGTGGACTCCAGGTTCCACCGGGGGCGTGCCGCCACCGCCTGGTCGATGTGGCCCTTCATCCCGCTCCAGGTGTGGTCCCAGGACAGGCGCGAGAGGAACTCGTCCACGCGCGGCAGCCACTCCGCGCGCGACTGGGACAGGTTCGCCTCCACTGCCCGGATGAAGTCCTCCGGCGTGTCCGCGATGCGCACCAGGTCCAGCTCACCGTAGGGGCGCACCACGTCCCGGATGGAGGTGGACACCACGGGCCTGCCCGCCGAGAGGTACTCAGGGGTCTTGGTGGGGCTCAAGAAGCGCGTGGCCTGGGTGCGCGCGAAGGGCAGCATGGCCACGTCCCAGCCCGCCATGTAGGCCGGCAGCTCCTGGTATTTCTTGCCGCCCAGGTAGTGGATGTTGGGCAGGCGCGGCAGGCTGTCGGGGGAGATCTTCACCACCGGCCCCACCATCACCAGCTGCCAGTCCGGACGCGCCCGGGCGACCGCCTCCAGCAGCGCCAGATCCATCCGCTCGTCGATGACTCCGCAGTAGCCGATCCGCGGATGGGGGATGGAGGCCTGGTCAGACGGATCCGCGAGCCCCTGGCGGGCCTGCGCGAAGTGCGGCACGTCCACGCTGCTCGGGAAGGGATGGACGTTGGGGTGGCGCTCCCGCTTGGCCTCGTAGAGGTGGTGGCCGCCGGTGAACATGACGTCCGCGCGGCGCAGCAGTTCCCCCTCCCGCTGCAACAGCACGGGCGGCGCACCACTGAAGGCGGACAGCTCGTCCATGCAGTCGTAGACCACCGCCCGTGGCGTCAGGTGCTCCGAGAACGCCATGGCCATCGGCGTGTAGTACCAGAGCACGAAGTCATCCACGCCGTGGTCCGCGAGCAGCGCGGCGAGCAGCTCACGCTGCACGGCCATCAGGGTTTCCGGCTCCACCCGGGTGCCCGGCGGTGGATCGGGCGTCACCTGTGTGGCCCCCTCCACGTGGATGTGGGGGGTGGCGACCCAGACGCCCTCCGGCGAGCGGACGACTTTCAGCGAGGTGGGGCCGGGACCCCAGGCAGGCTCCTCCACGAAGAAGACGCGGCGCTCACGCGCGAAGCGGGACATCAGGTGCTGTGGGCGCTGGAAGACGAAGTTCCAGCGCAGGTGCGACAGGCAGACAAGGTCGGGAAGTCCGTTCTGCATGTGATCTTCCTCCGGCAGGATTCGACGTTGCGCAGGAAGATGGGGGTCATTCCCCTCCATCCCCACTGGACCCGGAGGCAGTAGTGAGGGACCCCTGCCCTTCAAGGCGGGAATCAGGTGCCCGCTCGCATGCTCGCTATCAGCACCGGTTCCGTCATGACGGCATCAACCGGGAGTCCGGAGTGCTTAGCGTGAACCTTGAACGGAGCGGCACGCTCCACCCTCAAGGAGAGCGACAATTCTTTCCATCAGCGGAAACACCCTGGGGCTCAAGCCAAGTCAGGTGAAGCGCCTGGAAGCGACCTACCGCCGCAGGGTGAGGCCCGAGGAGGTCATAAGCCCCGAGCTTGCTCGCCATCTTTCCGAGATCTCCCTCGAAACGGGCCGTCAGATCGGCGTGCTCATCAACCGACACGGTGACATCGAGCACGTCGTCGTCGGTGACGCGGCCAAGATGGAACTCCCCGATCTGGGTCGCGTCCGTGCGGGTGACACCCGTCTGCGCGGTCTGCGGCTCGTCCACACCCACTTGAAGGACGAGCCGCTCACGCCCGACGACCTCACCGATCTCGTCATGCTCCGGCTCGACCTCGTCTGCGCGATCGTGGCACAGCCCGATGGCCTGCCCGGCAAGGTCCACCTTGGTTATCTCGACCCCGAGGCGACTGGCGAGCGCGCGAAGTTATGGAAGACCGAGGTGGCCGATGACGTCCATGGTCTCCACTTCGACCCCGTGGCCCGGGCCGAGGAGATCGAGGCCGGTTTCAGCCGCTCCGTCGCTGGCCGGGAAGTCGCCACCGAGGGGCGCGCCATTCTCATCGGGGTGTCGATGGGCGACCGCGAGCACGCGAACGCCTCGA
>NZ_DASVWK010000597.1:0-2602 GCF_036389735.1 Archangium sp. | reverse complement strand
CGCCCCTCATGGGAGCGGGCATCCAGCGGGGCGGCCCTCCGACTCCGAATTACGCCTCGGTACCGGTCTTCCGATCCTCGCCGTCACCACCACCGCCGAAGTCCGCTCCGAACGAGCGCTGACGCTCGGGCGGCGCGCTCTCGAGCAGCTCCACGTCCAGGGCCAGCGACTGGAGCTCCTTGAGGAGCACGTTGAAGGACTCGGGCAGACCGGACTCCAGGACGTTGTCGCCCTTGACGATCGCCTCGTACATGCGCGTGCGGCCCACCACATCGTCGGACTTGACGGTGAGGAACTCCTGGAGCGTGTACGCCGCGCCGTAGGCCTCCATCGCCCACACTTCCATCTCTCCCAGACGCTGGCCGCCGAACTGGGCCTTGCCGCCCAGGGGCTGCTGCGTGACGAGCGAGTAGGGCCCGATGGAGCGGGCGTGGATCTTCTCGTCCACCAGGTGGTGCAGCTTGAGGATGTACATGACGCCGACGGTGACGTTCTGGTCGAACGGCTCACCGGTGCGGCCGTCGAAGAGCACCATCTGGCCGGTCCGCGGCAGGCGGGCCTCGTCGAAGAGCGAGTGGATCTCCGTCTCGCGCGCGCCGTCGAACACCGGCGTGGCGACATGGATGCCCCTCTTCAGGCGGTAGCACAGGCTCTTGACCTCGTCGTCGGACAGGGTGTCCACGAACTCGCCAAAGGCCTTGTCGTCGTAGACGGTCTTCACCTGCTTCTTGAGGTTCTCGCCGCTGTAGTTCTCCTCGATGTACTTCTGGAGCTGCTCGCCCACGCCCTTGGCGGCCCAGCCCAGGTGGGTCTCGAGGATCTGCCCGATGTTCATGCGCGAGGGCACGCCCAGCGGGTTGAGCACGATGTCCACCGGACGCCCGTCCTCGAGGTACGGCAGGTCCTCCTCGGGGAGGATGCGGGAGACGACGCCCTTGTTACCGTGGCGGCCGGCCATCTTGTCGCCCACGGCCAGCTTGCGCTTGATGGCGACGTACACCTTGACCATCTTGATGACGCCCGGCGGGAGCTCATCGCCCTTCTTGATGCGGGCGATCTTCTCGCCGAAGGCCAGCTTCACGGCCTCGGTGGTCTCCTCCTGGTTGCGGAGGATGTCGCGCAGCTTGCTGTCGAGCGGATCGCCGACGGAGATCTCCGTCCAGTACTTGTACGGGACGGTGGCCAGCAGCTCGTCGGAGACGATGTCCCCCTTCTTCAGGAGGATCTTGCCCTTGTCGTCCACGAGCTTGCCCTGGATCTCCTTGCCGCGGAGCATGGCGCGCAGGCGGTCGTAGGCGCTGTCGCGCAGGACCTTGATCTCGTCGTTCTGGTCCTTGAGGAGCTTGGCCTCCTCCATGGACTCGATCTGCTTGGCGCGCTCGTCCTTCTCCACGCCCTTGCGGCTGAACACCTTGGCGTTGATGACGGTGCCCACCACGCCGGGGGGCACGCGCAGCGAGCTGTCGCGCACGTCGCCGGCCTTCTCACCGAAGATGGCGCGCAGCAGCTTCTCCTCGGGGGAGAGCTGGGTCTCGCCCTTCGGAGTGATCTTGCCCACGAGCACGTCGCCGGGCTTCACCTCGGCACCGATGCGGATGATGCCGCTCTCGTCGAGGTCCTTGAGGGCCTCCTCACCCACGTTCGGGATGTCGCGGGTGATCTCCTCCTTGCCGAGCTTGGTATCGCGCGCGATGCACTCGAACTCCTCGATGTGGATGGACGTGAAGACGTCCTCCTTGAGGATGCGCTCGGAGATGAGGATGGAGTCCTCGAAGTTGTAGCCCTGCCACGGCATGAACGCGACGACCACGTTCTGGCCCAGCGCCAGCTCACCGGTCTCGGTGGCCGGACCGTCGGCGATCACGTCACCCTTCCGCACCCGGTCGCCCTTGCGGACGATGGGCTTCTGGTTGAGGCACGTGTTCTGGTTGGAGCGCTGGTACTTCAGGAGGTTGTAGATGTCGACCTCGCTGGAGATATCGAACGCGCCCGTGGCGGTGTCCGCCTTCACGACGATACGGCTGGCGTCCACGCTCTCCACGACGCCGTCGCGACGCGCCACGCAGGTCACGCCGGAGTCGCGGGCGACGATCGCCTCGATGCCGGTGCCCACGAGCGGAGCGGCGGTGCGCAGCAGCGGCACGGCCTGGCGCTGCATGTTGGAGCCCATGAGCGCGCGGTTGGCGTCGTCGTTCTCGAGGAACGGGATGAGGGAGGCGGCCACCGACACGAGCTGGTTCGGCGACACGTCCATCAGGTCCACGTCCTCGGCCTTGGCCTGGACGAACTCGCCGCCGCGGCGGGACGAGACGAGCTCGTTGAGGAACTTGCCCTTCTTGTCCGTCTCCGCGTTCGCCTGGGCGATGGTGTGCTTCTCCTCCTCGAGGGCGGAGTAGAACGCCACATCACCCGTCACCGCGCCGGCCTCGACCTTCTTGTACGGGGTCTCGACGAAGCCGAACTCGTTGACGCGGGCGTAGGTGGACAGCGACGCGATGAGGCCGATGTTCGGGCCTTCCGGCGTCTCGATGGGGCAGATGCGGCCGTAGTGCGTCGGGTGCACGTCGCGCACCTCGAAGCCCGCGCGCTCGCGGGTGAGGCC
>NZ_DASVWK010000596.1:0-7148 GCF_036389735.1 Archangium sp. | reverse complement strand
CTGGACGGGCCGGCTTCCCTTCCTCCCCAAGAACAAGCCCCTCTCCTTCGTCGCCATCGCCTCCAACACCTCGGGGGCCGAGCTCTTCCGGGGCTCCACCCACCAGACCCTCACCGAGGACAACACCCCGGTGAGCATCGTTCTCACTCCGGCGACCCATCGCGCGGACATCACCCTGCCCCGCATCCAGCGCATCACCCTCCCCACCGAGCTGTTCCCCGAGCGGAGCTTCCCTCTCAGCTTCCTCGTCACGGCCCGCGCTGGCGAGCGCCTCGACTATGTCCTCGAGGGGGCCGGCGGCACCTTCTTCCCATCCCAGGGCAGCGTCGTGATGGAGGGCACCTCCGCCACCTTCGTCATCCGCTACACCGCCCCCGAGGTCGCCTCCACCACCGACTTCTCCCACGCCATCCGCCTCACCAACCGCGACGGCCACTCCGTCCGCACCACCTTCCGCCTCCGCGTCCGTCCTCCCTCTTCCGAGGGCGTGCGCGACACCTCTTTCCTTGTCCGCTTCAATCCCGTCATCAACGCCTTGAGCGCGGTGCGCGTGCCGGGGACGCCCCAGGTGGCCTTCGAGGCCTCCGTCTCCGACAACCGGCCCCTCTCCGAGCTCTCCTACGCCTGGAGCCTCTCTCCCGACGGTCCCCATGCCCCGCCCACCTTCTCGGCCCAGGCCAACCCCACCCTGCTCCAGGGCTACACCGCCGAGCTGCGTGGCACCCTGCGGCTGGAGGTGACGGACGCGGAGGGCGGTACCACCACCCTGCTCTACGTCCTCCCGCCCAATCAGTTCCCCGACAACCCCACCGCGGACACCGGCTTCAAGTCCCTGCTCGCGGGCGAGAGCCATACCTGTGTCCTGCTCAGCGACGGCGCCCCGCGCTGCTGGGGCCTCAACGACTCCGGCCAGCTTGGCCAGGGCCACACCCGCTCCCTCGGTGACGACGAGCCTCTCTCCTCGGTGGGCAACGTTCCCCTCGCGGAGAGCGGCGCCCAACTCGCCGTGGGCGGCCACCACACCTGCGCCCTGCTGGAGGGCGGCGCCGTGCGCTGCTGGGGCCACAACAACTCCGGCCAGCTAGGCCATGGGCATACGCGCTCCCTCGGTGACGATGAGGCCTTCTCCAACTCCGGCTATGTGCCTTTCGGTGGCCGGGCCGTCGAGCTGGTGGCCGGCTTCGCTCACACCTGCGCCCTGCTGGACACCGGCAAGGTGCGCTGCTGGGGCCACAATGCCCATGGCCAGCTCGGCCTGCGTCATACCCGCCCCATCGGCGATGATGAACTGCCCTCCGGAGATGTCGACGTGGGCGGCACCGTGCGGCCCCTCGTCTCGGGCGCCTGGCATACCTGCGCCCTGTTGGAGGGCGGCACCGTGCGCTGCTGGGGCCGCAACGACTCTGGCCAGCTAGGCCTGGGCCATACCCGCCCCATTGGCGATGATGAGTCACCGGCCAGCGTGGGTGTTGTCAGCCTGGGCGGCACCGTCGTGCAGCTCGCCGCCCACGGCACCAGCCAGCATACCTGCGCCCTGCTGGAGGGCGGCACCGTGCGCTGCTGGGGCCGCAATGCCCATGGCCAACTGGGCCAGGGCCATACCAATTCCATCGGCGATGACGAGACGCCTGCTTCCGTGGGCAGCGTGAACACGGGAGGCCCTGTCCTTCAGCTCGCCACCGGCGCCGAGCACACCTGTGCCCTGCTGAGCCCCGGCGTCCTCAAGTGCTGGGGCCGCAACGAGTCCGGACAGCTCGGCCGTGCCAATACCGCCTCCCTCTCCACTCCCCCCTCCACCCCTGTGAACCTCGGTGGCACCATGGCCTTCCAGCTCGCCACCGGCGCCTGGCACACCTGTGCCCTGCTGAGTTCGGGAGAGCCCCGGTGCTGGGGTCGCAACACCCATGGCCAGCTCGGCCTGGGCCACACCTACAACCTCGGCGATAACGAGGCGCCCTCCGGTGCGGCCCTCACCACGCCGCTGCCTCCCCAGGTCGTGGAAGCCTCCCAGTCCGCGGCCTCCGTCGCGGGCGGCGCCTCCCTCACCCTCCTGGTGCAGGCGATGGACCCCCAGGCCAGCCGCCTCTCCTTCTCCTGGAAGGCCAATACGGGAACGATCTCCGTGGCCACGACGAGCACCGACACCAGCCAGGTGAGCTGGACGGCCCCCTCCTGCACCACACCGAGTGTCACTCCCACGGTGACGGCCATGGTGAGCAATGCATTCGGGCTCGTGGCCTCCATGGCCTTCACCCCCTCGGTGACAGCGGGCTCCTGCATTCAAGCCACCATCACAGTGACGGCGGGGACCTACGGCGGCAATTGTGGGACTTCACGCGGGAACGTGACGAGTGCTCTCCGAACCGCATGCACTGGAAAGGCGCTCTGTGACTACGTGGTGGACTATCGGGTGCTCGGCGATCCCGCTCCTGGTTGCGCAAAGGACTATGTCGCTGAATGGACTTGCAATAATGGCTCGGGAAACGTGAGGACGTACCGTGTTTCGCCCGAAGCTGGCTTTGGTGGCGTGGCCAAGCTGTCGTGCACCACTCCATAGGGGAAGAGCCCCTATGGCAACTCGATCAGCAGGGCGATCTATAACGACGTGCCGTGAATGAGAGTTCCCCCGAGCTTTCACGCCACAGGCTGTCGAAGACCCGAATGACGGCCTTGTTCGGTAGTCGGTGGAAAGCTCCGCGCGAAAGCTCCGCGCGGAGCACCACCACGGGAGTTGCCGAAGTAACTTACGCTCCGGGCCAGAAGACGGGCCGCTCGGCTCCCTATTGAACGAGGGCTCGCGGCGCTGTCCAGCCGCCGCGAGCCCCCTTTACTTCAAGCAACCCCTGGACGCGTCAGCGACCCTGGATCTCGAAGTTGGTGACACCCCAGGACTCGCCCATCAGCCCCGAGAGACCCTCGGCGGACAGGTCCAGCGTCAGGTTCGACGCGGTGTGGTCCAGGTTGAGTTTGATGCGGTAGACGCTGTCGCGGTACGGGTAGCCGAGCGAGTCGATCTCGATGGCATCCGTCTGGGCCGGCATCCCCGGGAAGGGGTAGGACTGGAAGGTCCCATCCCAGTTGGAGAAGGTGGCGTTGACCAGCTCCACGCCGTCCGCGGACGCCTTCCAGGTGGTCGGGCTGCCGAAGAAGGCGTTCTCTCCCGTCCAGGCGTTGATGACGTAGAGATCGAACGAGACGGCCAGCTTCGTATGGGTCCCCAGGCTGTTGAGGGTGAGGCGCACGTTCTGGTTACCGAACTCGCCCAGGAACATGCGACCGCCCAGTGGCGTCACGTTGGTGACGATGCTGTCCCACTCGCCCCCGATGTTGCCCGTGAAGTTGTTGAAGTAGACGCCGACCACCTTGGCGACGGGCACGTCGGTGTCGTGGCCGGCCTTCTCGCGCCGGTCGATCAGCTCGGCGGAGGCCTCGGCGAGGACGGGGTTGCCCGTGGCGCCCACGTCCAGGATGCAGTCATCCTTGAGGGCCGGATCCGTGATGGCCGCGCAGGCCGCCTCGCCCGCGGCCCGCTGCTCCGGGGTCAGCGCGGGGAGGGACAGGAGCGTCCGGGGCGCCCCCAGGTCCGTGCAGTCCGTGCCGTGCTCGAGCAGCAAGGAGTCCACACCCGGCTGAACACGCCAGTGAGTCGCCAGGCTGTCCAGCCCATGGTACATGTCGCCGAAGGTGAGCAGCGAGGCCAGCTGCGAGCCATCGCGCCGCATGTACTCATTGTCCTTCGAGCCGTCGCCATCGCCGAACAGCCCGCGGATGGTACCGAGGCGCGACTTCGGGACGGCCAGGAAGACGTTCATGTACGAGCCGGCCGGCGTGGCGCTCAAGCGCTCACCCGTGGGCCACGAGACGGTGTAGGCCGCGTTGGACCGGGAGACCACGCCGCCACCCGGCAGGATGAGGGGGGTGGTGAGGGTCTTGGCCGCTCCGTTCACCCAGACCTCGCCGTTGGAGAGCACCTCGACGCGGTTGGTGCCCACGAGCGCCCCCACGTTGCGGAACGTGGCCACGCTCGCCCCGGGGCTCCAGGCGCACTGACGCCCCTGCACGTCGAAGGATGCGTCCCCCTCCATGCGCGCGAGGACGAAGTCGCCCGAGGCCTGGAAGTCATAGAAGAGCTTGTCGAAGGTGAAGTAGTGCGGATCTCCCGTCGCACCGCTGTCGTCGCAACGCGGGTCCTTCTTCGAGATGCGACAGCTGTTGTTGAAGGACAGCACCATCGAGTCGAAGAAGCCTCCCGTGAAGGTCTCTCCCGCCCCATCGCAGATCTTGCCGTCGCTGCTGCCGGCCAGGAAGACGCGTTCCTGCCCATCCACGGCGACGCCGCGGGCCGTCTCACGCGCGGGCCCTCCCAGGTGCTCGGTCAGCAGGCGCTTTCCCGTCTGGGCGGCATAGTCGATCATCAGCATGTCGGAGCTGCCGAGGGCGGCGTCCGTCGTGTAGTCGGTCTCGCTCGCGCCCGCGACGATGACCTGGTCCTTGTTGTAGGCGATGGAGTAGGCGTAGTCGTTGCCGGTCCCCCCCTCCTGCTTGAGCCAGGTAGGCGGGTTGAGGTTGTCGTCGAGCCTGGCCGTGAAGACGTCATAGGCGCCCTTGTTGGTGTTCCCGGCGAAGGCGGCGTTGGTCTGGCCCGTGACGTAGACGAAGGTGCCGCTGGCCTCCTGGGCCGTGGTGATGCCGTAGGCGTAGTCCGTGCCGGCCGTGCCGAGCAGCAGCGTGCGCTCCAGCGTCCCCGAGTTGCCCATGTCCTTGTAGCGGACGATGAATGCATCCGCGCTGCCGCCCTTGTACACCTGCCCGCTCAAGCCTCCGGTGGTGTAGCCCGTCACGTAGATGGCGCCGTTGGCGCCCACGCTGACGCCGCGCGCGATGGTGGCCTTGCCGTTGACGCCCAGCTGGTGCACCCAGGCGAGCGTCCCGTTCGCCAGGTACTTGGCGATGAACATGTCCGTGGTGCCGGTGGGCGGCGTCCGGAAGCCCAGGTTGCCGTTGGTGGAGCCCACCACGTAGGCATTGCCCGCGGCATCCGTCGCGACGCCATAGGCGTTGTCGGTGCCGGACGAGCCGAGCTGGATGCGCCACCGCTCGGCCTGGGTGTTGGCGTGGTAGCGGACGAGGAAGACGTCGCTGCCGCCCTTGTGGGTGCCCGCCAGGGCGCCGTTGGTGTAGCCGGCCACGTAGAGGTCCGTCGAGTTGCACGTGCCCGGCACCACCGCGACCGACGTGGCCTGGTCGTTGGCGGTCGAGCCCGCCGTGCCGAAGTACTTGACCCAGTCGGTGCTGCCATCCGGCAGCGAGCTCCTCACGACGACGTCGTAGCCACCCGGGCCGTTGAGCGTGCCGAGCTGCCCCTGCGCGTAGCCCGCGGTGAAGACCCGGTCACAGGCCGCGGCCGCGGCGTAGGCCTCGTCGAAGCCAGCGGCGCCCTGGAGCCGGCCCCAGTCGTAGCCCTCATCCTTGGGGCAGTACATGGCGCGCGCGGTGGAGGCGTCCAGCGGGACGGCCGGCTCGTCGAAGACGTCCACGGGGAGCGTGAGGCGGGGGCTGTCGGCCGGCTCTCCCTTGAGCCTGCGATTGCCGACGGGGGCTTCCTTCTCTTCCCCGGACTGCTTGTCCTTGGCCGCGGCCGAGTCACTGAAGCCCACGCCGAGGCAGAGAAGGCCCAATCCCATCGTCTTGAAAACCTGTTTCAAACGTCTCTCCTATGAGTGTGTTGCCGCCGCGCCCGTGGGGCGCGGAATCCACGCGGGTGTGGAATCTGGAGACACCCCGGCCCACTGCGTGAGGCCAGGCGTCTAAGGTCTGTAGCGTTCCGTCGGAACGGGTCTGGCGAAGCTGTCGATGCCGCCTGTCACGAGGACGCGGCCATCGGGCAGCCGGGTCGCGGTGTGGTAGCGGCGGTCCAGGGAGGCACAGGAGGTGACGGTCCACGTGCCAGTGGTGGGGTCGTAGAGCTCCGCGGAGGCCAGCGCGGAGGTGCCATCATGTCCGCCCGCCACGAGGACACGGCCATCGGCGAGGAGCGTGGCGGAGTGGTAGCGGCGGGGCAGCGCCATGCCGCCCGTGGGCCGCCAGGAGCCGGTGGCCGGATCGTACAGCTCGGCCGTCGCCAGGGTCTGGTTGGGTTGACCGGGTTGAGGCGCGCCAAAGCCGCCCACCACGAGGACGCGACCATCGGCGAGGCGCGTGGCGGTGTGGTCCATGCGCGGCGTGCCTGGGACGAGGGTGGAGGGCGAGGTCCAGGATCCGGTGGCCGGGTCGTACAGCTCGGCGGAGCGGAGCACGGTGGAAGGCAGGCCGGGCGAGGCCGAGCCCAGGCCCCCCACCGCGAGGACGCGGCCATCGGCGAGGAGCGTGGCAGTGTGGTAGCGGCGGGGCAGCGCCATGCCGCCCGCGGGCCGCCAGGAGCCGGTGGCCGGATCGTACAGCTCGGTGGTGCTCTACGCGGAGGAGGACAGTCCACCGGCCACGAGGACGCGGCCGTCCCGCAGCAGGGTGGCGGTGTGGAAGTAGCGGGGAGTGTTCAGGGCACCCGTCCCGGTCCAGCCGGCCTTCGAGGGCGACAGGAGCTCGGCGGTGGCCAGGGGGGCACTGCTCCCGAAACCACCGGCCACGAGGACGCGGCCATCGGGCAGCAACGTGGCGGTATGGCGGTTGCGGTACGTCGCGGAAGCGAGGGCCTCCCAGGTGCCGGCCTCCGGGTCGTACAACTCCGCGCGGACGAGTTGGTTTCCAGGGCCGAAGCCACCCGTGACGAGCGCTCGGCCATCGGCCAGCACGGTGCTGGCGTGGCGGTAGCGGGGCTCGACGAGGGGGGCGAGGGAGGTCCACCGGCCGCTGTCCGGGTCATACCGCTCCACCGAGGAGAGGATGCCGTCGCGGGGGTTGTAGCCGCCGGAGACGAGCACCTGTCCCGAGGGCAGCAACGCCGTGCCGTGGTAGGCGCGAGGGTAGAGCATGCTTCCCGTGGGTCTCCAGGAGCGGGTGGAGGGGTCGTACAGCTCGGCGGAGGCCAGCGGCTTGTTGGCCAGGCCATTGCCGCCGAGGACGAGCACTCCGCCGGAGGCCAACGGCAGCGCCGAGTGGAGTGCGCGGGGCGCGCCCATGGCGGCGGCGGCACTCCAGGCGCCGGTGGT
>NZ_DASVWK010000595.1:0-6277 GCF_036389735.1 Archangium sp. | reverse complement strand
TTCCTGTGCACAGGCCCGCCCTCGCCCGAGGCGCTGGCCTCCTTTTGTCTTTTTGCTCCCGAGGACGCCCATGTCCCTCCCCGCTCTCTCTTCCCCAGGTGTCTCGCCGGACGAGCTGCGTGTCGCGGCGGAGGAGCTGCGCGAGGCTCCCGCCGAGGTGGTGCTCGCCTGGGTGGAGCGACGCTTCGGGGCGCGCGCGGCCATCGCCTCCAGCTTCGGGGCCGAGGACATGGTCCTCATCGATCTCGCCCGCGGGCACGCGCCGAGCGTGCGCCTGTTCACGCTCGATACGGGTCGGCTGCCGCCGGAGACGTATGAGCTGATGGACGTGGCGCGCCGCCGCTACGGCCTGGAGATCGAGACGTTCTTCCCGGAGCGGGCGCGCGTCGAGGCGCTGGAGTCCACGAAGGGATACTTCTCCTTCAAGCAGAGCATCGAGGAGCGCAAGGAGTGCTGCGGCATCCGCAAGGTGGAGCCGCTGCGGCGCGCGCTGGCGGGGCGGGAGGCGTGGGTGACGGGGCTGCGCCGCGAGCAGTCCGTTACCCGCACGGCGGTCGAGGCGGTGGAGCTCGATGCCACGCACGGGCTGTTGAAGGTGAACCCGCTGGTGCGCTGGAGTGCTCGCGAGACGTGGGCGTACATCAAGGACCACGGCGTCCCCTACAACGCGTTGCATGACCGCGGGTACCCGTCCATCGGGTGCGCGCCCTGCACGCGCGCGGTGAAGCCCTACGAGGACGAGCGCGCCGGCCGCTGGTGGTGGGAGTCCGCCGAGAACCGCGAATGCGGGCTGCACGTGCGTCGCTGACATGCCCACGCTCTCCGCCACCGTCCTCATGAGCACGCCCGTGGATTTTCCGGTGTGCCTGCGCCTGTTGGGCAAGCACGTCCTCCTGGTCGGCGCGGGGAACATCGCCGACGAGCGCGGCCAGCAGCTCCTGGAAGCCGGGGCGCGGCTGCGGGTGGTGTCTCCCCAGGTGAGCCCCACCATCCGCCGGCTCGCCGACGAGGGTCGGCTGGAGCTCGTCGAGCGCGCCTATGCGGCGGGGGACGTGCGCGGGCACGCGGTCGTGTTCGTGGCCACGGATGACAGGGCGGTGAGTCAGGTCGTGGCGGACGAGGCGCGGGCCCTCGGCATCTGGGTGAACACGGCGGACGTGCCCGATCTGTGTGACTTCACGCTCCCCTCGGTGGGGCGGCGAGGCCCCATCGTCGTGGCGGTCTCCACCTCCGGCCAGGCGCCCGCGCTGGCGCGGCTGCTGCGCCAGCGGTTCCTGGAGCAGGTGGTGCCCGGGCACGTGCAGCTGGCCCGGCTCTCGGGATGGCTCCGCGCGCGGCTGCCTCGCGGCCCCGAGCGGATGCGGTTGTTGAAGCAGTTGGTGGAGGGCGAGGTCGGGGAGTTGCTGATTCGCGGTCAGCGCCGGGACGCCTGGGCCCGGGTGCGCACCGCGCTCGAGACTTTTGGAGAGAAGCAATGAGCAAGCAGGTCAACGGAAGAGTCTACCTGGTGGGCGCGGGGCCCGGAGATCCCGGCCTGCTGACGATCCGCGCGGCCTGGCTGCTCGGACGCGCGGATGCGGTGGTCTATGACCGCCTCGTCCACCCCGAGGTGCTGAAGCACGCGCGGCCCCGGGCCCGGCTCCTGTTCGTCGGCAAGGAGGGTGGGGGAGAGTCGGTACGCCAGGAGGAGATCAACGCGCTGATCGTCTCGCAAGCGCGCCTTGGCCGCACGGTGGTCCGGCTCAAGGGTGGAGACCCGTTCGTCTTCGGCCGTGGCGGCGAGGAGGCCCTCGCGCTGGAGGAGGCGGGCATCTCCTATGAGGTGGTGCCGGGCGTCTCCAGCGGCGTGGCGGCTCCGGCGGTGGCGGGGATTCCCGTCACCCACCGGGGCGTGTCGGGTTCGGTGACGTTCGCCACGGGGCACCGCGCCGGGAAGGCGCCGGACTGGGCGCACCTCGCCGGGGCGGAGACGCTGGTGCTGTTCATGGCGGGTGGGCGGCTGGAGGAGGCGACGCTGGCGCTCATCGCCGCGGGTCGCTCGCCGAGCACCCCGACGGCCATCGTGGAAGCGGGTACCTGGGAGCACCAGCGGGTCATCGAGGCTCCGCTCGCGGGTATCGCCCAGCGCGCCCGGGAGGCCGCCGTCGGCTCTCCGGCCCTGCTGGTGGTGGGTGAGGTGGTGTCGCTCCGGTCCCAGCTTCGCTCGCTGGTCCAGTCGGAGCCCGTGGTGTCCGAGAGCGCTCGATTCTTGAAGGCGGAGGCTGGCCATGAGTGAGACACAGTCCGCGCGCCTCTCGCACCTCGCGGTGCTGGAGGCGGAGAGCATCCACATCATCCGGGAGACGGCGGCGGAGTTCGCCAACCCGGTGATGCTCTACAGCATTGGCAAGGACTCGCAGGTGCTGCTGCACCTGGCCCGGAAGGCCTTCTACCCGGCGCCCCTGCCGTTCCCGCTCCTCCATGTGGACACCACCTGGAAGTTCCGGGAGATGTACAGGTTCCGCGACGAGTTCACCGCGAAGCACGGGCTGAAGCTGCTCGTGCACCAGAACAAGAAGGCGCTCGCCGAGGGCATCAACCCCTTCGACCATGGCAGCCAGAAGTACACCCACGCGATGAAGACGCAGTCGCTGCTGGAGGCGCTCGCGCTGCACGGCTTCGACGCGGCCTTCGGCGGCGCGCGGCGCGACGAGGAGAAGTCCCGCGCCAAGGAGCGCGTGTACTCCTTCCGCGACCGTCACGGGCAGTGGGAGCCGCGCCGGCAGCGGCCCGAGCTGTGGAACCTCTACAACGGCCGCATCGACGCGGGCGAGAGCATGCGCGTCTTCCCGCTCTCCAACTGGACCGAGCTGGATGTGTGGCACTACATCCTCAAGGAGCGGATTCCGGTCGTTCCGCTGTACTTCGCCGCCGAGCGCCCGGTGGTGAACCGCAACGGCCAGTGGATCATGGTCGATGACGAGCGGATGCGGCTCAAGCAGGGCGAGCGCCCCACGATGCGTCGGGTGCGCTTCCGCACGCTGGGGTGCTACCCGCTGAGTGGAGCGATCGAGTCCTCGGCCACGACGCTCGAGGGCGTCATCGCCGAGATG
Source organism: Archangium sp. (assembly GCF_036389735.1). GTDB lineage: Bacteria > Myxococcota > Myxococcia > Myxococcales > Myxococcaceae > Archangium. Next base: position 3,185 of record NZ_DASVWK010000595.1, on the reverse strand, counting down.
ATGCAGGCCCGCCAGTCCGAGCGTCAGGGACGGCTGATCGATCACGACGAAGAAGGCTCGATGGAGCTGAAGAAGCGCGAGGGGTACTTCTAATGACCGCCGCGGTGCAGTTGCAGGACGACCAGGACATCCAGCGGTTCCTCGCGGAGCACTCCGACAAGGAGCTGCTGCGCCTCGCGGTGGTGGGCTCGGTGGACGACGGCAAGTCCACGCTCATCGGCCGCCTCCTCTACGAGTGCAATGGCCTGTTCGAGGACCAGGTGAGCGCGGTGAAGCGAGCCAGCGCGGGCGAGGAGATCGACTTCTCGCTCTTCACCGATGGTCTGCGCGCCGAGCGCGAGCAGGGCATCACCATCGACGTGGCCTACCGCTACTTCTCCACGGCGCGGCGGAAGATCATCGTCGCGGACACGCCGGGACACCTCCAGTACACGCGCAACATGGCCACGGGGTCCTCCACGGCCGACGCGGCGGTCATCCTCGTGGACGCGCGCCTGGGCATCCTCCCGCAGACCCGGCGGCATGCGTATATCGCCTCGCTGCTGGGCATTCCCTACCTGGCGGTGGCCATCAACAAGATGGACCTGATGGGCTTCGACCCGGCCGTCTTCGAGCGCCTGTCGACGGAGTTCTCCGCGTTCGCCAGCACGCTCGGCTTCGAGCAGGTCCGCTTCTTCCCCATCAGCGCGCGCGCTGGGGACAACATCACCCTCCCGAGCGCCCGCACGCCGTGGCACGACGGGGACACGTTGCTGGGCTGGCTGGAGTCCCTGCCGCACCAGCGCCGGCTGGACGGCGCGGCCTTCCGCTTCCCCGTGCAGTACGTGCTGCGGCCGAACCTGGATTACCGCGGGTTCGCCGGGCAGATCGCCTCCGGTACGGTGCGCGTGGGCGACGAGGTGGTGGTCTATCCCTCGAAGCGGCGTACGCACATCGCGTCCATCGACACCTTCGATGGCAACCTCCGCGAGGCCAGCTCGCCGTCCTCGGTGACGCTGCGCCTGACCGACGAGGTGGACATCAGCCGGGGCGATCTCATCGCGCACGCCGAGCAGCCCCCGCAGGCACTCCAGCAGCTCGAGGCCATGCTGGTGTGGTTCGGGGAGAAGCCCCTGGACAGCTCGCACCGCTACCTGGTGAAGCACACCTCCAAGTACGTCCCGGCCCACATCGAGCAGGTGCTCTGGCGCAAGGAACTGGAGGACCTGTCCGAGGTCTCCGCCGCTTCCCTGTCGCTCAATGAGATCGGCAAGGTGCGCCTCGTCTGCAAGCGGCCGCTCGTCTGCGACCCCTACACGGACAACCGGAAGACCGGCGCCTTCATCGTCGTGGACCCGCTCACCAACGACACCGTCGCGGCGGGCATGATCCTCGGGCCCTCCGGAGCGCGGGACGATCAGGATGCGCGGTCCCTCATCTCCGCCGGGGAGCGGCGCGCGCGCCTCGGGCAGTCGGGCGCCGTCCTCCTCCTGCCGGCACCGGCGCAAGCGGCGCTGCGCCTGGAGCGGTCCCTGTTCGACCTGGGGAGGCACGTGGCCACCATCCGGGGAGACGCCGAGGCCGCCGTCGCGCTGGCCGAGGCCGGGCTGCTCGCCATCCTCTACACCCCCGTCCCGCAGGCGCGGCTGGGGCTGCGTGACCAGCTCCGCGGCGCCGGCATTTCCTGGCTCGAGCTGGAGCCCTCCGACGACCTGGAGCACCAGGTGAAGCAGATCCTGGCCGCGCAGGAGAAGACGCCGTGACCTCTCCCGTGTCCGCTACCATTCCCGCCCTCGCCGCGCAGCTCGGCGAGGAGAAGGGCGCGCTGCTTCAGCGCCTCGTCGAGGGCCTCGAGCCCTCGGCGCTCAACTGGGTGAGTGGCTACCTCGCCGGCCTCGCGGCCCGGCAGGTGCCCGCCACGTCCGCCCAGCCCGCGGTGGCACCCCAGGCCACGCCGCGGGCCTCGCTCACCATCATCTATGGCACGCAGACGGGTAACAGCCGGCTGCTGGCCGAGCGTCTCAAGCACAAGGCCGAGGCCGCGGGGCTCGCGGTGCGCAGCTTCCGCGCCAGCGACTACAACGTGCGCGAGCTGAAGAACGAGCGGCTCCTGTACGTGGTGATCAGCACCCAGGGGGACGGAGATCCCCCGGACGACGCGCGCGGCTTCTTCGAGTTCATCCAGGGCAAGCGCGCCCCCGCGCTCGGCCAGCTCCGCTACTCGGTGCTGGGGCTGGGCGACTCCAGCTACCCCAAGTTCTGTGAGATCAGCCGCGTCCTCGACGCGCGTTTCGCGGAGCTGGGGGCCACGCGGCTGGTCAATCGCACCGACTGCGACGTGGACTTCGAGTCGATGGCCGAGTCGTGGATCGGCGAGGCCCTGGAGCGTGCGCGGACGGAACTCGGGGCCGAGGCCGGGCTGGCCACGGTGACACCGCTGCGCAGCGTGCCCGTGACGCCCACCTTCAGCCGGGAGAATCCCTATCCCTCCCTGGTGCTCACCAACCAGCGCATCACCGGGCGCGGCGCCCTCAAGGATGTTCGCCACCTGGAGCTGTCGCTGGAGGGCTCGGGCCTGACCTATGAGCCGGGTGACTCCCTCGGGGTGCTGCCCCGGAACCCGCCGGAGTTGGTCTCCGCGCTGCTCTCCGAGCTGAGGCTGGAGGGCTCTACCGAGGTGAAGCGCGAGGGGCGCATCCTGCCGCTGAAGCAGTGGCTGGCGGAGGAGCTGGAGATCACCCGCTTGAGCCGCCCGTTCCTGACGAGCCACGCCACTCGCTCGGGCAACGCGGAACTCCAGCGCCTGCTCGCCCCGGAGGGCGCCGAGTCCCTGCGTGCGCTGCTCGCCAGCCATCAGGTCATCGACCTTCTCCGGACGCACCCCGCGGCGTGGACGGCGGAGGAGCTGGTGGGGGCGCTGCGTCGCCTGACGCCCCGGCTCTACTCCATCTCCTCCAGCCAGAAGCGGGTAGGGGAGGAGGTCCACCTGACGTTGGCCGTGGTGGACTACGAGGCCTTCGGCACGCGCCACGTGGGCGCCGCTTCGAACTACCTGGCCACGCGCGGCGCCAGCCAGGACACGGTGAACGTCTTCATCGAGGCCAACGATCGTTTCCGCCTCCCCAAGGACGCGAGCCGTGACGTCATCATGATCGGCCCTGGCACGGGCGTGGCCCCGTTCCGCGCCTTCGTGCAGGAGCGGGCGG
>NZ_DASVWK010000594.1:0-6727 GCF_036389735.1 Archangium sp. | reverse complement strand
TACATCACCTGTGTAACCCGCGGTCCTGTCTTCCTGGACTCTGAAGTACCGCATTCGTGTGCTCCTCGGCTCAATCCTGGCAGTAGGGCACGAGTGGGCCATTCACTTTGAACAAGAACATGAGTTCGAACGCGAACCGCCAGATCTCCCCCGTAGTGGCTCCTGCGTTCTGCTTCTGGAACCGACGCCAGGCCTCGTTCCACTGGCCGCCGTCGGGCCCGCCACTGTCCAATCCCAGCCGCTGGGAGGCCTCGGCGAAGCGCTCGGTACGAACGATGAGGGTGGAGAACCGGAGGTCATGTCTCTTCACGGCCTCCGTCCTCGGAAGGCGTGCAGGCACTCGTGCCCTGCGCGGACCCGCCAGGGGTGGCACACGGGGGACAGGGTGCATCTTTGAAGTCGTGCTGAAGACGATGGGGGACGACATGCGAATCGGCGCGAGCGGGTTGCTTGCGGGAATGGCCGCACTGCTCCTGGGAATGCCGCGGGCGTCAGCGCAGGAGGATGCGCGGGAACCGGCGACTTCCGAGGAGGCGGAGGCGCAGCAGGAGATCGTGGGCGACGTGCTGTCGGTGGACGGGCGGGAGGTGCTCGTCTCGGTGCGCGGCGAGCCCGAGTTGCGGCTTCAGATGAGGCCGCGGACGGTGGTGCTCCTGGATGGGCAGATGGGCACGGTGGAGGACATCCGCGAGGGCAACGGGATTCGTGCCCTGTACCGCGTTGTAGGCGACGAGCCCGTGGCCTTCGTCGTGGAGGTGACCACTCAGGCCCAGGGGAAATAGGGTCGCCTGGTACACGGAGGGCGCGCCGACCACCTGGGCTCCGGGCCCCGGGTCAGGCATGCTGCGGGCGCATTCCCCGGAGGTCGCCCGATGAAGATGCTGCTGGTCGCGCTCCAACTCACCCTCACCCCACCAGTGCCCTTCCCGGGTGGGGAGGTGGTGGTCTCGACTCCGCCGGCCGAGAACGAGCAGGTGCGTGTCATCGAGTTCGTGGACGAACCCATCGTGTTCGAGCCGCCCGCTTCCGAGTGGGACTGCTTTCCGGATCATCGCTACGGTCGCTGGTCGCGCATCATCCGGATCCGGGAGGACTTCGACGACAAGGTGATGCAGTCGGTGGGGGAGATGTAATCCCGAGGGGCGGATGCTTCCGCCCCGGGCCGTGTAGAGTCCCCGGCCATGTGCGGCATCGCCGGAGCCCTGGACCTGAAGGGAACGCGCCTCTTCCCCCGGGAGCGGCTCGCGAGCATGGCGCTCGCCCTGGCTCATCGCGGCCCGGATGACGAGCACCTCCACCTGGAGCCCGGTCTGGCCCTGGCCACCCGCCGGCTCGCCCTGGTGGACCCCGTCGGTGGGCGCCAGCCGCTGTCCAATGAGTCCGGCGACGTGTGGGTGGCCAGCAACGGCGAACTCTACGATTACCCCGAGCTGCGCGAGGAGCTGCTCGCTCGGGGTCACACGCTCGCCTCGCGCTGCGATACCGAGGCCTGGGTCCACCTCTACGAGGAGCATGGCGAGGGCACCTTCTCGCGCGCCCGGGGCCAGTTCGCCGTCTCCTTGTGGGACCGCTCGCGCCGCACGCTGCTGCTGGCCCGGGATCGGGTGGGCATCTGCCCGCTGTACTACACCGAGCGTGACGGTTGGCTCCTCTGGGCCTCCGAGGTGAAGGCCCTGCTGGCCTCGGGGCTCGTCCCCGCACGCGCGGACGCGCGGGGGTTGAATCACCTCTTCTGCTTTCTCGCCGCCCCCGCCTTCCGCTCCTTCTTCGAGGGCATCCGCCCCGTGCCTCCCGGGCACTTCCTCGTCGTCCGGGAGGGCGCGGTGGTGTCGCGCCGCTACTGGGACCTCGACTTCCCGGACGCGGGAGAGGAGCGCCGTACCGAGCGTCCCGAAGCGCTGGTGGACGAGCTGGAGGCCGTGCTCTCGCGGTCGGTGGAGCGCCGGCTGCGCGGTGATGCGCCCGTGGGGGCCTACCTCAGCGGGGGCCTGGACTCCACCGTCGCGCTGGCGCTCGCCGCCCGGGTGCGGGGCACGGCCCCTCGGGCCTTCACCATCGGGCTGGAAGGCGCGGGGCTCGACGAGCGTCCCCATGCCGCCGCGGCGGCCCGGGCCGTGGGCGCGGAGCTCGACGTCGTGGCCCTGGGTCCCACCGCCATCGCCGACACCTTCCCCGAGCTGGTCGTCGCCACCGAGGCGCCCGTCTTCGACACCGCGGATGCGTGCCTGCTGCGCCTGGCGGGCCGGGTACGCGAGCGGGGCTTCAAGGCCGTCCTCACCGGGGAGGGCTCCGACGAGGCCTTCGCCGGCTACCCCTGGTACAAGTCGCACCACGTCCTCTCCTGGCTGGAGCGCCACGGGGCCGCCTGGGGCCCCCGACTCCTGCGCCGTGCCCTCTTCGGTCTGGTGGGGCCGGCACGCGCGCCCCTGCCGGCGCTCCTGGGCGAGGGACGGTGTGCCCAGGAGGACTTGTTCGATCCGCTCTCCCGCGCCCGGGGTTTCCTCTATAGCGAGGCCCTGTGGGAGCGGCTTGGTGACGCCTCACCCCTGGACGAGCTGGACCTGAACCACCCCCGGCGGCACCGCTGGCACCCGCTGCACCAGTCGCTCTACGTCGAGCACAAGCTGCTGCTGGCCGGCCACCTGCTGGCGGACAAGGGAGACCGTGTCTCCATGCACTCCTCGGTGGAGGCGCGCTACCCCTTCCTCGACGAGGATGTCGTCGCCTTCGCCGCGAGTCTGGCCCCCGAGTACAAGCTGCGCGGCCTGACGGACAAATGGCTCCTGCGCCAGCTCGCGGCGCGCCTCGTGCCCGAGCGGCTGGCGCGCAGGCCCAAGGCGATGTTCCGCGCCAACCCCGTGTTCCATGGCCTCCACCGGCCGCGCTGGGCCGAGCAGCTCCTGTCCGCCGAGTCCCTGCGCGCCTCCGGCTGGTTCGCGCCGCTCGCGGTGGAGCGGGCCCGGGCGCTCGTCGAGCGGCTGCCGGCGTACGCGCCCCGGCGCTACGTGCTGGAGGCGGGGCTGTCGGGCGTGGTGACGACGCAGTTGTGGCACCACCTCTTCCTGGGCGGTGGGCTGTGTGAGCTGCCCGTCTGGACTCCGTCGGTGCCCTCAGCGCAGCAGCGCGAGCACCTGCGGCTCGGGTAGCTCGCCGGAGCCGAGCAGCGGCGCGAGCGGCGCCGACGAGAGCGAGTGCCAGAAGAGGAAGCGGCGGGGACGCGGGTCGGTGCGGGCGAGGGCCATCAACCCCGCGGCGGCCTTGGCCGTGTAGGTCGTGTCGAGCACCACTCCGTCCCGCGCGAAGAGGGCCTGGGCCTCCAGGGCCGCCTCGGTGGGGTGCCCGTAGCCCGCGCCGAGCTGGTTCAGGTCCACCTCCAGTTCCGGGGTGGGGCGCGGGGGAGCGTGGCCGGGGCCGCTCGCGAGCGCCAGTGTGCGTCGAGCCATCCACGTGAGGGCCGTGCGGTTGGACGCCCACGCGCTCCACACCCCCACGCCCACCACCCGGCATGGACGGTCCACCGCACGCACGCCCGCGGCGAGCCCCGCCACCATGCCCCCGGAGCCGAGCACGCACACCATCACGTCCGGCCACGGAAGCCCTCCGTCCGCGTGCTGCCGTGCGAGCTCCTCCACCGCGCGCACATAGCCCAGCGCGCCCACGGGCGAGCTGCCCCCGGGAGGAATGAACCAGGGGCGGCGGCCGCGCAGCTTCAGCCGCAGCAGCTCGTGCGCCACCCGGGCGGCGGCCGTCCACTCACTGCGCGTGGGCACGAGCCGGCAACCCAGGGCGGCGGCGGCTCGCAGGGACTCCTCCGCCTCGGGCGAGTGAGGGCGGGGCACGACGAAGGCCGTCACCGCGAAGCCCAGGGCCCGCCCGTGCACCGTGGTGGCGAGGACGTGGTTGGAGCCCGCCGCGCCCACGAGGACGAGGTCCGTGGCCCCACGCGCTCGCGCCTCGGCGAGCAGCATGGCCAGCTTGCGCACCTTGTTGCCGCCGTACACCGGGTGCGTCTGGTCGTCCCGCTTCACGTACACCTCGCGGCCGAGGGCCTCCGACACGTGCCGGGCGAGCTGGACGGGGGTGGGGGTGAGCGCGACGCTCATGGCTGCAATCCACAGCGCGACAGGAGCGCGAGGGTGGCCAGGCACGCGTGCGCCCAGGGCAGGGCCCAGGGCCTCATCGGCTGGAGGGGCTCGCACGCGGGCAGCGTCCACAGCGCGTCGAAGTGCACGAGGAAGTCCGCCACCAGCTCGGGGCTCTCCACCTCCACGTCCGTCTCCCACCAGGCCCCATTGAAGGAGTTGGGCGTGTAGTTGGCCTGCCCGCCGATGAGGAGGGCCTTGCCCCCGGGGCTGACGAAGGCCGCCGTTTTCAGGTGCATCATCGTCCCCCCGCCGGAGCGGTGGACGCGCAGCGCGAAGCCGGGAGGCGCCCGCCGGCGAGCCGCTTCGAGCACGCGCCGGTTGACGAGCTGCCGCACGAAGAAGGCGGCCGACGCGGGCAGGGGCAGGGCGGCCGTGTCGTCGATGAGGACGCGCACCGACACGCCCCGCCGGGCCGCGTCGAAGAGCCGCTCCAGCATCGGCAGGTCCGAGAAGTAGGTGGTCGCCACGGAGATGTGGCCCCCTGGGGGCACGTGGTCGATGGCGGCCTCCAGCGCGGGGCGGATGGCCTCGTTGTCCAGCACCCGCAGCCGCGCGGATCTCGGCGGCGATGGAGGAAGGGCCGGGGCCTCGGGCGCCGTGAAGCGCTCCAGTGCCAGGGCGAGGGGCCGCGTCTCGTAGGGCAGGGGGCCCGGGGCCTCGCGGGAGAGCAGGGCCTGGAGGGCCGCGCGCCCCGCGTCATCGAGCCGCTGGGGAATCTCCAGCGCGAGCCGGAGTGCCTCGCGGGCGGAGTGCCACAGCGCCCGGGCCGGCTCGCCATCGAAGAGGAGGAGGTTCTCGTGCCAGTACGCCGCGGCGTCGAAGAGGTTGTGCGAGGTGACGGCGCCCCAGGCCCCCTGGTCGATGACGAGGTTCTTGCGGTGGTCCTCCACGTTGTGCAGCGACTGCCAGTGCTGCTGGCGGGCCACCCAGTCCTCGGGCCCGTGTTCGTGCCAGCGCAGGTGGAAGTCCATGCCGGGCAGCAGCGTACGGCGGGCCTCGAAGCGGGTATGGAAGAGGTTGGCGTTGAGGACGAGCACCCCGGCGCGCTCCAGTTGGTGGCGCACCAGGTCTCCCGGAATGCGCACGCGGGCCGGGTCATCGGGCGTGTTGGTGTCGAGCACCACGACGACGAGGACGTGCGGCTCGCGCCGACGCTTCTCGATGAGCCAGTCGGCCACCAGCTGCGCCTGCGGGAAGCGCCCGTGCCCCGGCCGCAGCAGCGAGAGGTGCCCATCCGCGGCGAAGAGGTACATCTGGAGCACGATGCTCTCGCGCGCCATCTGGATGAGCTCGTGGAGGCTGTGGGCGAGCCGTCGGGGCTCGCCCACGTAGGCCACCTGGGCCGTCGCGCTCACGTCAGCCTGTCCAGCACGGCGCGCAGCAGGCCCGCCCCACACAGCGGGGAGCTGGCGAGCCGCTTCGAGAAGCTCCGCACTCCCAGCTCGTCCGAGGTGGACAGGCGCTTGCCCTGGAGCGCCCGGCGCTGGCGTGCGGTGAGGCCCTCGTCTCGGGCGAACTGCTCCACGCCCCGCTTCCAGGCCCGGTCCATCTGCATGCCCACGCACGCCATCACACCGATCATCAACAGTACCTGGAGCCCCACGCGCCAGCGAGGCTGCTCCCGCGCCGCGTGCGCCAGGACACGCTCATCGAGGGCCACGTGGCCCCGCTCCTCGCGGGCGTGCAGGCGCATCACCTCGTGCAGCGGCGGGTAGGACTCCTCGGGGCGCTCGTCCATCACCACCGGGACGTAGAGCGTCATCTCCTCGAAGAGGGCCGCCAGCAGGAAGAAGGTGACGGAGGGCGAGACGCGCAGCAGCAGCCGATCCACCCAGCTCCAGTGGTGCATCCGCAGCCGACGTCCGGCATGGAGGTCCGGACGCAGCCGCTCCAACGCGAGGTAGAAGGCATCCACGTGGACGCGCTCCTCGTCGATGAAGCAGCGCACCCGCCGCTCCGGCAGGGGGCCGAGCCGCGCGGGGTAGCGCTCGAGGTACTCGATGACGTAGCGCTCGAAGTGGACGAAGGACTCGCAGCTGAAGCGCACCGAGAGGTGGTTGAGGCGCACCCGCTGCTCGGGGGTGAGGAAGGAGCAGTCCCCGCGCATGCGGTAGTGGTGCTCGGGGATGAGGAAGTGGTTGGGGACCGGGGGGGACCAGTCGATGCGTCCCCAGGCACCAGGGAGGGAGGCCGTGACGGGGGCGGCCGGAAGCGTGGCGGTGTGCACGCGTTCCGACTGTAGCAATCGGCGCGGGCCCCGGGCCAGTCCTAGCGCTGGGCCTTCTTCGTGTACTCGGCGGCGCACGCCTCGACCATCTGGTCGGCGGCGGCGGCTCCCTCCCAGCCGAGCACGCGCACGTCCTTCTCCGTGAAGGCGACGACCGCGGTGAAGAAGTGTGCCAGCTCGTCGCGCTCCCGGCGGGACAGGTCCTTGAGGTCCGTCAGGCTCTCCGCGCGCGCCGCGATGGTGGGGACGACGAGCAGCCGGTCATTGCGCTGCCGTCCGGTCCCACGCTTCTTCTTCTCATCCACCTTCAGCACGCCGAGCGCGCGGCAGGGCAGCACCACGCCGGGGTAGGTGG
>NZ_DASVWK010000593.1:0-1879 GCF_036389735.1 Archangium sp. | reverse complement strand
GCCCCAGCCCGTGGCGCCGCAGCACCTCGTCACGGAACTCCCGGAACGCCACCAGCTCCGGTGCCCCCTCCCCGAACGCCGCCGTCACCACGAAGCACCCGCCCGCCGGCGAAATCCACATCAGCCGGCCGTTCGTCAGGTTCATCACCGCCTTCAGCTCGCGTGCCTCGGTGTAGAGGAAGACCAGCAGGTCCCTCCTCGCCACCGGGAACTCCTCGCCACTCGCCTCCTCGAACTCGATACGCGAGCTGCCCGAGCCCCGCACCTCGTCCACCGTGAAGAAGAAGCGCTTGGAGCTGCGGCGGACCTCCACCTCCAGCCCGCGCAGCTCGCCGAAGTACGCCAGGAAGGGCGTCTTGCACGCCGGGCACACGTAGGGGTGCGTCCCCGGCCTCGGCACATAGCCATAATCGTTGATCCGCTTGCAGCCCGTGTTGGGGCACAGCAGCTTCACCTGCGCCACGGACTCGTGCTTCGGGTCGAACCGCGAGGCCCCCGTCGTCCGCTCGTACACCGGGGGCACCACCGTCTCCACCGAGCCGAGCGAGCGCGTGGGGTGCGCCAGTCGCTCCAGCTCCAGCGCGCGCCGCCATGCCTCCTCCGCCTGCACCAGCCGCCCGCTCACCGTGAGGCACAGCCCCTCGCCGTGCGCCTTCAGCGCCGCGAGGATGCGCTCCGTCGTCTCCGTCCGGCCCCCCTCCCGCGTCAACGCCAGCGCCAGCGCCAGCACCTTCTCCAGCTCCGGCAGCAGCGCCTCCGCCGCCTTGCGCGCCGGATCCTCCACCCGGTGATACACGGGCGGCTCCGGCACCTTGCTGAAGAGTGCGAGCGCCTGCGAGCGCAGTTGCTCCTGCGCCTCCTGCGCTCGCGGAAGGGACATCGACGCCGCACGCGCCTGGGCGGCCTGGAAGAGCTCGTCGGGGTGCAAGGCCGCGCACATTAAGAGGCCCCCCGTCCGCTGTCAGCGACCATCCCCGCGCCCCGCCAGAAACTCGCCAGACGCCCTTCCCCGGTGTACGAGGGGGTAGGAGGATGTGAACGATGGGCTTCCTGAAGTTCCTGGTGTGGACGGGTTGCGCGGTGGGGCTCGGAGTCTTCCTGGCGACGGTGGACCTCGAAGGTCGCTCGCCGCTGGAGTACGCCCAGCGACAGTGGAACCGGCACGTGCGGCCCACCCAGGTGGAGCGGCAGGTGGATCGGGTGAAGGACGGGCTGCGCGACGCGGTCGACGAGGCCAAGGGCGCCGTCCACCGGACGACGAAGCAAGTGGCGGCCCCGGCGACCCCGCGCGAGCGCATCACCCCCGAGGATCGCGCGGCGATTGATCGGATCATCGCCCAGAAGAAGTAGGGTTCCCTACCTTTGACCCCCGGGCGGCTTCCCCCCACGCGCCCCCCTCCCTAGCTTCTCCCGAGGCGGGCTGGGGGCGGAGGCGGGACGATGGCGGGTGGACGGGCGTGGAGGGGAGTCTCGCTGGCGGCGTTGCTCTGTGGCCTGGGCACGCCGGCGCTGGGAGCACCTCGAGGCGAGGACAAGCGGTTGTGGGTGGAGGCGAAACAGCTCTCCGTGCGCAAGGAGCGCTCCGCCTTGAGTCAGGTGGCCCGGGCGTCCATGCCCGCGGTGGTGTCCATCACCACGAGCCAGCAGAACCCCACTCCCGGCCCGGATGGGGAGGCGCAGAACGGCATCGGCTCGGGCCTCATCATCCACCCGGACGGCTACATCCTCACCAGTGCCCATGTCATCGAGGGCGCGGGTGTCATCACCATCTCCGTCTTCTCCGAGCACGGCTACCCGGAGAAGTTCCAGGCCGAGCTGGTGGGCGAGGACGAGCGCACGGACTTCGCGCTGCTGAAGATCGACGCGGGCCGCAAGCTGC
>NZ_DASVWK010000592.1:0-6251 GCF_036389735.1 Archangium sp. | reverse complement strand
CGCACGCGACGTCCCCGGTGGAGAAGTCCGAGCGCGGCACCCTGACCGCGGGCAGCTCGGCCGGAACCGTGCAGTAGTCCCCGAGCGGGAGGACGGGCGACGATCAGGCCGGGCTACGGGCCCGGCGATTCGCCTTCTTCTCGCGCTCGCCCAGGGCCGCTTGGAGGAACTTGCCCGCGAGCTTCCGGCCGATGAGCTCCTGCGCGACCATGCCCGCCTCGACGAGCTTGTCGAGCTGGATGCCCGTCTTCACGCCCATGCCGTGGAGCATGTAGACGATGTCCTCGGTGGCGAGGTTGCCGGCTGCTCCGGGGGCATACGGGCACCCGCCGAGCCCACCGATGCTGGCGTCGAACGTCGTCACGCCCATCTGGAGGCCCACCAGAGCGTTGGCCAGCGCCGTGCCGCGCGTGTCGTGCAGGTGCAGCGCCAGCTTCTCCACCGGGATGTACTCCAGCAGCGCGGAGAGGATCTGCTCCGTCTGCCTCGGCGTGCCCACGCCGATCGTGTCACCCAGGCTCAGCTGGTAGATGCCACCGTCGATCAGGGCGCGACTGATCTCCACCACCCGCGCCACGGGCACCTCGGCCTCGTAGGGGCAGCCCCAGACCGTGGACAGGTAGCCGCGCACCCGCAGCCCCGCCTTCAGGGCCGCCTCGGACGTCTGGCGAGCCTCGGCCACCGCCTCGTCGATGCTCTTGTTGATGTTCTTCTTCGAGTGGGCCTCGGAGGCGGAGATGAAGACCGCTGCCTCCTCCAGGCCCGCCTCCTTGGCGCGCGTGAGGCCCTTGAGGTTGGGCACCAGCGCCGAGAAGGTGACGCCCGGACGCCGTCCCACCAGGCGCAGCAGCTCCTCGGCGTCCGCGAGCTGCGGAATCCACTTGGGGTGCACGAAGGACGTGACTTCGATGCGCTTCTCCCCCGCGGCGATCAGCGCCTCGATGAGCCGGGCCTTGTCGCGCGTGGGCAGCGTTCGCAGCTCGTTCTGCAAGCCGTCGCGAGGGCCGACCTCGTAGACGTCGACCCGCTCCGGCATTCTTCCCAGCAACCCCGCTACGCGCGGGCCGCGATGTTCGTTCGGATCCACTGGACGATGTCCTGCGTCGAGCTTCCGGGGGTGAAGATCTCCGTCACTCCCATGGTTTTCAGCTTGGGGATGTCGTCGTCCGGGATGATGCCTCCGCCGAACACCGCGATGTCGATCGCGTTGCTCTTCTTCAGCAGATCGATCACCGCCGGGAAGAGCGTCATGTGCGCTCCCGACATGATGGACATGCCGATGGCGTCGACGTCCTCCTGGATGGCGGCGTTGACAATCATCTCGGGTGTCTGGTGCAACCCCGTGTAGATGACCTCCATGCCCGCGTCGCGCAAGGCGCGAGCGATGATCTTCGCCCCACGGTCGTGACCATCCAGGCCCGGCTTGGCCACCAGAATTCGCAGCTTCCTCTCAGCCATGTCGCAGCTCTGCTCCCACGATGAGATCCGTTGATGTGCTCGACGGTTGCTCGCCCTCCAGCCCGCCATGCACCCAGCACATCGAAAATCCCGTGAATTCCAACAGTTGCGTCAAATCCGCAAGGGGATAGTAACGGATGGCATATCGGCCGGAAAGGACGCGCCCGTCCGGCGAGGTCAGCCGCCTGTGCCCCAGGTCCCGACCACGCACCGCGTCGAAGCGGCTCTCCTCCTCCAGCACGCCGCCGTCCGGCAACCGGGTGGAGAAGGACGCCTCGGGTTGTGACGCCAGCCGCTCGTAGGGCGTGGTGTGCAGCACCAGGCGCCCTCCGGGCCGCAGGCACCGCCCCACCTCGCGCAGCAGTGCCACGTGCTCCTCGTCCGAGAAGACGAACAGGCTCGAGTACCAGGCGTAGGCCCCCGCGAGGGAGCCCGTCCGGAACGGGAGGGAGCGGAGATCCGCTCGCACCGCTGGGAACCCCGGCAGCCGCTCGCGCAGGGAGAGCGCGTCCAGCTCCAGGCCGAGGACGCGCCCCGCCAGCGGGCCCGTGGTGTTCAGGCGCGCCGCGTGCCGGCCATGGCCGCAGCCCAGGTCCACCACCGGACCGGGCACCGGGAGTTCCTGGAAGGCCCTCGCGAGGTAGGCCACCTCCTTCGCCGTCGTCTCCTCGGAGAGGAAGGGCAGCGTGGAGCGGAGGTACAGCTCGCCGAAGAAGCTCACGAGGGCCAGGGGCTTCCTAGAAGAGGCCGCCCTCACGGTACGCGCCCCACACCTTGCGGAACACGTCGCTGATCTCTCCCAGCGTCGCGTACGCCTTCACCGCCTCCAGCACCGGCGGCATCAGGTTGTCCGAGCCCCGCGCCGCCGCCTCCACCTTCGCCAGCGCCGCGTCCACCGCCACCTGGTTGCGCTCCGACTTCACCTGCTTGAGCCGGGCGATCTGCGACTCCTGCACCTTCTCGTCGATGTGCAGCAGCTCGATCGGCGCCTCCGTGTTCGACTTGAACGCGTTCACGCCCACGATGAGGCGGTCACCCTGCTCCACCTCGCGCTGGAAGCGGTAGGCGCTCTCGCCGATCTCCTTCTGCGGGTACTGCTCCTCCACCGCCCGGATGATGCCGCCCATCTCGTCGATGCGGCGGATGTACTCGAGCGCCCGCTTCTCCATCTCGTCGGTGAGGTACTCCACGAAGTAGCTGCCCGCGAGCGGATCCACCACGCGGTCCGCGCCGGACTCGTGGGCGATGAGCTGCTGGGTGCGCAGCGCGATCGTCACCGACTCCTCGGTGGGCAGCGCGTACGTCTCGTCCAGCGAGTTGGTGTGCAGCGACTGGGTGCCGCCGAGCACCGCCGCGAAGGCCTGGAGCGCCGTGCGCACCACGTTGTTGTACGGCTGCTGCGCCGTGAGGGACACGCCGGCCGTCTGCGCGTGCGTCTTGAGCTGCATGGAGCGCGGGTTCTTCGCGCCGAAGCGATCGCGCATCACGTGCGCCCAGATGCGGCGGGCCGCGCGGAACTTGGCGACCTCCTCGAAGAAGTCGTTGTGCACGTCCCAGAAGAACGAGAGCCCCGGCGCCACGTCGTCCACGCTCAAGCCGCGCTTGACGCACTCCTCGACGTAGCCGATGCCGTCGGCCAGCGTGAAGGCCAGCTCCTGCACCGCCGTCGCTCCGGCCTCGCGGATGTGGTAGCCGCTGACGGAGACCGGGTACCACTTCGGCATGTTCTTCGTGCAGAACTCGATCATGTCCGTCACGATCCGCACCGCGGGCCGGGGACCGACGATCCACTCCTTCTGCGCGATGTACTCCTTGAGCATGTCGTTCTGGATGGTGCCCGCGAGCCTGGCCATCGGAACGCCCTGCTTCTCACCCACCGCGATGTACATGCAGAGCGCGACGATGGCGCTCGCATTGATCGTCATCGAGGTGGTGACCTTGTCGAGCTGGATGCCGTCGAAGAGGACCTCGAAGTCGCGCAGCGAGGAGACGCTCACGCCCTCCTTGCCCACCTCGCCGCGGCTCATGGAGTGGTCGCAGTCGTAGCCCATGAGCGCGGGCATATCGAAGGCCGTGGACAGGCCCGTCATGCCGTGGCTGATGAGGTACTTGAAGCGCTTGTTGGTGTCCTCGGGCGTGCCGAAGCCGGCGAACTGGCGCATCGTCCAGAGGCGACCGCGGTACATGGTGGGCTGCGGGCCGCGGGTGAACGGGAACTGGCCCGGCAGGCCGATGTTGTCCGGGGACTCGGTGCGGCGCTCGGCCAGCGTGACCACGTCCGGGATGGGGATGCCCGAGTCGGTGACGAACGTCTTGCGGCGCAGCGGCATCTTCTGCGTCACCGCGGCCAGGTCCGTCTTGGCCCACTGCTCGGCGCTCTGGGCCACCGCCTTCACCGTGGCCGCGTCATAGGAGCGCAGCGCCGCGCTCTTCTTGCGCGGGGTGACCTTCTTCGCCACCGCCTTGACGGCCTTCGACGCGGCCTTCGTCGCCGCCTGGGTCGCGGCCTTCACGGCCTTCACGGCCTTGGTCGCCTTCGACGCGGCCTTCTTGGGAGCCTTGGCCACCGGCCTGGCGACCTTCGCCACCTTGGCCGGAGTCCGACCGGCCTTCTTGGCGGATTCGGTCGTACGGGGAGCGGTGAGACTCTTGGAAACGGACTGGGAGCGCGCGGGCATGTTGGCGCCGGATGTAGCACCCGCGTTGTAGCGTCGCAAGCCACCCCACTCCCAGGGGTGCGGGCGTCAGCGCCCTCGTGTGAGGCCCGTCTTCAGCCGCCGTACCGCCTCGTCCAGCACCGCCTCGGTCTTACAGAAGGCGAAGCGCGCCATTCCCTGCCCCAGGTGCTTGTGCGCCGGGTTGTAGAAGACGCTCGGGGGAATGGCCGCCACTCCCACCTCCGTCACCAGGTGTCGGCAGAAGGCCACGTCGTCCGCGAAGCCCCTCCCGGTGATATCGGCCATGATGAAGTAGCTGCCCTCGGGCACGTACGCCTGGAGTCCCGCCTCGGCGAGCCCCGCCAGCAGCCGCTCTCGCTTGGACAGGTAGAGGGCACCCAACTCCTGGAAGTACGCGTCCGGCAGCCGCAGCGCCGCCGCGAAGGCCGCCTGGAGGGGCGAGGCCGTGGCGAACGTGACGAACTGGTGGGCACGCTGCACCGCGTCACGCAGCGGGGGCGGAGCGATGATCCACCCCACCTTCCACCCGGTGAGGCTGAAGCTCTTCCCCCCGCTGCTCACCGTCACCGTGCGATCCGCCAGCACGGGGAGCGTGGCCGGGCGCACATGACGCGCCGGGCCGAAGAGGATGTGCTCGTACACCTCGTCCGAGAGCACCTTCACGTCGTGCTCGGCGCACAACCCGCCGAGGAACTCGAGCTCCTCGCGGGTGAACACCTTCCCGGTGGGGTTGTGGGGCGTGTTGAGGATCAGCACCCGCGTCCGGGGACCGAAGGCGGCGCGCACCTCGTCCCGGTCGAACCACCACGCGGCATGCGAGGCGTCCGGCGGGCGCAGCGGCACGTAGCGCGCCTTCGCTCCGATGAAGGCGAGGTTCGCGTCGTACGAGTCATAGAAGGGCTCGAAGACGATCACCTCGTCGCCCGGGTCCACCAGGCCCAACAGCACGCAGAAGATGGCCTCGGTCGCACCGCTGGTGACGGTCACCATGGTGTCCGGATCGATGCCCGTGTGCCCGTGGAAGCGCGCCCCGTGCTCGGCGATGGCCACGCGCAGGTCCCGCAGGCCGGTGCTCGGGGCGTACTGGTTGACGCCGTCGGTGATGGCCTTGCGCGCGGCTTCCTTCACGGCCTCGGGCCCGTCGAAGTCCGGGAAGCCCTGGCCCAGGTTCATCGCCCCATGCTTCAGGGCGAGCGCGCTGAACTCCGAGAAGACGGTGGTACCGAGATGGGCCACGCGGCCCGCGAGGATCGGCCTGCTCATGCGTACGCTCCCTTGCTAGGGGCGCACGATAGCGTCCATTCGCACCGGGCGCGCTTCCGCATCGCGTCGCGCGGCGGCCCGGCTCCAGCCCACGGCCAGTCCCACCACCACCACCATCAGCGGCACCGCGCAGATGAGGTCCGTGAGGTAGTGGAAGCGCCCCACCAGGGTGGCGGCGATCAGGCCGATGGCCGGCAGCAGCATGATGCGGAAGACGCGGGGTGAGAACCGGAAGGCGTACACCAGCACCAGCAGCGCCGTCCCGGTGTGCCCCGAGGGGAAGCAGTCCCGCGCGAAGGGCGGCTGACGCATCAGCGAGTCCAGGAAGGACGTCACCCATACGCCCTGGAGCGGCTGGGAGAAGTGGTCGAAGAGGAAGTAGCGCGGGCCGATGGCCGGCACCAGCGCGTAGCAGACGTAGTTGAAGGCGAAGAAGAGGCTGAGGGCGATCAGGTACTCGTCGAAGGCCTCCCGGCGCCCGGTGAAGTACAGCTCCAGAACCAGGGCCAGCGGCCAGACGAAGTGGCCGTAGTAGCAGACCATCAGGATGTCGGTGAGCCAGGGCGGCACGATCTGCCCGAGCACCACCGAGGCCTGTGCCCCGAGCAGCTGCTGATCCATGGCGGCGAGCTGGCCGTCACGCAGCCCCGTGGTGGCGGCGGTGACCAGGGGATCCAACAGCCCGTGGCTGAGGCTCAAGACGGGCAGCAACCAGAAGGACGCCACGAAGCCCAGCAGCCGGTGTCGCGGGAAGTAGGACTCCAGGGTGCGGAGGACCAGCGGCCCGAGCGCGAAGATGCCGAAGTGGAGCGCGGACCTCGATGCGCCGGGTACCCAACTGGCTGGACCCAC
>NZ_DASVWK010000591.1:0-8319 GCF_036389735.1 Archangium sp. | reverse complement strand
CGGATCCGCCACCGCCAGGGCCACGGTGTCTCCCTCCACGGTGAGGGGGAGGATGCGCGCCTGCTTGGCGAAGTTGATGGGCACCCGCTTGATGAGCTCGGTGTCCACCTCCTCCAGGAAGAGGCGCGCGAGGTAGGGCAGGTCGAGCTGGAGGCCGAGCGCCTTGGCCACGTCCTCCTCGCCGAGCGCCTTCATGCCCACCAGGATCTCCCCCAGCCGGCCGCCCTTCTCCATCTGGAGCTGGAGGGCCTCCTGGAGCTTGTCCTCGGTGAGTCCGGTGGTGGCGCGGAGGATCTCCCCGAGCGGCCGGCCGCACAGGTATGCGGGGCCATTGGCGATGACCTGGGTGGAAGCGTCAGGCGCGGGCTTGGCGAGGGGCGCGTCAGCGAGCAGGCTCATGGTCTACCTTTCCTCCGTGTCCGGCTGGATGCGCAGCCGCTCCTCCTCGGGAGGCGCGGGCGGAGGCTGCACGGGGGTGGGCTCCTCCGACGGAACTGGAGCCAAGGAACCCCCCTGGGCCGGCGAGACTTCCCCGCCCCGGGTGGACGTGGACCTCGTGCCGGGGGCGGAGGGGCTGGCCGGCTGCATGCCGCTCGTGCCCTCGGGCCGGATGACGCGCTCGCCGGGGTTGCCCGGGCCGCCATTCTCCAGCTTCTGCTCCTCGGTGCGCAGCACCCGGCGCATGCGGCCCAGCGGGCCCGTCTTCCGCTCGAAGTCCACCGGCACGTCGTAGCCGGACACCTGGCCGTAGAACTGCTCCACGAACTGCTGCCGCTCGGCCATCTTGCGCTCGAAGATGCGCCGGAAGTCCGACTGGTCCCGGATGATGTAGGGCGTGAGGAAGAGCAGCAGGTTCGTCTTCGTCTTGCGGCGGGTCGTCTCGCGGAACAGGTGGCCGATCAGGGGCACGTCGCCAATGATGGGCACCTTGGAGACGGACTCGATGGTGCGGTCCTGCATGATGCCGCCGATGACGACCGTCTCCTGATCCTTGGCCACCACCGTCGTCTTCGCGCTGCGCTTGGACGTGGTGGGACCGAGCACCGGATCCGTCGAGGCGATTTCTTCCGTCTGCTCGGTGATCGTCATCCGGATGAAGTCGCTCTCGTTGATCTGCGGCTTGACGCTGAGCTTGAGTTCCACGTTCTGGCGGTTGATGGGGGCGTAGAGGCTGCCCAGGCCGCCCAGGGCGCCGAGCAGCGAGGGGTTGAGGCCACCCGCGCCCGCGCCCGCGCCGGTCCCGGCGCCCAGGCCGCTGCCCAGCGAGGAGGGCGTGAAGCCCGCCTGGAAGGGCACGTTCTGGCCCACGGTGATCTCCGCCTCCTCGTTGTCGGTGGTGAGGATGTGCGGGGTGGAGAGCACGTTGACGTCCGAGCTCTGCTGGAGCGCGTGCAGCACCACGCCGAAGGCGGGGATGTCGATGCCCAGGTTCTTCAGCTCGGGGATGACGGGGCCCTGGAGGCCGGCGAGGAAGCCGCCGAAGCTGGCCAGGTTGGCCAGCGAGAAGGAGGGAGGCAGGCCCTGGCGGGTGTACTTGGTGCCGGCGATGCCCGCGCCCTGGCCCAGCGGCGTGGACAGCGAGTAGCCGCTGTGCAGGCTCAGCCCGAACTCGTTGTTGCGGTCCAGGTTGACCTCCATGATGACGGCCTCGACGAACACCTGGCGCCGGGGCTTGTCCAGCTCGCGGATGACGCGCACGAGGCTGCGGTAGTCGCTCTGGCTGGCGATGATGACCAGCGAGTTGGTGCCCTTGTCCGCGGAGATCTTCACCTCACCGGCGAAGAGCTCGGCGGCGCCGGTGGTGCCCCCACCGGGGCGGGTGACCCCGGGGGGCGGCTGCGGCATGGCGCCACGCGGGCGGCTGGCGCTGCCCTGGGCGAGCGTCTGCAGGGTGCTGGCGATCTCCTCCGCGTTGGCGTTCTCCAGCGGGTAGACGTTGATGCGCTCGGTGCCCGCGGTGGGGATGTCCAGCTCGCGCACCATGCTCTGGATGCGCTCGAAGGCGGCGGGGCTGGCCACGACGATGAGCTTGTTGGTGCGCTCGTCGGGGATCATCTGCGAGAACGTCACCGGTCCGCCGGCCGCTCCGCCCTCGGGGTTGGTGTTGATGGGGCCGCCCTCGCCTCCGGGCGGCGGCATCATCGTGGGGGCGCCGGGACGGGCGCCGGGGCGGGCGCCGCCCTTCTGCTCGAAGATCTTCTGGATGGTGGTGGCCACGTCCGCCGCGGTGGCGTACTGCACCTGGATGATGCGGACCTCGTCACTGGCCGAGCGCGCATCGAGCTGATCGATGAGGCGCTCCAGGCGGTGCACGTTGGAGCCCACGTCGTTGATGATGATCATGTCCGGCGGGTAGGGGATGGTGTCGCCATCCTTGGACACCAGCTGCTGGAGCACGCCGCGCAGGGGCTCCACTTCCACGTTCTTGATGCGGAAGAGCTTGGTGATCATCTGCTCGTTGGTGGTGTAGGGCGCGTCACCGTCGATGAGCGTGGGGATGGGGTTCTGCTTGGCGGCGCGCTTGTCGACGATCTTCAGGAAGCCGCCGTGCTGGTAGACGGCCAGGCCGTTGGCGTCGAGCGCCGCGAGGAAGGCGGCGTAGAACTGGTCCGCGTTCACCTCCACGCGCCCGTTCTCCGGGCCGATGATGGAGATCTTCCCGCGCACGTTCTCCGGGAGGATGAACGTCTTGCAGGTCGCGTCCGACACGGTCTGCACCAGCTCCGTGATGTCCACCTGTTTGAAGTAGATGCCGAAGCGGGCACGGCGCCGGACCTCCTCGCACGAGGGCGTGGGCCGGATGGTGGCGCCGCCGCCCTCGGGAGACTCGGGGGTCTGCTGGGCGACTGTCGTGCCACCAGCGGGAGGAGGCGAGCCGGGGCGGCGCTGGGCCAGCGCGGGCAGGGACAGCCCGAGGCACAGCAGGAGCAACCAGGACGGAAGCGTCTTCATGGAGGGCAGGGGTACTGCGCGCTGCGGGTTAACGGATGTTGTAGTTCTTGCGGATGCTCGACCCGTTGCGCTCCAGCTCGATCTCGATCCGCGAGGCTTCCTTCAGCTTGGTGTAGACCTCGAGGGCCTTCTCCGGGCTGTTGAGCTCGAAGCCGTTGATGCGCTTGATGACGTCGCCATTCTGGACGCCGATCTTCGAGTAGATGGAGTCGGGGCGGATGGAGAAGAGCTTGAAGCCCTGGGCCTGGCCGTCCTTGAAGGCCGGGACGATGCGCGCCTGCATGGCCACGTCATTGAGGTTGGCCAGCGTGCGGTCGATCTCCGTGCGCGGCACCTCGTAGTCGTTCTCGCTGACGGCGCGGATGCCGTTGCCCAGGCCGTTGCCGGGAGCCTGCACGGGCGGGCCGTTGGGCACCGGCGGCGGGGTGTAGGCGGCCACGGCCCCGGCCCCGTCCCCGGGCTGGTTGTCGATGAACTCCTTGCGGGAGTTGTTGAGGATGATGACGCGCGAGCGCTCGATGTCGATCACCTCGGCGCCCTGGATGCGGTCGCCCACCATGTACGTGGTGGAGCGCTGGTTGGTCATGTCCTGGATGGAGGACACGGACCACAGCTTGTCGTTGGCCACCAGGGTCCCCAGCAGCTTGACGCGCAGGCCGCTCTTCACCGGCGCGGCGTTGGGGTCCACCACCGGGGTGGCGGCCTCGACCACCGCGGGCTCGGGCTCGGGCACGGCCACGCCCGTCAGGTCCGACAGGCGCCGGATGTCCAGCGAGGCCAGCACCTCGTGTGTCTTCGCCTTCTGCGGCGCCGACACCTGGCCCGAGGGTACGGGAGTGAGGGCGGACTCGACGAACAGGTTCACCGTGCGCGCCGCCAGGAGGGCGACGAGCAGGATGAAGACCAGGTTCACGGTCCAGAAGTACTTGCGGAAGAAGAGTTCCATCACACGTCCAGAGAGGGCCTGCTCGGGATTGAGCAAGTGGGGTGCCATCCACCGGGGGAGGCGGGCAACCCGACCCTTACAGCCAAGTTCCTGAAATCATTCCGGAATAAGCCGGGCCGCTGATGACGGGAGCCGGCGCCCCGACGGCTTTGGACAAAATGTCAGCAACCGAGCGAACGGCGTGACGGGCTGTCATTCCGCGGCGGGGGAGGCGGGCCCCTCTCCGCCGCCCGAGGAGCCGGAGGCCTCTCGTTCGAGCTTGCGGTAGATGGTGCGGGCGGCGATGCCCAGCAGCCGAGCGGCGAGGGTCTTGTCTCCCTTGGTGTGCCGCAGGGTCTCGTGGATCACCCGGCGCTCGATCTCCTCCATGGGGGTACCGATGGGGATGACGAGTTGTCCGGCCGAGCCCACGGGGCCCTTGCGCACGGTGTCGGGCAGGTCCCCCACCTCCAGGATGTCGCTCCGGGCGAGCACCACGGCGCGCTCCACGGCGTGCTCCAGCTCGCGCACGTTGCCCGGCCAGGCGTAGTTCTCCAGGACGCCCAGGGCATCCGGGGAGAAGCCGCGCAGGGTTTTGCCGTTCTTGGCGGCGAAGCGGCGGAGGAAGGCGTCGGCCAGCAGGGGGATGTCCTCGCGGCGCGAGGCGAGCGCGGGGATGCGCACCTCCACCACATTGAGACGATAATAGAGATCCTCGCGGAAGCGGCCCTCGGCCACCTCGCGCTGGAGGTCCTTGTTGGTGGCGGCGATGATGCGGACGTCCACCTTGACCGTCTGGGTGCCGCCCAGGCGCTCGAGCTCTCCCTCCTGGAGGACCCGGAGGAGCTTCACCTGGGCGGACAAGGGCATCTCCCCCACCTCGTCCAGGAAGAGGGTGCCGCCGGTGGCGCGCTCGAAGCGGCCCTCGCGGCGGGCCACCGCGCCGGTGAAGGCGCCGCGCTCCACGCCGAAGAGTTCCGCCTCGAGGATGCTCTCGGGGAGGGCGCCACAGTTGATGGCGACGAAGGTGCCCTTGGCCCGGTTGGACAGCTCGTGCAGGGCGCGGGCGGCCAGCTCCTTGCCGGTGCCGGACTCGCCCAGCAGCAGCACCGTGGCCGTGGAGGGAGCGGCCTGGCGAATGGTGTCCATCATGGCGCGGAAGGCGGGGGACTGGCCCACCATGGCGCGCCCGCCGGTGCTGCCCATCTCGGCCAGCTTCGCCTTGAGGACGCGGTTCTCCGCCGCCAGCTCGTGTCGCTCCAGCGCCTTCTGCACCGACTTCACCAGCGAGTGGCGCTTGAGGGGCTTGGTGATGAAGTCGTAGGCCCCATCCTTCATGGCGGACACGGCCGTCTCCACCGTGCCGTAGGCCGTCATCAGCACCACCTCCACGTCCGGGCGCAGGGTGCGCGAGACCTTGAGCAGCTCCTGCCCGTCCATGCCGGGCATCATCAGATCCGTCACCATCACGCTCACCTCGGGCCGGCGCAGCAGCTCCAGGGCCTCGGTGCCGTTGCTGGCGGTGAGCGTCTCCAGGCCCTCGCGCTGGAAGATGCGGGCGACGGAGTCCAGGTTGGCGCGATCGTCATCGACGACGAGGACGGTGGTGGGAGGGGTCGTCATGGTGCTCAGCGGCCTTGCAAGGCCTATTCCTCGTCCTCGGAGGCCAGGAGGGGCCCACTCATGCGGCCGAGATCCTCGCGGTTGACCTTCTCCAGGTTGAACCGCCGGGCGCTGGAGATCATCCGGGTGACGGTGGGGTCGAACTCGGCGGTGCCCTCCTTCTTGAAGCGCAGGAAGTTGATGCGGGCCACCACGAAGTTCTTGAGGTAGGGGCTCTGGAGGCCCCGCTCCTTGAGGGCGGAGACCACGGTGGCCACGGCGTCGTCCAGCTCCAGGATCCGGTCCGCGCGGGCCTCGCGCACCCGGAGGGCCTCGGCCATGGGGAGGCCCAGGAAGGACTCCACGCGCTTGATGAAGGGGTGGTAGGCGCCCGCGGCGAAGCGTGGCCGCTTCTCGTAGGCGGCCCCGAGCGTGAGGAAGGCGGGCTCCTCGAAGAGGTGGGCGAAGTCGGACTCCTTGCCGGCGCGCGCCCCGGTGAGGCCCCGGTGCATGCGGATGACCTCCAGCGAGCGCTCCTTGAGGTTGTGCGCCTTCTCCGTGTTGAGGGCGAGGATCTGATAGGCCACGTCCTCGTCGGGCAGCACCAGCGCCATGATGGACCTGCCACCCAGGAGCTTCGAAGCCTGGAGCCGGTGGTTGCCGTTGGGCGTCCAGTACTTGCCCTCCTTGCGGATGGCGATGATGGGGTCCAGGAAGCGATCCAACCGCTCCATGGCGCTGGCCAGGCGCTTCACGTGGGGCTCGGAGACGTCGCGCTGGTAGGGGGTGGGCTCGACCTTGTCGATGGGCAGGGCGGCGAACACCACGGTGTGTCCGCCCAGCGGGTCGCGGTAGACGCTCAGCACCTGGCCGCCATCCTCCTGGATGCCCTGCACCAGCTCCGGGGAGGGGCTGGCGGACTCGCTGGCCACCTGGGCGGCGGTGAGTCCCCGGGAGGCGGGCTCGGCCTTCTTCCTGCGGGGCCGGCGGGTCGTGGTGGTGGCTGCCTTGCGCGCGGATTTCGTTGCCATGTGGCTCCCCCTTCTCGCGGATGGGGGAACCTTACTCGTAGGCCACTGCATTTCCAGAGAGCCTTGCCGCTCAACCCTCGTCGCTGCGTGCGGAGAAGAAGGCGGAGGGGTGACGAGGAGGTGACCACGCGGGGAGGGTGCGGTAGATGCAGCCCATGGACGAGAAGCTGCAACGCCTCCTGGGGGATGCCGCCCGGGCGGCCCGGCTGCGGCTGGGCCTCACGCAGGCGGAGATGGCCGCGAAGGTGGACCTGGGCTCGAGCGTCTACGGGCGGGTCGAGCGCGGGACGATGATGCCCAGCGTGCCCACGCTGCGGCGCATGTGCGTGGCCCTGGGCATCTCCGCGGATGTGCTCCTGTCCCTGCTCGTTCAGGAGGGGAAGGGGGCCGTCGCGAGGCCCTCTCCCGAGTCTGGCGAGCACCCGGAGCTCAGTCGCATCGTCCACCTCTTGCGTGGGTGGTCTCCAGAAAGGTTGGCGCTGCTGCGCAAGCTGCTGGAGGTAGCGGACAGCAACCTCATGTCGTGAGGGGGCCCGGGGCGGGCTCCCGCTCTTCAGCGACCGGAGGACTCCGCCGGTGGGAGAGCTTCGCCAGGGTGTGCGCCATGACGTGGAGGGCGGCGAGTTGCTCCTCGTCCAACCCCCGCAGCGTGCGTTGCAGGCGGCGCATCCGGGGGGAGTCGTTCAAGGTGGGCCCGGTGTTCTCCTCCAGCCAGACGGGCTCCTCATGGCCCACGAGTCTCAGGGCGTTGTTGGCGTCCACCCGCAGCACCAGGCAGAGCTTGCGCAGCTTGGGGAGGCTGGGCAGCATCCGGCCCCGCTCCACCCGTCCGTAGACCTCGGTGACGAGGCCCGCGCGCTCGGCCACGTCCGCCTGGGTGAGCGAGGCCTCCAGACGGGCCTTGCGCAAGACCTCTCCCAGGCGGACGGCCAGCGTTCTCTTCTCCTTGAGGTCGGGGCTCATTCTTCCTCGGGAGTGGGCAGGACACCTTGTTCGGTGGGGAAGGCGCGCGTCTCGTGGGGGGACCTCTTCTTGTTGAAGAGGAGGGGCGCCAGCTCCGCCGCCGCCTCCCGCGCTCCGAAGGGCTTGCCCAGGCGCAGGTAGGCCCTCAGGTCATCGCGCAGCTCGGCGCCCGTCTGGTAGCGGTCGTCCGGGTTGCCGCGCAGCACCTTGTGCAGGAGGTGCTTCAACTGCCCGGGCAGGCCCCGAGCTGTCCGCTCCACGTCTTCCGGGCCGAAGCGCTGGATGCGGTCGGCCAGCGTTCCCACGCTGGTCCAGGTGGTGCGCTCGGCGCGGACGTGGGCATTGTACCGGGCCACCTCCGGGGATGCGTCCGCGGGCAGCGCCACATCCGGCGGATCCAACGGGTATTGGCCCGACAGCAGCTCCAGCAGCACGAGGCCCAGGGAGTAGAGGTCGGCGCGTCCGTCCGGAGGCTGGAGGCGCATCACCTCCGGGGCGGCGTACGCCGCATCCGCCCGCAGCACCTGGGGAGCGGTGTGGACCCGGCCGGGCAGGTTCGACCAGGCCACGCCAAAGTCGGTGAGCTTCACCTCTCCCTGGAGTCCCAGGCGGATGGTCATGGGACTGACGGCCCGGTGGACGATATGTAGTGCTTCGCCGCCGGGGCCCGTGCGGTGCCACGCATGGTGGAGTGCGTCGGCCACCTCGGCGGCGATGTAGCAGCAGAAGGCCGGTGACAGGTTGCGGCCTTCCAGCAGCGCGGTGGCGGTGGCCGCCTCGAGGAAGCAGCCCGGCACGTACTCCGTCACCACGTAGGGCCGCCCTTCGTGCTCCTCCAGTTCATAC
>NZ_DASVWK010000590.1:0-15357 GCF_036389735.1 Archangium sp. | reverse complement strand
CAAGGTGGGTTCGCAGGGGAGGGGACGGAAGGCGTGGGCCTCGGTCTTTGTGTACTTTCCTCCGACAGTCCGCTGGGGGGCCCCCGTGGGGGCGGGGGAGCACTTAGGGTGGGGGGATGCGAGTCGCGCTGAGCGATCTGCGGGAGCGAGGCCCCCGCCTGCTGAGGGGGGATGGCATCGGCCTGCTCGCCCTGCTGTTGGGCCTGCTGGCGGTGTTGCTGGGTTTCATCGCGCTGTCGGATGAGGTGCGGGAGAAGGAAACCCAACACTTCGACGAGCGGGTGCTGCTGTCGCTGCGACGCCCGGACAACCCGGAGCTGCCACGCGGCCCGGTGTGGCTGGCCGAGGCGGCGCGGGACGTGACGGCGTTGGGCAGTGTGTCGGTGCTCGCCCTGGTGGTGTGCACGGTGGGTGGCTACCTCGCGCTGGTGCGGCGCTGGCGCACGCTGGCCCTGGTGGTGGGCTCCACGGTGGGCGGTACGCTGCTGAACTCGCTCCTCAAGGGCCTGTTCGCCCGGCCCCGGCCCACGGTGGTGCCCCACCTCACCTGGGTGATGACGGAGAGCTTCCCCAGCGGGCACGCGATGCTGTCGGCCATCGTGTACCTCACGCTGGGGGCGCTGCTGGCGCAGCTCGTCGAGCGGCACTGGCTCAAGGTGTACCTGGTGGCGGTGGGGCTCTCGCTGCCGCTGCTCGTCGGGGTGACGCGCGTGTACCTGGGGGTGCACTACCCCACGGACGTGCTGGGTGGGTGGATGGCGGGGCTGGGCTGGGCGCTGCTCTCGGCGCTGGTGGCGCGCGCGGTCAGGCGGCGCAGCCACTCGCTGCGCGAGGAGGCCCGGGGAGAGACACAGCCGCCTTGAGCCCGCCCCGGCTCACGAGCCGGAGAAGAGGGGCCCGTGGGGGCGCACCGGCAGGCGGATGCAGAAGGCGGTGCCCTTGGGGTGGTTGTCCTCGACCCAGAGCCACCCGCCGTGGGCATGAATGGCGCGGCGGCAGAAGGCGAGTGCCAGCCGGTTGCCGCCCTCGGCGCGCCCGGAGGTGGGGGCGTGCTCGGGCAGATGGGCCTCGAAGAGGTGAGCGCGCGCGGCGGGGGGGATGCTGGGGCCCTCGTCGCGCACCCGCAGCTCCAGCAGGCCCGGCTCGGGGTTGGAGGCCTCCAGCGTCACCCGGCTGCTGCCCAGCGCGGTGTACTGGAAGGAGTTGTCCAACAGGTTGATGAGGGTGCGGCGCAGCAGCTCGCGATCGGCGGTGATGAGCGGCTCCACCAGCTTCACGGCCTGGGTGAAGCGGCGCGGCGAGCCCACCAGGCGCTGCTGGAAGTCGCGCACCACCTCGGACAGCAGGAGGTTGGCGTCGAACTCCGCCGGGTGGAAGGCGAAGGTGGCCTCGTCGCTGCTGGCGTCCAGCAGGTTGTGCACGGTGCGCTGGAGGCCGTCCGCCGCGTCGCGGATGTCGCGCGTGGCGCGCACCACCTCGTCCGGCAGGTGCGGGCGGTACATCGTGAAGGTGGCGTTGGTGAGGATGCTGGACAGCGGCGTCTTGAGGTCGCGCATCACCCGCTGCACCAGCTCGTCCTTCTGGTGCTGCACGCTGGCGAGCGTGTCGCGCTGCGAGCGCAGCTCCTCCTCGCGTCGCTCCAGCTCGCGCACCCGCAGCCGCAACAGGAGCTGGGCCTCCACCTGCCGTCCGAGCACCGCCAGCGCGTCCTGCTGCTCCGGCGTGAGGTGGCGCGGCTTGTTGTCGATGACGCACAGCGTGCCCATGTTGAGTCCGCCCAGGCCCTTGATGGGGATGCCCGCGTAGAAGCGCACGTGCGGCTCCCCGGTGACGAGCGGGTTGTCATGGAAGCGCTCATCCTGGACGGCATCCGGTACCACGAAGAGCTGCTCGCCGAGGATGGCGTGGGCGCAGAAGGCCAGGTCGCGCGGCGTCTCCGGTGCCTCCAGCCCGATGCGGGACTTGAACCATTGCCGGTAGTGGTCCACCAGGGACACCAGCGCGATGGGCGTGCCGCACAGGTGCGAGGCCAGACGCGTCAGGTCATCGAAGCCGGCCTCCGGCGTCGAGTCCATGATTTCCAGCGAGTCGAGCGCGGCGAGGCGCGCTTCCTCCTGGGGGTGGATGGGGGCAGCCTTCATGGGTGCGGTCTCCAGATAGGGAGAAGAACCCATCGCCCCGGCCGGGTCCATCGCCTCGTCGCGGAACCAGCGAGAACCGGGGCCCGCCTGAAGGGCGGGAGGACAGCCGACGGCGGGCGGGACGTCAGGATTATTGCGGCTCGGGCTCTTCCGTCCCCTTCTTCTTTCGCCACTCCTTGAAGCCCTCGACGAGGGAGAAGGGATGGAAGGCGAGGTGGTCGATGTTGCGATGGTAGGCCGCGAGGTAGGGCTCGCCCCCGAGCTGGATGACGGCTTGGGAGGGCCGTTCGGGCAGGTTGTAGAACCACGCCCGGGCCTCGTCCCGCGTGTTGAAGGAGGCCACCGCCGGAGGAAGACCGTCCTTCATCATCTCCTCGAGGTGGTACTCGATCGAGTGACTGAAGGGCATCCTTCGGAGGTCGCGATCACGCCAGTAATAGACGGTGTGGTACTGGTCGGCGATCAGCACGGCGGCCATGTGAGGCGGCTTGGGATGGTTTTTCAGCCACTCGGCCGCTTCTTCGTGCGTTGCGAAGGTGGCGATCACCACTTCGGGTCCGTCAGTCCTGAGGTCCTTGCGGTAGTCCTCGAATTCGTACTGCTGACCCGTCGTATTGATGAATCGGAGCGCTTCGGCGGCGGCGAGAAGCAACTCCTTCTCCTCCGGGGACTGGGTCTTTTCGTGAATCAGTCCCAGGAGATTGATCGCTTCGAAGATGAGTTTTCCGGTGTCCATGGGATGTCGCTCTGATGTGGGGGTCGAGCAGAGTGCGTCAAGATGCCAAGAGCGCCGCTGGAGCGAGGACAACGAGTCCCGCACCGGCCGAGACCGTGACGAAGGCAACTCCTGCGATGACAACAATGCTTCCCACCAGGACTCCCCGAGGGTTGCGCTTCAGCCAGTCCACCGCTTCGTTCATGGCCGAGAACTCCTGGGGCCGGCGGCCCTGGAGCTCTTCGCAATCAAGGTAGGGTTGCCAGCATTGGTCGCGGCACCACTCTTTCTTTCCGCCCATCCCCCGTCCCCCAGACGTGATGTGTCCATATCCCCGAGGCAATGGGCGCTCCACGCACGTATCGACGCACTCAGCCTCACTGGAACCAGACGGGTCTTCATGCGGGGGAGGGGGGTCTACCATGAAGGCCGTGGTAGGGAAGGGCCGTGGACGACCTCGAAGCGCGCCGCCGCGAGCAGCACAAGCTGCGTCTCTCCTGGATGCCTTGGCTCTACTTCACCCTCAAGCCGCGCCACCGGACCTGGGCCGAGGCCTGGCAGAAGGAGGTGCAGGACTCGTTGCGCGAGCTGGAGACGGTGGAGATCGCCGAGGGCTGTTTCATCGCTCCGGAAGCCCGGCTGTTCGCCGAGCCGGGTCGGGCCATCCGCCTCATCGGCCCCGGGGTGAGCATCGCCGCCCACGCCTTCGTCCACGGGCCCGTGGTGCTCGAGGCCGGGGTGAGCCTCAACGCGCGCGTCAGCCTGGACGGTGGAGCGGGCGGCATCCGCATCGGCGAGGGCAGCCGTCTCGCCACCGGCGCCACCCTCTACGCCTTCGACCATGGGCTGGCCCCGGATCGGCCCGTGCGCTCCCAACCCGTCACCTCCAGCGGCATCGTCCTCGGCAAGGACGTCTGGGTGGGGGCCAACGCCGGCATCACCGACGGGGTGCGCATCGGGGACCACGCCGTCGTGGGCATGGGCGCCGTCGTCACCCGGGATGTGCCCGCATGGGCCATCGTCGCCGGTGTGCCCGCCCGGGTCATCGGTGATCGCCGCGACCGCCGCCGCTCCGGTGCTCCCGGCTCGGGTTGGCCACCGGACGATTCCAACCAGTAACAGGCGGACGTTTTCCAGGGAGACTGTCAACTCACGATGGGCTGGTAGCCGTGCCCGGTCCCTCGATTGACTCCGCTTTGTTCTGGCGCCTTATGCTCGAAATTCATGGGGGTCCGCTCTGAGGGGATGGGGTGGTCGTTGCCGTCCCCCCAGGGGGACAAGGAGCGCGGACATGGCGTACCAACAGCTCTCGCAGGCCGTCGTCTTCGATGTGGAACGCCCGCGGACGGGCTCGCGCTCGCGGCTTCAGGGCGTCACCTCGGGCCCACGTCCGGGACTGTCAGCGGACGCGCTGCGCTACCACTTCCTGGCCGAGCAGCTGCGCGAGGTGGTCTTCCACCTCGATGGGGCCGGGTGCGTCACCTTCCTGGGTCCCGCGTGGACGTCCCTGTCCGGCCAGTCCGTGGAGGAGGTGCTCGGCCAGCCGCTGAAGGCGCTGGTTCACGAGGAGGATCAGCCGCGCGTGCAGGCCGTGCTGGAGGCGCTCGCCGCGCGTGTGCAGGCGTCCTTCCGGCTCGAGCTGCGGCTGACGGTCTCCAGTGGCCCCCTCTGGGTGGAGCTGGCCGCCCACAGCTCGCCCACGGGCGAGGGCGAGGTGCTGGGCACGCTGACGAACCTCACCGAGCTGCGGCAGATGCAGACGCGCCTTCAGCAGTCCGATCACCTGGCCACCCTGGGGATGCTCGTGCCGGGCTTCGCGCACGAGATGAACAACCCGCTGGCCTTCATGATGGCCAACCTCGACTTCCTGCTGCAGAGCATGGGGGACGTGGCCGGGAGCGCCTCGACGAATCAGGTGGCCGAGTGGCGCGAGGCGGTGGGCGAGGTGCGCGAGGGCGCCGAGCGGCTGCGGCACCTCATCGGGCACCTGCGCCAGTTCCGCTCGAACTCGGGGCAGGGGCCGGTGGATGTGAACCAGGTGCTCGACACGGTGGGGCAGATGGTGTCCAGCACGCTGCGCTCGCGCGGGCGGCTGGTGCGCGACTACGGCGCCCGGGTGGTGGTGGTGGGCAGCGAGGGCGGGTTGCGTCAGGTCTTCCTCAACCTCGTGCTGCGGGCGGTGCTCTCGCTGCCGGACGATGGGGACACCGAGGTGAACGAGGTGCGCCTGGTGACGCGCGAGGATGGCGCGGGTCACGTGGTGGTGGAGGTGCATGACACTGGCGCCGGCATCCCACCCGAGCACCTGCCGCACGTCTTCGAGCCGCTCTTCGCCTCGAGAGGGACCGAGGCGGGCCCGGGCCCGACGCTCTCCGTGTGCCAGGACATCGTGCGAGGGCTCGGGGGGACCATCACCGTGATGTCCTCCGTGGGTGTGGGCACTGTCTTCCGTGTGACCCTGCCCACGGACTCCTGAAAAGGGCCGTCGATTCCTACCCTCCAAGAGAGGCGGCTCCGGCCGTCTTGGAGGTGTGTGTGCGCTCGTCTCTCATCCGCCTGGGTGCGCTCGTGCTGGCACTGGGGCTCGCCGCTTGTGGCCGCTGCGGCTCCCGCTCGGGACTGGAGGAGGGCGGGCCGCCCGTGGGGCAGGGCGGCCAGGGGCTCGGCGGCACCTGTGCCGGGCAGCAGTCGTTCCTCATCGGCAGTGGCATCTACGACATCACCGGCCCCGCCGCCGGGGTGGGGATGCTGGGGTACGTGGAGCTGGAGCAGCAGGCGGCGGGCATCCACCAGCGTCTGCGCTCGCGCGCCTTCGTGTTCGCCTCGCCGTGCAATGGCAAGCGCGTGGTGTTCGTGAGCGCGGACCTGGGCATGGTGTTCCAGGGGGTGAAGCAGCAGGTCCTGGAGCGGCTGCGCGCCAGGTACGGGCGGCTCTACTCCGACGACAACGTGCTGCTGAGCGCCACCCACACGCACAGCGGGCCGGGCGGCTTCTCGCACTATGCCCTCTACAACTTGAGCACGTTCGGCTTCGAACCGAAGAACTTCGAGGCCATCGTGGAAGGCATCTACCAGTCCATCGTCCGCGCCCATGAGCACCTGGAGCCGGGCCGTGTCTTCCTGGCCGCGGGGGAGCTGCTCGACGCGAGCCTCAACCGCTCGCCGGAGGCCTACCAGCTCAACCCGCCCGAGGAGCGCGCCCGCTATGCGCACGACACGGACAAGCGGATGACGCTGCTGCGCCTCACGAAGGACTCGGGAGTGGAGGTGGGGCTCATCAACTGGTTCGCCGTCCACGCCACCTCGATGGGCATGGAGCACCGCTTCATCAGCGGCGACAACAAGGGCCATGCCTCGTACCTCTTCGAGAAGGCGAAGGGCACGCGCTACGACGCCACCGGGGACACCTTCGTGGCCGCCTTCGCGCAGAGCAACGAGGGCGATGTGACGCCCAACATCCATGGGGGCACCGAGGGCGGAGGCAAGGACGACTTCGAGAGCACGGAGCGCTCCGGCCGCAAGCAGTACGAGCGCGCGGCCTCGCTCTACGCGAGCGCCACCACGCCCCTCACCGGCGGGGTGGACTACCGGCATGTGTTCGTGAAGATGGATGAGGTGAAGGTGTCGCCCACCTTCACCGACGGCACCGAGCAGCGCACGTGCCCGGCGGCCATTGGCATCTCCATGCTGGCGGGAGCGGAGGACGGGCCGGGCGTGGGCCACGAGGGCGCCACCTGCGCCGCCATGCACAACCTGTGGAGCGCCTTCACCTGCACCACCACCACCACGCCCTGTCAGGCGGAGAAGCCCATCGTGCTGGAGATGGGCTCGATGAAGCCCTTCCCGTGGAGCCCCGAGGTGCTGCCGCTCCAGCTCGTCACGGTGGGAAACCTGGCGCTGGTGGCGGTGCCCTTCGAGCTGACGACGATGGCGGGCCGCCGCCTGCGCGAGACGGTACGGGCGCAACTGGCGCCGGCGGGGGTGACGGAGGTGGTCATCGCCGGCCTGTCCAACGCCTACTCGGGCTATGTCGCCACGCGCGAGGAGTACGCCAAGCAGGAATACGAGGGGGCCTCCACCCACTTCGGACCGTGGACGCTGGCGGCCCTTCAGCAGGAATTCGGCGTCCTGGCCCGCTCCCTGCGCGAGGGCTCGTACGTGCTCCCGGGCCCGGCGCCGCGCGATCTCTGCCAGCAGCAGAGCCGGCTGCGGCCCGGCGTCCTCTTCGACGACAAACCCCTGTGGGTGCACTTCGGGGACGTCTCCGTCGACGCGCGCGAGTCCTACGCCCGGGGCGAGACGGTCCGCGTCACCTTCTGGAGTGGCCACCCGAAGAACGACCCGCACACGCAGGGCACCTTCCTGCGCGTGCAGCGCCGTGCGGGCCTGTTGTGGAAGGACGTGGCGTACGACTGGGACTGGGAGACGAAGTACACGTGGCGGCGTGACTACTGCCTGCCCACCCTGGCGTGCTCGCACGCGCTCCTCGAGTGGACCATTCCCCCGGACGCGGAGCCGGGCACCTACCGCCTCGTCCACGAGGGCGACTGGAAGTCCGGTTGGGATGGCCGGGTGCGCCCCTTCCAGGGCACCTCCCGCCCCTTCACGGTGGAGTGAGGCCGCGCCGGGCGGCGCTCAAGTGCAGGTCCGCTCCGGGGTGCAGTTCTTGTTGCACTTGCGGCAGGCCTCGCCGCCCTTGCCGCACTTGTCCCGCGTGTTGCCCGGCTCGCACGTGTTGCCCGCGCAGCAGCCCGAGCAGGAGTTGGGCGTGCAGCGGCACGTCCCGCCCACGCACTCCTGCCCCGGACCACAGGGGCTGCTGCTTCCGCACTTGCACTGCCCGCCCACGCAGCGATCCACGTTCAGCCCCTCGCAGGACAGGCCGGTGCCGCAGACGCAGACCCCGCGGACATCGCAGGCGTCGTTGCGCGCCGGATCGCACGCCACGCAGGCGATGCCACCCGAGCCACAGGTGTTGAAGGAGGGCGAGGTGCATCGGCCGTTGTAGCAACAGCCCTCGCACCCGGCGCAGAAGTCTCCCCCGCCCCCCCCACCCCCATCCGGGGTGTTGCCGGTGCCCCCGTCCCCCGTGTTGTGGGGGGGAGCGGTCGGCTCCAGGCGGATGGTGACGTCCACCTCGTACCCGTCGCGCACCTGGGCGGTGCCCTTGCCGCGCGCCACCAGCACCCTGTCGCGCAGGCCCTCGACATTCACCGTCGCGTTCGTGCCGTTGGCGACATTGCCCAGCAGGATGCGCACCGTCTCCCCGCTGTTGAGCACGCGCGCTTGCTGCTCGGGCAGGATGTGGGGCCCGAACGTCGGCCCGCTCTCCACCGAGCCCACCACGCGCATCTGCGTGAGCAACAGCGTGGTGTCGAATTCCGTGGTGACGTAGAGCGACGTCCCGGCCGCCGCCGCTGGATCCCTACAGGCGGCCAGCAGCACGGCGCACACGAGCGCCAGCACGCCGCGCCACCCAACCCTCTCGGCCCCTTCACCAGATCCGCGCATCATTACGCACACGAGGGTAGCCACGGATCAGCGGAAGCGGCGGATAGGGGCCGCGCTTCTGTCTGACAGCGGACGTTATCGCCGACCCGGTGATGAGTGGTGGCCAGGGGAATGCCCTCAGAGGTGGGCGAGAGCTTCCGTCGCGGATGGGGACTGTGATGGCGCGGACGGTCGGCGCGGGGGCATCAGCCGCAGCAGGTGCTCGCGCAGCGCGGGCGAGGGGTTGAGGAACTGGAGGCCCACGCCCGGGGACATGCGCCAGGCGCGTGCCTGGACCGAGTCCACGTGGCGCACCACCTCCGCGACGCACTCCACCTCCTCGCCGCCGAGCAGGAGGGTGAACTCGAGGCGGGTGAAGAGCGGGGGGAAGGGCTCGGCGCAGCACATGAAGAGGCCGCCGCGGCTGAGCTCGCTGCAGTGCACCACCACGGAGCCGCTGCCCTGGTCGCGGCGCACCCGGGCCGTCCAGGTGGGGAGCGGCGTGGGATCATTCGGCTCGGGCAGGCTGGGCGGCGCGGGAATGGGGGTGGAGGGGGCCCGGGGCCGGGCGCCCGTAGGGGCGGGCCATGCGACGGGAGTCGTCCGCGTGGCGGCGAGCAGGGCCTTCTTGAAGTCGGGCGCGGTGGCGAAGCGCTCCGCCGGGGCGCGGGCCAGGGCGCGCACGAGGGCGAGCGAGAGCGCCTCCGGGACGGCGGGGGCCAGCATGTGGGGTGGGCGGAGCGGGGGCGGGGGCTCCGGCGAGAGCACCAGCTCCGCGAGCTGTCCGCGAGGGAAGGGGAGCTGGCCGGTGACGAGCAGGTAGCCGGTGACGCCCAGCGAATAGAGGTCCGCGCGCCCATCCACGGGCTGGCCCGCCCACTGCTCCGGGGCCATGTACGCGGGGGTGCCGAACACCTGCCCGGCCATCGTCTGCTCCACGCCGCCGGTGTCGTGCAGCGCCTTGGCCACGCCGAAGTCGAGCACCTTGAGCGTGGGCCGCTCTCCCGGGCGCTCCATCATGAGGAGGTTGTCCGGCTTGAGATCGCGGTGCACCACGCCGCCGCGGTGCACGGCCTCCAGCGCGTCGCAGGCCTGGGCGAGCAGCCACGCCACCAGCCCCGGCTCCACCGGGCGCGGCAGGCGCGACAGGGGGAGTCCGTCCAGGTACTCCATGACGAAGTAGTGGAGCCCGTCCTCCGACTCGCCGATGTCGAAGATGCGGACGATGTTGGGGTGGCCGATGAGGTTCACCGTGCGCGCCTCGGCGTAGAAGCGCGCGCGCAGCCGGGCGTCCCGGGCCAGGTCCGGGTGCAGCACCTTGAGCGCCACCCGGGCGCCGATGAGCGTCTGCTCGGCGAGGTACACCGTGCCCATGCCACCGCTGCCCAGCTGACGCGTCAGCCGGTAGTGCCCGAGCGTGCGCCCGGTCAGGTCCACCGGCGACGCCGACATCCCGGACACCGGCCGGGAAGCGGGATCCTCGGCTCCGGTGCAGGTGTCCTGATCCGGGTCGCACATGAAGCTCATGGAGGGCTCGGGCGAGCTGTACGGGCGGGACATGGATGTGTTTGGACCGTTTGCAAGGCCCATGCTTCGTTGCAGCGCCAACGGCGTGGGGGCGGCTTATGTCGGAGGCAGTGCGCGACGGCGCGAAATCGCGGGCTTGGAGTGTCCGTCCGTGCACGGATTCCTCGCCCCTGGGTCCGAGTTTCAATTCGTTCAGGCGGGCCCCCGGAAGTTGCTCAAAACTTCCACCTCTCGCGGGTTTCGATGGATGTTCTGCTCTACCTGCCGAGATACGGTAGGCGTGCAAAACGTGTCGTGTGGAGTAGGGAGGGCGCCCGCGTGATCATCATCCTGATGGGGGTATCCGGGGTGGGGAAGACGGCCGTGGGGACGCGGCTGGCCGAGGTGCTCGGGTGGCGTTTCCGGGACGCGGATGATTTCCACTCCGCCGAGAACATCGCGAAGATGGCCGCGGGCCTTCCGCTCACGGACGAGGACCGGTGGCCGTGGCTGGAGCGGCTGCGCGAGCTCATCCGGAGCGCGCTGGAGTCAGGCGAGGAGTTGGTGCTGGCGTGCTCGGCGCTGCGGCGCGTCTACCGGGAGCGGTTGACGGTGGACCCGGCGCGGGAGCGCTGGGTGTCCTTGTGGGCGCCTCGCGAGGTCATCGCGGAGCGCCTGGCGAAGCGGCGGGGCCACTACATGTCGCCGATGCTGCTCGACAGCCAGCTCGCCATCCTGGAGGCCGCGGACGAGGCACTGAAGGTGGAGGTGTCGGCGAACGTGGACACCATCGTCGCGCGGATCCTCGAGGAACTGGGACTTCAGCCGTCCTCCTGACGGAACGCGGGCCAGGTGAAGGGCGCCACCGTCCAGCGCTCGCGCAGGCGGGACTCCAGTGTCTCCAGCGTGGGGGCGAGCCCCGGGAAACCCTCGGCGGGCGCGAGCAGGGCGCGGCAGCGCGCGAGGTGGTGCAGCAGGGCGGCGCGCTCGGAGAGGCCCGGAGCCCACTCGCGGTCCTCCTCCAGCACGCGCGGGTGCAGCCACTGGAAGAGGTTCACCGTGCGCGCCAGTGCCAGCGTGGCCCGTGCGCGCGCCCACGCCGAGTCCACCTGGGCCGCCTCGCAGTGCGCCGAGAGGGTGATGCGGTAGGTGATGTCGGCGCGGGACACGAGCTCGTCCGGGAGGGGAAGGGTGACGAGCCACATCAACGCGTCGTACAGCGCGTGGCGCATGCCCGCGTACTCGAAGTCGAGCAGGCGCGGGCCGGCGGGGGTGAAGAGCACGTTGCTCGGCGCCAGGTCCCCGTGGGTGAAGGCGAGAAAGGGCCCCGGGTCGGCCAGCGTGCGCGCGATGACCTCCAGGTCCTCGTGCAGGCCCGGAGCCGCCTCGGCCTCCACTGCCGCGAGCCAGCGCAGCAGCCGGCCCTCGTTCTCCAGGAGGAAGCGCGCGTTCTCCACGCGCACGCGCTCGGGGCGGGGCGGGAGCGCCTGCCGGACGAGCTCGTACGCGGACTGCGTCCCCAGCGTCCGGGCATGCAGCTGTCCGGTGAGCCGCGCGGTGGCGATCAGCCCGCCATGGGCCGCGCGCGCATCCTCTCCGCGCAGCAACGTCTCCAGCGTGGGCCCGCGTCCCAGGTCCTCCAGCACGAAGAGGCGTGCCGCCACGTCGCCCGCGAGGAAGCGCGGGCCTGACTCCACGCCGCGCTGGGTGAGGAACTCGGCGCCGGCCCAGTCATCGAGCCCGCACACCGGCTCGTCCCGGAAGTGCTTGAGGATGACGGCCGGCACCGGACCGCCGCGCACCTGCGCGCGCACCACCACGCTGCGCGTCTCGTCCTTGAGGAGCTCGGGCGCGCTGAGCAGCACCGGGCGGCCCCAGGTCGCCGACAGCGCGCGAGCCCCCTCCGCCAGCAGGGTCGAGAGGTCCGGCGCGCTCAGGACCGCCGCTCCACCGCCGCCCCCAGCCGCTCCAGCAGCTCGCGGTACCAGGAGAAGGCCCGCTCGGTGCGTCCCGGCAGGGCCTTCGTCCCCCACAGCACGGTGAGGGTGCGGCGCGTGTCGCCCTGCGTCTTGGTGCGCTGCGAGTCCTTCACCGCGTTGGCGCAGGGGCCCTCCGCGTCGAAGAGGCACAGCAGGCCCTCCAGGTCGATGCTCTGCCCGGAGGCGTTGAAGACATAGCTGGCCCCGGCCGGCGCCACGCCGACACGGAAGGGGGCCCGGGCCCGGTCCACGTCCACCACGCTGATGGGCAGGCCGCTGTGCAGGGACACCGCGTTGCACACGTCCACCGCGGCGTTGATGGAGCCGAGCGAGCCGTCCCCCGCCGCCCGCACGAGGTACTCCGAGGCCGGCTTGCCCCGGCCCGTGGGCTTGTAGCCGCCGTGGCGCAGCAAGTCGCGCACCGCCCCCCGCACGGCGTCATCGGCGCTCAAGGGCGCCGCCACGTCCGGCTTCAGCAGCGCCACCAGCCACTCGGGCGAGGGCGAGGCGGACAGGGGGGAGGGGAGGGTGGCCTCGAAGGCCACCACGTCCAACAGGGGATGGGCGTCGATGGTGAGCACGCCGGGTTTCTACTCGAAGAGGCGGGTGGCCAGGCGCTGCATCTTCTTCGCCTTCCCCGTGTATGGGGGGAACATGGTGCGCAGGAAGGACAGGGGGCCCTGGCGCAGCACCGCCCGCTCGTGGCTGAAGGTGCGGAAGCCGAACTCGCCGTGGTAGTTGCCCACGCCGCTCTCGCCGATGCCGCCGAAGGGCAGCTCCGCGTTGCTCAGGTGCACCACCGTCGTGTTCACGCACGTGCCGCCCGCGGACGTCTCCGACAGCAGCCGGTCCACCGACCTGGAGTCGTGGCTGAAGATGTACATGGCCAGCGGCTTGGTCCCCGCGCGGATATAGCTCACCACGTCCTCCAGCTTCTCGTAGCGGAGCACCGGCAGCACCGGGCCGAAGATCTCCTCCTCCATGATGGGCGTCTCGGGCTTCACGTCCGCGAGCACCGTGGGCGCGATGTAGCGGCTGGTGGCGTCCACCGTGCCGCCCACCGCCACGCGCACCCCGCTGGCCACCGAGCGCTCCAGCAGCCCGTTGACCCGGGCGAACTGCCCGTCATCCACCATGCGGCAGAAGTCCGGGGTGGCCTTGCGCGCCTCCTCCGTCTTTCCGTAGAAGCGCTCCACCGTCTCGCGCAGCTTGGTGACGAACGCCTCCTCCTTCGAGGCATGCACGTACACGTAGTCCGGCGCCACGCACGTCTGCCCGCCATTGAGGAACTTGCCGAAGGCGATGCGCTCGGCCGCGGCGTCGAGGTCCGCCGTCTCGTCCACCACGGCGGGCGACTTGCCGCCCAGCTCCAACGTCACACCGGCCAGGAACCTCGCCGCCGCCTCCATCACCTTGCGCCCCACCTTCGGGCCGCCGGTGAAGAAGAAGTGGTCGAAGGGCAGCTCCAGCAGGGCCTGGCTCTCCTTCGCCCCGCCCTGCACCACCGTCACCTCGGCCGGGTCGAACACGTCGCGGATGAGCTGGTCGATGAAGGCCGCCGTGTGCGGCGTCTTCTCGCTCGGCTTGAGCAGCGCGCAGTTGCCCGCCGCCACCGCCGCCACCAGCGGGGCGATGGTGAGCTGGAAGGGGTAGTTCCACGGCGCCATGATGAGCACCACGCCCTTGGGCTCGTAGCGCACCTCGCTGCTCGTGCCGGTGAGCAGCATGGGCGTGCCCACCTTGCGCGGCTTCATCCACTTCTCGAGGTGGCGGATGGTGTGGGTCAGCTCCGAGAGCACCATCAGCAGCTCGGACGTCTCCACCTCGGACGCCGGCTTGCGGAAGTCCGCGTGGATGGCCTGGTAGAGCGCCTCGCGCCGCTCGACGATGGCGTGCCGCAGCTTCTTCAGCCGCGCGATGCGCTCCTTCGCGCTCGTGCGCGACATGTCCCAGCGCCGGGCCCGCAGGCGCTCGAACGTCTCCTGGAAGGGGTTCGTCCGGGCCTGCTCTTCCATGCTCACCACGCGCATTGGTTCGTCTCCTCTGGTTGCTCTACGTATTGCATATCGGGCCCCTCAGCGTGCTTCCAGCCCGCGCAGCAGCGTGGTGAGGCAAGCCGTCAGCTCGCGGGTGAAGTCCACCCGCAGGGGGTTGAGATGCGGGGCGGCCTCGTGGACCTCTCGGGCCACCGGGGCCAGGTCCGCCATCTGCCGCAGGCCCACCACCAGGGCGTGCACCTGAAGGAAGAAGTGGATGCCCTCGCCGGCCGACAGGAAGGGCAGCCGCTTCTCCACCAGTGTCCCCGCCCGCACCACCGCCTCCAGCAGCCGCTCCTTGAAGCCTCGGACCTGCTCCACGGTGACGTTCTGCTCCAGCACCGTCTGGAGCCTCGCCAGCAATCGGGTGAGCGACTCCTCTCCCTCCAGCGACTCCGCCACCGTGCGCGCCACCCGCGCCCCCGTCCACCGGCCCTCGCCCCGCGCCAGCAGCTCCTCCAGCCTCGGGAACCAGGCGAAGAGCTGCTCCTCCAGCAGGGCCAGGAACAGCGCCTCCTTGGTGGGGAAGTAGAGGAACACCGTCCCCTTGGCGAGGCGGGCCCGCTCCGCCACGTCCGCCATCTTCACCTCGTCGTACGAGGTGGCCCGGTAGAGCTCCAGCGCCCCTTCCAGCAACTGCCGCCGCCTCGCCTCCTTGTCCTCTTCCTTCCGCGCCCGCTGGGGCATCACCCGCTTCGCGCTGTTGCTGACCATGGGTCACCAAATAGGAGCCTCCCCGCCCCCTGTCAAGTGACTCCCGGTCATCTGCCCGGGGGTGAACGTGGAACTCGCGAGCGCCTGGAGGATGTGCGAGCGTGTAGGCATGCGGCCCATCCAGGCGGAGCTCCTCGACGGCGGTGGACTGTACCGGGAGGTGGTGCTCGCC
Organism: Archangium sp.; assembly: GCF_036389735.1. Classification (GTDB taxonomy): domain Bacteria; phylum Myxococcota; class Myxococcia; order Myxococcales; family Myxococcaceae; genus Archangium. Next base: position 604 of record NZ_DASVWK010000590.1, on the reverse strand, counting down.
AAGCTGGCGCACGCGCGCGAGTCGGTGTGGATAGCGACGGCGAACGTGAAGGCCATGTACGTGGAGCAGGCGGGGCGCTTCGTGCCGTTGCTGGAGGTGCTGGACGGGCTGGCGGCGCGCGGGGTGGCGTTGCGGCTGCTGCACGCGGAGCTGCCCAGCCGGCCCTTCCGGGCGGAGTTCGACAAGCGCTCGCGGCTGGTGCGGGGCGGCCTGGAGTTGAAGGTGTGCCCGCGGGTGCACTTCAAGACGGTGTTGGTGGATGGGGCGTGGGCGTACCTGGGCAGCGCCAACCTCACCGGGGCCGGGCTGGGGGCCAAGGGCGCGGACGTGCGCAACTTCGAGATGGGCTTCGTCACCGAGGACTTCGACGTCATCGATCGGGTGACGGCGCTCTACGAGTCGGTGTGGAGCGGGGCCGAGTGCCGGGGGTGCCGGCTGCGCGCGGTGTGCCCGGATCCCATCCTGCCCGCGGGGGCCCTCGCGGCGAAGAAGGGCCCATCCGACGGCATCCGGCTGGGCAAGGCGCGGCGGCTGGTGCGTCGGCGGCCCGAGGGACGGGGCGGTTAGAGCGTCTTGCGGTGCCGGGCCCGCCACGCGCTGGGGG
>NZ_DASVWK010000589.1:0-2146 GCF_036389735.1 Archangium sp. | reverse complement strand
TTCGCGGGACCACCGGTTCGAACCTCGCCCGGAATGAACATCTTGAGAGATGCGGGGTCTGACATCACAAGGGGGGAAAGGGAGACTCCTCTCTTGATGAGAGCGCGAGGTTGCCATCCAGGTCAGGCGCTCGGGAAAGAGAGGGTGATGCCGTGAGCACGATTCTCCTGGTCGACGATGATCCGGAGCTGCTCGAGCTCTACACGGACGTGTTGGAGGTCATGGGCTACCAGGTCCTCCAGGCGCACGATGGCTCGGAAGCCCTGGAATTGGCCCACCGGTTGCGGCCCAATCTCATCGTGACGGACTGGATGATGCCGCACATGGATGGGGTCGAACTCTGCCGGAACGTCCTCCAGACGCCGGAACTCCACGGGATTCCCCTCATCATCCACAGCACCCGGCGAATTCCCCGCATCCCCGGGGTCTGGCATGTCCTCTCCAAGTTCAGCCCGCTGGAGGAGTTCGAGGATGCCGTGGCCCAGGCGCTCGACAGCTTTCCCCAGGGCTCGGTCGCCGCCGAGGCCGCCGCCCCCGCGGGAGCCTGAAGCCTCTGCTCCGCTCACCCCTGCCCATGCGAATCGGTGTCATCGGAACGAAGTGGGGCTTGATGCACGTCGGGGCCTTCCGCGCCGCGGGCGCCGAGGTCGTCGCGCTGTGCGGCCAGCAGGTGGGGCACACGCGTGAGGTCGCCGCACGGGAGGGCATTCCCCTGGCCACGACGAGCGTGCGCGAGTTGTGCGCGGCGGTGGACGCGGTGGTGGTGGCGAGCCCGGACGCACTGCACCGCGAGCACGTGGAGCTGGCCCTGGACGCGGGCCGCGCGGTGCTCTGCGAGAAGCCCCTGACGCGCACCAGGGAGGAGGCGCGGGCGCTGGTCGAGCGGGTCCGGACGGCGACGCGCCCCTGTGCGGTGAACTTCCCCTACCGGATGCTCCCGCCGCTCCAGGTGCTGCGGGCCTGGCTGTCGGAGCGCACGGCCCACCATCTGGTCGTCACGGTGCGCAACAACTTCGTCCCCACGGACGTGTTGGAGCCCGGGGCCTATGTCGGGCGCTCGGCGGACTTTGGCGGGCTCTCGCACGTGCTGGACGCGGCGCTGTGGCTGACGGGCACGACGCCCACCTGGGTGCAGGCCTCGCTGTCGGGCCGGCCCGTGCACACGGCGGCGCTGCACGTGGGGCTCTCCTCGGGGACGGTGCTGGTGCTCACGCACGCGGCCAGTCCCGAGCCGGGGCTGCATGGCGGCTGGTCCCTGCTCGGGGAGCACTGGGAGGCGGGCTTCTCCGGGGGCTTCGTCCCCGCGCGCGAGGGTTGGTGTGTCTCGCCGGTGCGGTGCTTCGAGGCCGGGGCGTGGAGGGACCTCGCTCCGGGGCTCGAACCCAGGCCCGGAGCGCGCGAGCCCTGGGCCGAGGCCCACGTGGAGACCGCGCGCCGGTTCCTCGCGCGGGTGGAGGGGACTGCCGCGCCGGACGTGGCCCTGGCCACGGTGGAGGAGGCGGCCACCGTGCAGCGCATCCTCTCGGCGGCGATGGAGTCGGAGGACGACGGCCGCCGCATCCTGTTGGACTGACCTTGGCCCGCCGCATGCTTGCGACGCGGCTCGCCATGTCTGGACCTCATGACCTCTTCGCGCGCTATACCTTCGGTCACCCCGAGCGGGCCGCGGCCGAACTGCGCGCCGTCCTGCCCGCGCATGTCGTCTCGGAAGTGGACTGGTCGTCCCTGAGGCGAGAGCCTGGAAGCGTGGTGGACCCGGAGCTGCGGGAGACCGAGAGCGACCTGCTCTTCACGGCGCGACTGCGCACGGGCCACCCGCTGTTGCTGTACGTGCTGCTGGAGCACCAGTCCTCAGTGGACAGGTGGATGGCGCTGCGCATGCTGCGCTACGTGGTGCGCCAGGTGGAGCGCTGGCGCCAGGAGCATCCAGAGAGCGCGCTGCTCCCCATCATTCTCCCGCTCGTCATGTACCACGGGCCAGAGGGGACATGGACAGCGCCCCGCCGGGTGGAGGAGCTCTTCGAGCTGCCAGAAGGAGAGGCGGAGCGGGAGCGGTGGCGAGCCCTGGTGCCGCGTTTCGAATACCTGCTCGATGACCTGACTGCCGAGCGGGAAGAGGCGCTGAGCGCGCGCCCGGGCCCGCCCC
>NZ_DASVWK010000588.1:0-1524 GCF_036389735.1 Archangium sp. | reverse complement strand
CCTCGTCGCCGAGGGCGGCCAGATTTCGGGCGTGGTGCTTGGGGACGGCACCCAGGTTCAAGCGAAGGCCGTGCTCCTCACCACCGGCACCTTCCTCCAGGCCCTCATGCACGTGGGCGAGAAGAAGGAGGTGGGCGGGCGGCTCGGGGACGAGGCGGCGAAGGGGCTCTCCCTCTCCCTGCGCTCGCTGGGCTTCACGCTGGAGCGCTTCAAGACGGGGACGCCGGCGCGGCTGGTGCGCGACAGCATCGACTGGGCCGCCCTCGAGCCCCAGCCCGGAGACTTCCCGCCGCGCCCGCTATCGCTGCGCACGAAGTGGGCGCTGGGGGGCGAGCCCTTCCCGCGCCAGCCAGCCGTCACCTGCGCCCTCACGTACACCACGGCGCGCACGCACCAGATTCTGCGCGACAACCTCCACCGCTCGCCGCTCTTCCAGGGGGAAATCGTGGGCCGGGGTCCACGCTACTGCCCCTCCCTGGAGGACAAGGTGGTGCGCTTCTCGGCTCGGGAGCGGCACCTGGTCTTCCTGGAGCCCGAGGGCCCGGACTCGCCGCTGGTGTACCCGGCGGGCCTGTCCACGAGCATGCCGGCGGAGGTGCAGCTCGAGTTCCTGCGCACGCTGCCGGGGCTGGAGCGGGTGGAGGTGGCGCGCTACGGCTACGCGGTGGAGTACGACTACGCGCCGCCGACGCAGCTCAAGGAGACGCTGGAGACGAAGGCCCTCCAGGGCCTCTACTTCGCGGGGCAGCTCAACGGGACGAGCGGGTACGAGGAGGCGGCGTTCCAGGGGTTGTACGCGGGCATCAACGCGGGGCTCCAGGTCCGCGGCGAGCCGGCGCTGGTGCTGGGGCGGGACGAGGCGCACGGGGCGGTGCTGGTGGACGAGCTGGTGACGAAGGGGGTGGAGGAGCCCTTCCGGATGTTCACGAGCCGCTCGGAGCACCGGCTGAAGCTGCGCGAGGGGAACGCGGACCTGCGCCTGGCGAAGCACGGGGCGCGGGTGGGGCTGGTGTCGCGCGAGGTGCTGGAGCGGGTGGAGGCGCGAGGCCGGGCGGTGGCGGAGGAGGTGGCGCGGCTGAAGCGGACGGGCCTGGCGGCGCGACTCAAGCGGCCGGAAGTCACCTACGCGGCGTTGGCGGCGGAGCGGGCGGAGGGGTGGCCGACACTCGAGGCGGACGTGGTGGAGGAGGTGGAGGTGGAGGTGAAGTACGAGGGGTACATCGTGATGGCGGAGCGGGCGGCGGCGAGGGAGGCGGAGGCATGGGACGGGTGGAGGATTCCGGGGGACTTCACGTACGGGACGGTGCGGGGGCTGTCGGCGGAGGCGGTGGAGAAGCTGGAGAAGCACCGGCCGGCGACGGTGGGGCAGGCGAGGCGGGTGCCGGGGCTGACGCCGGCGGCGATTTCCCTGTTGCTGGTGGCGCTCAAGCGCGAGGGGTTGGGGCAGGGCGCTTGAGCGGGCGCCAGATCGCACAGGGGGGTGTGGACAACGTGTGGGGAACTCGGAGGAGGGCCCCAAGTGCA
>NZ_DASVWK010000587.1:0-3886 GCF_036389735.1 Archangium sp. | reverse complement strand
AGTCCGAGCAGTATGTGGCGGCGGTGGGTCCGTTGCGGCGCGCGGCCGAGCTGGCGCCGGAGCGCGCGGGCATCCGCCTGCCGTTGGCCAAGGCGCTGCATCGGACGGGGGATTCGGCGGGGGCGGTGGCGGCGCTGGGGGCCCTGGTACGGATGAGCCCGAGCCGCGCCGAGGTGGCCACGGCGCGGGCGCTGATGGATCAGCTCGCGGACCCCTTCGCGCGCTTCCCCAAGGCGGTGGAGCCCAAGCTGGAAGAGGGCCTGCGCTACCTGCACGAGATGGACGCGCCGCACCCGGCCATCGTGGCCTTCGAGGAGATTCTCCGGGACTATCCGGACCTGGCGGTGGTGCACGCGCTGCTAGGGCTGTCGTGGCAGCGGCTGGACGACGCGGGCCGGGCGGTGGAGGAGTTCAAGCGGGCGATCGAACTGGCCCCCGAGGACGGAAAGAACCACTTCTACCTGGGCGAGCTGTACCTGGGGCGGCAGAGGCCAGAGGCGGCGCGGCCGTACCTGGAGAAGGCGGTGGAACTCAACCCGTTGCTGGACACGGCTTGGTTCCGGCTGGGGGACATCCACCTGGAGCGCAAGGACCTGAAGGCGGCGGGCGAGGCCTTCCGGGTGCTCACCTCGCTCCAACCGGACGAGGTGGCGCCGAGGGGCAAGCTGGCGCTGGTGTACCAGTTGGAGGGCGACTGGGCGGGCGCCGAACGTGAGCTGATGCGGGTGGTGGACAGGGATCCAGACAACCTGGAGTTCAGCCTGCGGCTCGGCATCCTCTTCGCCGAGCAGGCGAGGCAGTCCTCGAAGCCCGAGGAGCGCCGGATGGTGAGCGAGAAGGCGGAGAAGTGGCTGCGCAAGGTGCTGGAGGCGCAACCGGAGAACGTGGTGGCCTCTCGGGTGCTGCAACAGCTCAAGAGCCCTCGCGGCCAGTAGCCAGCGGCGGCCCATGCCCTCTAGACTGGAACCCCGATGAGTGAAGGTGCCAACCAGCCCCAGCAGCCGCCGCGTGGAACGCCGTCGTCGACGAGCGTGCCGCGCGTGTCGCAGACGAACGTGCGAGTGATGAGCGCCACGCGCACCGCGCCCCTGCCGAAGGAGCAGCAGCAGGCGGCGGCGCTCAAGGAGCGGCTGAAGTCCGAGTCCGCCAACGTGGCCCTGAACGCGGTCTCCGTGGTCAAGGAGAAGGTCCAGGAGTTCCGCGAGCAGGACCGCTTCTTCAAGTACAAGGCCTTCATCGCGAGCGGCTGGCTCCTGCTGTCCGCCAGCACCTTCGGCATCACCTGCGCGCGAGGGGTGAAGCAGACGGGAGACTTCGGCGCGAAGCTCGTGGCCATCCCCAGCCGGGCCTCGGTCTCCATCCTGAACAAGAGCGAGGATCCCTGGGAGGACGTCATCATCGTCGTCACGGACAACCGTGGCGCGGAGTGGCGCGCCTCGGTGGCCCGCGTGATGCCGACGAAGGAAGTCACCATCAGCCCCAAGCAACTGCTGGGCGCCACGGGCCAGGCGGCGCCCTCGGACATCGTCATCCGCGGCGTCGAGATGCGCACCTCGGAGGGTCGCGCCCTGCTGCTCCAGGACGGCCAGAACCTCACCGAGGACGCGCAGTAGCTCTCGGTCTCGGGCAGCGGCCCCTGAAAGCGCGAGAGCGCCCTTCCCAGGAGGAAGGACGCTCTCGTGCACTACCCTGCCAACGGCCGACTACTCCGTCTTGTTGTCCGTGGTCTCGGGGGCGGTAGCCTCCGTGTCCTCGGTCTTGGCCTTGGCGGGACGATCCACCAGCTCCAGCAGGGCCATCTCGGCACCGTCACCCTTGCGGAAGCCAAGGCGCACGATGCGGGTGTAACCGCCCGGGCGGGTGGCGTAGCGGGTCTTGTACTCGCTGAACACCTTCTGGAGGATGGCGCGGTTGCGAACCGTCCGCTCCGCGAGGCGCACGTTGGCCAGACCACCGCGCTTGCCGAGGGTGATGATGCGCTCGGCGATCGCCCGGGCCTCCTTGGCCTTGGGCAGCGTGGTGCGGATGGCCTCGTGCTCGAGCAGCGAGGTGACCATGTTGTGGAGCATCGCGAGCCGGTGGCTCGTGGTGCGGTGAAGCTTCCTCTGTCCGACCTTATGACGCATGGTGCCTACTCCGGACCCTCTCGGGTCCACCACTCCGGCCGTACGAGGTACCGGGTGGGAAGAATGGACCCCTCACGGGGTCCATTACAAAAGACTTCTATCAGGCCTTGGGGGCGCCCGCCGGGACACCCGCGGCAGCCGCGGCCGCCGCCGCGCCAGCACCCGGAGCCGGGGCAGGCGGGGGGGTCTTCGGAGGCCAGTTCTCCAGCTTCATGCCGAGCGACAGGCCCATCTCCGCGAGGATCTCCTTGATCTCCTTCAAGGACTTGCGGCCGAAGTTCTTGGTCTTGAGCATCTCGGCCTCGGTGCGCTGCACCAGGTCACCGATGCTCTTGATGTTGGCCTGCTGGAGGCAGTTGGCCGAGCGCACGGAGAGCTCCAGCTCATCCACGGAGCGGAAGAGGTTCTCGTTGAGCTTGGCCTCCTCCTTCGGGGCCTCGACGGCCACGGGCTCCTCGGTCTCGTCGAAGTTGACGAACACCGTGAGCTGCTCCTTGACGATCTTGGCCGCGTAGGCGACGGCATCCTGGGGGGTGACGGAGCCGTCCGTCCACACCTCGAGGGTGAGCTTGTCGTAGTCGGTGACCTGACCGACGCGGGCGTTGGTCACCTGGTAGTTCACCTTGCGGGTGGGCGAGAAGAGCGAGTCGATCGGGATGGTCCCGATGGGCGCGCCCGCCACCTTGTTGGAGTTGGCCGGGACGTAGCCACGGCCGCGGCGGCACGTCAGCTCCATGCGCACCTTGCCACCCTCGGAGATGGTGCAGATGTGGTGACCCGGGTTGAGGATCTCCACGTCCTGGTCGGCGATGATGTCACCGGCCTTGACCTCCTTGGGGCCCTCCGCCTCGATGCGGAGCGTCTTGGTCTCGTTCGTGTGCATCCGGAGGAGGACCTCCTTCAGGTTCAGCACGACGTCCGTGACGTCCTCGACCACCTCGGGGATGGTGGTGAACTCGTGATCCACCCCGTCGATCTTCACGGAGGTGATGGCCGAGCCCTGGAGGGACGACAGCAGCACCCGGCGCAGCGAGTTGCCCAGCGTGGTGCCAAAGCCGCGCTCGAGCGGCTCCGCCACGAACTTGGCGTAGGTGGGGGTCAGCGAGTCCTGATCGACCTCGAGCCGACGGGGCTTGATGAGATCCCGCCAGTTCTTCGCGATAAGCGTGTCAGCCATGTCCTTCTGCTCCTCATGACGTGCGCCACCACCGACTTACCCGCCAAGGGAGCGGGAGGATGGGCACGCGGGTTTCCTTGAATAACGAGCCGGCCCGAGGCTGCATGTGGGGGGACCGGTAGAAGCACGACGCCCCGGCGGTGAGGCCAGGGCGCGTACGACAGCTCCAGCGCTTCGCCCGAGGGTGGGCGAGCCGGGCCGATTACTTCGAGTAGAGCTCGACGATCAGCTGCTCCTGGATCGGCATGGTCAGGTCCTCGCGGTTCGGAGCGGTGCGCACCGTGCCCTTGAAGCCCTTCTTGTCCAGGTCGATCCACTGCGGCACGCCACGGCGATCCACGGTCTCCAGCGCCTCGGAGATGCGGAGGATCTTCCGGCTCTTCTCGGCCACCTCGATGGAGGCGCCCGGCTTCACCGCGAACGACGGGATGTTGACCCGCTTGCCGTTCACCGTGAAGTGACCGTGACGCACCAGCTGGCGAGCCTCGGCGCGGGTGTCCGCGAAGCCCATGCGGAACACCACGTTGTCCAGGCGGAGCTCCAGCTGCTGCAGGAGGTTCTCACCCGTCTTGCCCTTGGCGGC
>NZ_DASVWK010000586.1:0-1839 GCF_036389735.1 Archangium sp. | reverse complement strand
CCCAGGCCGATGGCGGCGCCCAGGCCCGTCTTGCTCAGCAGCGAGCCGGCCTTGCCGAGCAGGCCGCCACCCAGGTTGCCCACGAGGCCGCCGATGATGCCCTTGAGGCCGCCACCGTTGAGCACGCTGTTGGCGATGCCGACGATCTTCGAGGCGCCCGCGATGAAGGGACCCACGCCCGGGATGAGCGAGGCGATCTTGCCCAGCGGCCCGTTGAGGATCTTGCTGGCGAACCCAACCGCCTTCTTGGCGAAGTCACCGATCTTGCTGAAAACCTTGCCGATGCCCTTGATGAAGCCCATGGCGAACTCTCTTTTCTGGAAGGAAAGTGCTGCGTTGAAATGATTATCGGGGGCCGCGGTTGGAAGTTGTCAGGGGCCGGAGCTTTTCGAGAAAGCCTCGTGGGATCAGGGCTTTAGCGAGGTCCGTGCCTTCTTCACCGCGTCGTCGAGGCCGGAGTCCGTGGTCTTCACGGCCTCGCCGCCCTGGGACGCCAGGTCCACGGTCCGCTTGCGAGCATCCTCGAAACCACTCGGGGACTGGCCGGCCTTGATGGCCTCGACGCTGGCGCGCACGTTGGCCTCGAGGGCCTCGGCGGTGGGCGGCTCGACTCCCATCTTCCTCAGGTTCTCGTCGCTGACGACGAGGAAGGCGGGCTCCACGCCCGGGTTGTTCATGTAGTACCCGACGGTGTTGACGAACTCCTCGAGGTCCATCTCGAGTTCCGCGGCCATCTTCGCCATGTTCGGGTCCGCGAGGATCTTCGCACGCAGCTCGGCGGAGATCGGCGGGGGGGCATCGAGCTGCTCTACATCGGGTACATTGCTCATTGGGACCTCGGGGGTGGGTTGGGCCCGGCGATTATGCTGGCGTCGTCCCGCCGTTGTCGATGGGAAGTCATTGACAGAAGAGGGCGGGGGACGTGGAGCGCCGAGGAGGGGCCGGACCTCGGTCCCATGCGAGCCCTCGCCTGCACCCTGGCGCGCACGAGCGGCCGGGGGCGGCGATGACTATCTGAGTTCCTGGATGAATCCTGGCACACCCGAATCTCCGCTGTCGATCCTCTGCCGCGGCTGCGGCCTGTGCTGCGATGGCAGCCTCTTCACCCACGTGGGGCTCGAGCCGGAGGAGCTGGAGCGGCTGCGTGCCCTCGGTATTCCCACGCAGCAGCGGCGGAGCGGGACGGAGGTGCTCGCGCAGCGGTGCCCGGCGCTCAAGGGCCGGGACTGCCAGATCTACAAGGACCGTCCGTCGAGCTGCGCCTCGTACCAGTGCCTGCTCGCGGATTCCCTCGTCGAGGGCGAGGTCACCCTGGAGGAGGCGCAGGCGGCGGTGCGCAAAGCGCAGCGGCTGATCGCCGAGGGCCACGCCCGACGCTTCCTTCGACAGCGCTTCCGCGGACGCAAGGGCCTCGACTGACGCACCTCAGGCGAGCCCCACGCCGAGCAGCACGAACGTGACGGTACCGGCCACGCCCAGCGTCCAGCCGATGGAGTGCAGCCGGCGGGGCGAGGGGAGGGCCACGCACAGCCCGAGCGCCACGAGGCCCATGGGCAGCAGCGCCGCGACGCGCGCGAGGGGCAGGCCGGAGTGCACGGCCCAGGTGACGGCCGCGACGAGTGAGAGGGCGATGGTGGCGCCACCGGTGCAGCGCAGCCGCTCGCGGTGGGCACGAGGCCGGTGGCTGGCGATGACGGTGCGCACGGCCAGGGTGGCGAGCCCGAAGGCCAGGCCGTAGGTGCCCCAGAGCGAGAGCGCGGAGGTGGCGGACAGGCCCCCGGCCCGAGCGATGGGCACGGCCCAGGCACTGAGGGCGAGCGAGGCGAGCACCTCGCCCGA
>NZ_DASVWK010000585.1:0-2541 GCF_036389735.1 Archangium sp. | reverse complement strand
ACCGGGTGACGAGGAGGGGCCGGTGGGCCGCCCGCCCTCCAACGCGGAGAGCTTGACCTGGAGGGGCCGCCAGTGCGGAGGATGGTCCGTGGAGACCCTCATCCGACGCGCGGGCCCCGACGACGCCGAGGGCATCACCCGGGCGCACATCGAGAGCTGGCGGAGCGCCTACCGGGACCTCCTCCCGCGCGAGTACCTCGATGGGCTCGATTTCGAGCAGCGGCTGGAGGGGTGGCGCCAGGGGCTGGAGCAGCCTGGGGCGGCGGTCTTCGTCGCCGTGGAGCCGGGCCCCGAGCGCATCGTGGGCTTCTGTGCCGTGGGGAGGAACCGGGCCGTGCCCGAGTCACTGCCGGACTACCAGGGCGAGCTGTACGCCCTCTATCTGGTGGAGGAGGTGAAGGGGAGGGGCGTGGGGCGGGTGCTGTTCGAGCGTGGCGCCGGCTGGCTGCGGGAGAACGGGTGGGTGCCCTTCATCCTGTGGGTGCTGAAGGACAACGCCAGGGCGCGGGGCTTCTACGAGCGGCGTGGGGGCCAGCTCGTGGGAGCGCAGTCCATTGAGATCGCCGGCCGCGCCTGGCCGGAGGTGGCCTACGCCTGGGAGGTGTAGCAAGCGGGGCTTCCAGTCACCGCAACCCTTCTTATAGGTGGACCCTCCCTTTACGAGGGTACTGGTTGCGTGCTGCTCGCCTTCAATGTTAAGCGGCGCCCGCGCGTAGAGGGGATGGGGTGGGGCGGTGGAGGAAACCCGTGGTTTTCCCGAGGGTTGTGTCGGCATGGCGGAGAAGGAGCCCGGGAAGGACGCGCAGGGTAGCGAGCTGGGAGAGACAGCCCGGCAGATGCGGGCGGCGCAGCCGTACATCGCCGCGGTGTGGAAGCTGACGGGTGGGGCGGTGGTGGGCGTGTTGGGCGGGTACTACCTGGACAAGTGGCTGGGGACGTCGCCCTGGCTGTTGCTGGGGTTGAGCGTGGTGGGGATCTCCGTGGGCTTCTACGGGTTCCTCCACGAGATGGCACGGCTGGGGAAGCGGAAGCGGTGAGCGAGCACGGGGCGGAGACCTTCCGGAAGCATGCCGGACTGGCGGCGGTGGTGGCGGGGGTAGGGCTGGCGGTGGCGGCCTGGCTGCCCAGGACCCCCGAGGCTCGGTTGTCGGCGGTGGTGGGGGTGGGGCTGGCGGCGGCGACGGGGGTGGTGGCGCTGGTGCTCAAGCGGCGGGCGGTGAGCAGGGATTTGAACGCGGCGCTGAAGGTGGTCGGGTGGGTTTTCGGGATGCGGGCCGTGGGCGTGGTAGTGGGGCTGCTGTGGGTGGTGACGCGCGGGTTGGAAGCGGTGGCGTTCGTGGCGGGGTTCTTCGGGACCTACTTCGCGCTGCAGTGGATTGAAGTGAGCTACGTGATGGCCGCGTCCCGGGACGCGGCGGGCGGAGACGAGTGATGCGCAAGGCAATGGTTCTCTTCGTCGGGCTGGTCGCCAGCGCGGCCTTCGCCAGCAGCGAGCCGGCGGAGGGCGAGAAGGAGGACGTGGCGGGTTACATCCTCCACCACGTGTCGGACTCTCCTGAGTACGAGTTCGAGATTCCGCTCAGCAACAACCACATCCCCATCCACCTGCCGCAGATCTTCATCCCGCTGAAGGCGGGCGCGTGCGAGCCGCAGGTGACGGACCACGGCACGGTGGTGCCGGGGCTGGGGGCCGGCTGCCTGGATCTCTCCATCACCAAGCACACGGTGATGATGTGGCTGGCGGCGGTGCTGCTCATCGGCTCCCTCCTCATCTGGAGCAACCGCGACAAGACGAAGCTGGTGCCGCGCGGCACCGGGGCCAACCTCTTCGAGATGCTCGTGCTCTTCGTGCGCGACGAGCTGGCCATCAAGAACATCGGCAAGGAGGAGGGCCCGCGCTACACGCCCTACCTGCTGACGGCCTTCTTCTTCATCCTCTTCATGAACCTGCTGGGCCTGTTCCCCTGGATGGCGACGGCCACGGGCAACATCGCGATCACCTGCGGCCTGGCGCTGTGCACCTTCGTGCTGACGCAGGTGGCGGGCATCCGCGCCGCGGGTCTCGGCGGCTACCTGGCGCACCTGACGGGCGGCGTGGCCCCCTGGCTGTGGCCCATCATGATTCCGGTGGAAGTGCTGGGCCTGTTCACCAAGCCCTTCGCCCTCACCATCCGTCTCTTCGCCAACATGCTGGCGGGCCACATCGTCATCTTCTTCCTGCTGGGCCTCATCTTCATGCTCGGCAACCCGGCGGTGGCGCTGGTGAGCGTGCCCTTCGCCATGGGCATCTACCTGCTGGAGCTCTTCGTGGCCTTCGTGCAGGCCTACGTCTTCACCATGCTCTCGGCGCTCTTCATCGGCATGAGCGTGGCCATGGGCCACCACGGCCACGGCGAGCACGCCGACGAGCACGGCCACAAGGAGTCGGGTCACAGCCACGACCACGGCAAGGCCCACATGCTGGGCTCCTGAGTTCCTTCACTGAGTTAGCGGGGCTCGGCAGGCTCGGGCCCCGGTGAGTACCCGGCGATTCGAAAGGTC
>NZ_DASVWK010000584.1:0-12382 GCF_036389735.1 Archangium sp. | reverse complement strand
GGTCCTGGTCGCCGCCGTTCTCCTTCTCCTGGAACGAGCTGTCCATGCCCCGGAAGCTCATCCAGAACTTGCCCGCGCTGATGGGCACCGTACCCACGACCTCCTTGGCCAGGTTCTCCGCGGAGCCATTCGCCGTGTTGTGGTCGTCGTAGACGATCTTGGTGGAACGGTAATAGGCCTGGTTGTCGCAGCCGTCGTCATCCAGCACCTCGCACTCCCGCGACTCCTCACCGCCGGCCAGTCCCCAGTCGTCCAGGAGGATGCCGTAGGCGCCCCGGCACTTGCCGTTGCCCTGCTGCGCACGACCGATGCCGCACACGGGGATGGCGCCAATCACGTAGTGGGGCACGTCGAAGATGGCGCCGCCGCCGCCGCCATTGCCGTTGCCGTTGTTGCCCTTGCCCTTGTCCAGGAAGTGTTCCGGGATGCGCATGGGCATGAGTTCCGCCTTGGACGAGCAGCGCATGCCGCCCGTGTTCTCGTAGACGCTGTTGGTGGACGAGCTGGGCTTGAAGGAAATCTTCTTCTCCTCCTCGCAGGTGACGCTCAAGCCCTCGGCCGAGGTGAAGACCTGGACGATCTTCGGCCGACCGTGCTGCGAGGTGCGCCCGTCGAAGTCCTCGTAGCGCTCGGTGGCGTGCTGCCCGGCCTTGGAGATGGCGTTCTCCAGGTGTTTGAAGTTGCCCGGCAGCTCATGCATCTTCGCGCTGGTGGTGTCCCACAGGGCGCTGGTGGCCGCCTCCTGCACCTTGAGCGTCAGGTAGCCCACCTCGGCGAAGTGGATGCCGAAGATGAGCACGGTGACGAAGAGGAGCAGCCCGAGCGCCATCTCCACCATCGCCTGGCCGTGCCGCCGTGCCTCGCGAGCCCTCACCATGCCGAGTACCCCTTGTCACTGAGCGCCTTGTAGACGTCGGCGGAGAAGGGCGCGGACTCCTTCAACACGTTCTCGATGTCGTCGCGGCCCTGGAGGTCCACCTGGGCCGACACCAGCGTGGCGCGCCAGAAGGGATTGAGGAAGTTGGGCGGCTCGCGCCAGTAGGGGCCCGCGCGCTTGTAGTAGGCGATGCCCGCCGAGAGCGCCGTGGCCTTGGAGATGTCCAGGCCGTTGGTCAGCTGGATGCCCCGGTTGTCGAAGGTGACGCCGTCACTCGAGGGGGAGAAACGGAAGCGGAACATGAGGTTCCACGGGTCCGGGTGCATCTCCGGCCGGTTGTAGTCGCGCTGGATGACGGAGTAGAGCTTGGGCTGGCCCCAGTTGTTGCCGGATTCCGCCACGTTCTTGTAGTTGTAATCCATGTGCGCCGGCCACATGCCGGGGCACAGCGTGCACACCCCCATGGTGTGGACATCTTCCGGGGCCTCGCTGTCCTGGCCGCCCGTCCACTGGTGCTGGTCACCCGTATCCGCCATGTGGGTGCTGCGCACGTGCGCCTCGGGAGCGGAGAGCCCCTTGAAGGAGGGAGTGCACGGCGCCATGCCCCGGTTGAAGGTGAGGGCGATGGTGCCATGGTCGTCCGCCCACGCCTCGGTGGCGTCGACCGTCTTGGAGTGCGTCTTCGCGCCCTCGGGCGGGAAGTAGCCACTGCCCGTGTTGGTGTAGATGTCGAGCGTGTCCCGCTCCGGCATCTCGCCCTTGAGCTTGTCGAAGACGAAGTTCGCGGCCCCACCACGCCCGGTGACGAAGCTGTAGCCGCGGCTGCCCATGGCCGCGTAGACGAAGTGCAGCTTGTGGCCCGCGTCGCGGCGCGTGCAGGCGGCGCCCTGGCTGCCGCAGTTCTCCCCGCCGGCGACCTCCTGCCTGACGACCGTCTTGAACGCCTCGGTGGACAGCGCCACCAGATCCTCGCCGAAGCGGCCCCCCTTGTTGGCCTCCTTGACGATGCTGCTGGCCAGCTGGGCCTCCAGCAGGTCCTTCTCGAGCTGGGTGTAGAGGGCGTTCTGCTCGTCGGAGATGGAGCCGATCTGGAGCCCGAGGGCCTCCTTGCCGGCCTTGCGGTCCAGCGCATCCCACTTCTTGGCGATGTCCTGGTCCAGCTTCTCGAACTTGTTCTTCGCCTCGGTGATGTCCGCCACGGCCTGGGTGGCGCACACGCACTGGGGCCCGGCGACGGGGCACTGCGCCAGGACGATGGCCGCGTAGTACGCCAGGGGCAGGTTGTAGGCCTGGCTCACCCCATGGAGCGAGGCGCGGTAGTAGCTGCTCCAGGAGATGAGGCTCTCCACGCCGGCCATGGCCACCATGTTGCCCACGAACGCCCGGTTCATGATGGAGATGCTGTTGAAGGTGCGCGCGGTGGCCCCCGCGTTGGAGTAGGCGGCGGCGTCCGCCACCGTCTGCAACTCGATCTTCTCGCGCGCCTTCATGCCGATGGAGAGCGTCATCGTCACCATCAACACCAGCAGCAGCAGGGTGAGCGCGAAGACGACCAGGGTCTGTCCACGGCGTTTCATCACAGGCCCTCCGGGGTGGGTTCGCAGTTCTGCTTCTCGAAGAAGACCTTGCGCGCGGGCGTCATCATCCGCATGCCGTACGTGGCCTGGATGGGGAAGACGTAGTGGCCCGCCAGCACCTGGTTGACCAGCTCGTCGCGCACCAGCATGTCCAGGTTGACGACCTGCTCGGGGCTCTTCGTCCAGCCCGCGTCCTTGTCCGTCACGATGAGCGGGTTGACGGCGTTGTAGTCCTTCAACCCCAGGTGGGCGAGGATCATCCGGCTCATCACCCAGTCCGCGAAGGGGATGCGCAGCCGGTACCAATAGATGAGGCGCACCTCCAGGCGCTTGGCGCTGGAGCCATCCCCCGAGGGGGTGTCGAAGTCCAGGTCCTCCTTCTCGTTCAAGGTGGCGGCCCGCGGAGACTCGCGCACCAGCCAGAAGACGGGCCCGTCATTGCCCCGGTCCTTGCCCGGCAGGTAGCGCGGCACTGGCGCGCGGCGCACATCCGCCCCCAGGCGTGACGCCCAGGCCGAGGCCAGCATCTCCCCCGGTGAGCCTCCACCTGGCCTCACGAAGGGCTCCACGGTGGGCAGCAGCCCCGCCATGGCCGCGTGGATCATCGGCGTGCAGTCACCATGCTGCCGGCTGCCGGCCCGCACCGCCTGGAAGGCCGCGTACTCGGCCATGATCCGGCCCTGCAACATCATGAAGAGTTGAAGGGTGCCAAGGATCAGGAACACGAGGAGCGGCAGCGTCAACGCAGACTCCACGGCCGCCTGACCGGATTGCGCCGAGAGGGGGGATTCCTCGGTATCCATACATGTGGTTGTTTCACCCCCCCGCCCCCGTGCCCATCGGTCAACTGGACGAGCCCGCCGATGACGCGCCGCGTCAGCGGGGCTTCATGCCCTTGGCGTCGAGCTGGTACTTCTTCACCAGACGCTCGATGGACTTGCGGTGCAGGCCGCTCTCCCGGGCGGCGCGCGAGAGGTTGCCCTCGCAGCGGGCGAGGACGCTGGTGACGTACTCGCGCTCGAAGTTCTCCAGCAGCTGCTCCTTGGCGTCCTTGAAGGTGAGGTGCTCGTTGAAGGGCAGCGGCCCCTCGCGCGCCTGGCCCCGGACGCGGGGCGGCAGGTTGTCGGGCAGCACCTCCTCGCCGTCGCTGAAGGCGAGCACGTGGGAGAGCACGTTCATCAGCTCGCGCACGTTGCCCGGCCACCCGTAGGCCATCAGCAGCGAGAGGGCCTCGGGGGAGATCCGCTTGCGGCCGTGGCGCGCCATCACCTCGGGCTCGGCCAGGGCCCGCTTGAGGATGTGGGGGATGTCCTCGCGGCGCTGGCGCAGCGGCGGCAGCTGGAGGTTGATGACGGACAGGCGGAAGAAGAGGTCCTCGCGGAAGTTGCCCGCGGCGATCTCCTTGGGCAGATCGCGGTTGGTGGCGGCGATGACGCGGCAGTCCACCTCGAGGGTGTCGTTGCCACCCACGCGCCGCACCTCGCGGTTCTCCAGCACGCGCAGCAGCTTGGGCTGGAGGTCCAAGCGCAGCTCGCCCAGCTCGTCCAGGAAGATGGTGCCCCCGTGCGCCCGCTCGAAGGCCCCCGGCCGCTCCGTCATGGCCCCGGTGAAGGAGCCCTTCTCGTGGCCGAACAGCTCGCTCTCGATGAGGTTGGGCGGAATGGCGCCGCAGTCCAGCACCACCAGCGGGCCCTTCTTGCGGCCGCTCAGCTCGTGGATGGCGCGCGCCACCAGCTCCTTGCCCGTGCCCGTCTCGCCCCCGATGATGACGGACACGTCCATGGGGGCGATCTTCTTGATGAGGGCGAAGACCTGCCGCATCTTCACGCTCTGCCCCACCAGCCCGCACAGCTCGCCCTCGCGGTCCGGCTCGACCGTGACCTCCTCGTCGAGCGGCGCGAACGTCACCGTGGAGGAGCCCGCGCGAATCTGCGCCCCGGCCGACAGGTAGGCCCGTTCAATCCGCCGGCCGTCCAGGAAGGTGCCGTTGGTGGAGTTGAGATCCACCAGCAGCCAGCCCCGCTCGGTGGTGATGATCTCGAAGTGGTGGCGGCTGACGGCGCGGTCCTCGGCGAGCACCAGGTCATTGGTGGGGTGGGCGCCACAGCGCAGCCGCTCCTTGTCGGACACCAGGGACTTGCCCTCGTCCGGCCCGGCCGACACCTGGACGCGACAGCGGCGCAGCTTGAGCGTGGCGCGCTGCTCCAGCACCAGCACCTCGGTGCCAGAGCCCGCCCCACCCTCCGGGGGCACGAGGATGGAGTCCAGACCGTCCTCCCCCGGGTTGGTGAGGATGTCGTCCGGGTGCGGTTCCTTAGTGCTCATCACGACTGGATGATAGCAAACACGGCTGACGTCCCCCGCCTGCGCCCGTGGTAGGCTCGCCCCCCTTCCATGCCTCCCAAGAAGGTCTCGTCCAAGAAGGCGTCCGCCAAGGTCCGCCCGAAGGCCTCCGCGCGCCCCGGCGAGCCGCCTCCGCCTGACTCCTCGCTCGCGCTCCCGGCGGCCCCCCGCCGTCCCCCGGTGAAGAAGCGGGTGGTCATCCTCTCGCGCAAGCGCTCCCTGTACTCCACCCGGCGCATGGTGGAGGAGATCAAACGACGCGGGCACCGGCCCCTGGTGCTGGACACCCTGCGCTGCACCATGCTGCTGGCCCCGGGCACCCCGCGGATGCTCTACCGTGGCGTGGACGTCAAGGGCGTGGACGTGGTGATTCCGCGCATCGGCGCCTCCATCACCGGCTACGGCCTGGCGGTGGTGACCCACTTCGAGATGATGGGAGTGCCGGTGCTCAACGGCGCCCAGGCCATCTCCCAGAGCCGCGACAAGCTGCGCGCCCTCCAGTTGCTGTGCAGCGCCGGGCTGGACGTGCCCCGGACGGTGATGGCGCATGACCGCAGCAACGTGCGCAAGCTCGTGGAGGAGGTAGGCGGGCTGCCCGTCATCATCAAGCTGTTGCGCGGCACCCAGGGGGTGGGGGTGATGATCGCCCACACGCTCCAGGAGCTCCAGACCATCGTCAACACCTTCTGGGACCTGGGGCAGGAGGTGGTGCTCCAGGAGTTCGTCGCGGAGAGCAAGGGCCGGGACGTGCGCGCCCTGGTGGTGGGCCAGAAGGTGGTGGGCGCCATGCGGCGGCGGGCGAAGAAGGGCGAGTTCCGCTCCAACATCCACCGCGGCGGCGAGGGCAGCCCGGTGGAGCTGCCCCCCGCCTATATCGAGGTGGCGGTGAAGGCCGCGCACCTGCTGGGCCTGGAGATCGCCGGGGTGGACATGCTCGAGGGCCACGCGGGGCCCCGGCTGATGGAGCTCAACTCCAGCCCCGGCTTCGAGGGCCTGGAGCGCGCCACGAAGCACGACATCGCCGGGGCGATGATCGACCATGCGCTCGCCTTCGCCGAGGCGCGGGCCGCGGCCGGGGGCCAGCGCCAGGTGGGGTGACTCGCGGCGCCATCACAAGAGCAGGCAGGCGGACAAGCCCCTTGCTCGGCCCTCCTGGGAATGGGCTCGAATTTCCCATGACGGAGGGGATTGGCAGCGGGAGTGCCGACTTCGTAATCTCCGGGCCGCTCCCATGAAGCCCCTGCCCAAGCCCCTGCAGATCACCGTCTACCAGGATGTGTTGTGCGCCTGGTGCTACCTCACTGATTTGCGGCTGGAATCCCTGAAACAGGAGTTCGGCGATCTCATCCGTTGGCGCGTGCGGCCCTACCCGCTGCGCATCAACGACAAGCGGCCCACGGACAAGGAGCTCCGGGGACTGACGGAGGAGGTGCGCCGGGCCCAGCAGGAACCGGAGCCGGTGGCCAAGCTGCTGATCACCGAGCTGTGGCAGGGCGGAGACGCCCCGCGCACCAGCATCCCCGCGCTGGCGGCGCTGGAGGCGGCGCGGCTCCAGGGCCCCTCGGCGAGAAACCATCTCGCGCGTGCCATGCAGCGCGCGGCGTTGGAGCAGGGTGTGAACGTGACGCGCACGGACGTCATCTTCGAGCTGGCCAGCCGCGTGGGCCTGAACATGGGCCCCTTCTCGGCGGCGTTCCACTCGGACGACACGCGCAAGCTCATCCTCGACGAGCACTCCATGGCCGCCAGCCGGGGCGTACGCGGCGTGCCCACGCTCGTCATCGGCGGCCGGTGGATGGTGTGCGGCCTGCGCGACGCGGCCGAGTACCGCGAGCACATCCTCACCTGCCTGGGCAAGGCGCACACCCCGCGCTCGGGCTCGTCCGAGCGCATGGTGCACTAGCCGGCCCGGGGCGCTACTCCAGCTCGGAGCCGTTGCGCAGCGCCAGGTAGAGGCCGCCCACCAGGAGCTGCCCCATGGCGATGGCCGGGATGGCGCCCACGCAACAGGCCAGCACGCCGGCGAAGACCAACAGGCCCGCCACGAAGCTGACGCCGAAGATGGACGAGCGCTCACCGCGAGCCAGCGCATAGCAGTTGCGCAGGGCCTGCATCGGCGAGACGTCCTCGTTGAAGGTGAGCTCCGCCTGGAGCAGGTAGAGCGGCAGGCCGAAGTAGATGGCGGGGATGAGGGTGACGAGGCCCGCCACGACGAAGACGCCCGCCAGGGTGGGTCCCATCGACTCGAGTGCCTGCCCTCCGGCGAGCTCGCTCACGGACAGGCCCGCCGCCGCCAGCCCGATGAACGACAGGACGAGGAAGAGCAGCACCAGGGGCAGCAGCAGCAGCACGCTCGTGAGGAGCACCGTCACCAGGTAGCGCCCCACCTTGGGGAACTGGGAGAAGACCCGCGCGACGTCCACGCCTCCCCCCTCGAGCACATCGAAGACCACCCGCAGCATCCCGAGCGCCATCGTCCCCTGCACCACCACCTGCAGGAGGATGGTGAAGAGCAGCAGGACGCCGGTGAGCGCGAGGGAGTCCGCGCCCTGGCCCTGCATGGCGGAGGAGACGACGTTGCCGCTGAGGTTGGCCATCATGCCCACGGCCGACGACACGAGCGCCGCCACCGAGAGCATCACCCAGTCGCGCTTGAAGGTCTCGAAGCAGTAGTCCCACAGGGCGCTGAAGTTCCAGGTGTCCCGCCGCAGGGGGAAGTCCAGGGTGCCGGAGCGCGCGCGGCAGGCGGGGCAGAGCAGGAGCTGCCCCCGCTGGCTGCACACCTCGCACATGAAGTTGCCACACCGCTCGCAGGTGCCCGTGGCCCCCGACATCGGGTGGATCGCACAGTTCGCCCCCGTCCCCCCACTCCTGGAATCCGTCACGGCCATGGCTCTGCTCCCCCGCGGCATCCGGGGCAGAAGGGCCCTCGGGCGCGCCGCGCCTCCTACCCCCCCTCTTTATCAGGAGCCGCGAGTAGGGGATCCTTCTGGGAAGGGCGGGAAACAGGGGGATGAATTTTCTTCCAGCCCGCCCGTCTGCTTCCGTGTCGTCGTCGTGATGAAATACGCAGAGTCCCGGCCCCGTCGCCGGCCCCGGAGAACCCCCATGCGTCGCCTTCTTGCCCTCACCGTCCCCGTCGCCCTGATGATGGGGACCGGCTGTGTCGCCCACTACCACCAGCCGGGCAGCACCTACGCCTCCAACACCAGCGTCTACGAGTACCGCTACACGGGCTCCCACCCGGACCCGTACGGTGGCTGGTGCACCGAGTCCTACAACCATGTCCACGGCTACGCGCCCGAGGACATCAACGCGTACACGTACTCCAACGAGGTGTACGTCTACCAGGGCCCGAGGGTGGTCTGGTACCTCGACTACCACCCGGTGCACGGCGGCGGCACCTGCTACATGCGCGGCCGGCACAACCACGACTACTTCCCCTACGCGCACCATGGCAGCACGTACCGCTGGGACAACGGGCGCTCGGTGTACGTCTACAGCAACTACCGGCCGCCCGCGCCGCCCCGCGGTGGCAACTCGCACGAGGCCACGCCCGTGGACAATGGGGGCTGGGGCAACCCGCCTCCTTCCAACAACAACGGTGGCTGGGGCAACTCCCAGCGGCCGCCCCCCCCTCCGGGGACGGGCTACGGCACCAAGCCCCCGGTGAGCACCGGCAACGGCGGCGGCTGGGGCAACCCGCCTCCTCCTTCCAACAACACCCCGCCCAACAACGGCGGCGGCTGGGGCAACCCGCCTCCTCCTCCCACGGGCGGTGGTAACGCGCCTCCGGGCCACGGCGGCACGCCTCCGGGCCACGGCGGCACTCCGCCCGGCCAGGGCGGCTGGGGCAACCCGCCCGGCCACACCAACAACCCTGGCAACCCTGGCAAGCCCGGCAAGCCTGGCAAGCCTGGCCGCGACTGGGACAATGGCGACAAGCCTCCTCGCGGCAATGGCGGCGGCTGGGGCAACGGCGGCGGCAACGGCAATGGCAACAACACGCCTCCTCCGCCTCCTCCGCCCAGCAACGGCGGCGGTAACGGCAATGGCGGCGGCTGGGGCAACGGCGGCGGTAACGGCAATGGCAACGGCGGCGGCAACAACACGCCTCCTCCGCCTCCTCCGCCCAGCAACGGCGGCGGTAACGGCAATGGCGGCGGCTGGGGCAATGGTGGTGGCAACAGCGGCGGCGGCAACAACACGCCTCCTCCGCCTCCTCCGCCCAGCAACGGCGGCGGTAACGGCAATGGCGGCGGCTGGGGCAATGGCGGCGGTAACGGCAATGGTAACAGCAACGGCAATGGCAACAGCGGCGGCGGCGGCAACAACAGCGGCGGCAATGGCAACGGTGGTGGCAACGGCAACGGCAACGGCTGGGGCCGTGGTGGTCGTAAGTAGGTCCTGACCTCCCGCGAGTCGTGACTCCGAGGGCCGCTCTCTTCCTTATAAGGAGGGGGGCGGCCCTTGGTGTTTCCACCCGTGAGCACTTGGGACACCGGGTGTTCCGTCACCCAGGGGACGTCTAGGGCCCGAGGGTGGATTGCCGTCGCGCCGGAGCGTGGAGATCTTGGCGCGCAGACATGATGCGTCCGAGATTCCTCCTCTGCTGTGCTCTCCTCGGGCTCGGCCCGGTTGCCTGTGGCCCCGCGGTGGAGCCGGATCCTGGCGTCGACCGCAGTGACAGCCAGACGGTGGACACCGACCACCTGGCCATCACCGTCGCCGGCCACGCCGAGGTCTTCCCCGAGGCCACCCGCCTGCTCGAAGCCCAGGGCCAGGCGGTTCCCTCGCTCGAGGGCCTCGCCCTCACCATCGAGGAGCCCCTGCGCGTCGGGGTGAGCGACCCGGAGTCGGTGTTGGGCAACGGCTCCCTGGGCTCCGGTGGTGAGTTCTCCGTGTCCGACGTGTTCGTGCGCACGGTGAACCTGAGCCTCGCCGCCACCCTGGAGCACGCGGGGTTCGTGCGCAGCTCCACCGTCCTCTTCGACACCGCCTTCACCCGCACCCGGCCGCGCACCGACATCATCGGCGCCCGCGTCTGGGCCGTGCCCGTCTCCTTCCACGACGCCCTCACCCGCGCCGTCGGGGACTCGGCCATCCGCGCACACACCGCCGACCGGGCCCGCACGCTGAGCAACGCCGGCTTCATCCTCGGCCGGGTCGTGGATGCCTCCGGCGCTCCCGTGGCTGGTGCCCGCGTCGTGCCCGACCGCGGAGAACTCTCCTCGCGCATCTACTACCCCGCCGCGGACTTCCAGAGCGCCCGCCAGGACGCCACCAGCGCCACGGGCCTCTTCGTCTACGTCCACTCCGGCGCGGCGGCGGACACCTTCACCCTCTCCATCGAGGGCTCCCGGAGCTACCTGCCCCGCAACGCGGGCGCCGCCTCCGGGCTGGGGCTCGTCCTCACCCTGCACCCGGGCAGCATCCCTCCATAGCGCCCGAGCGAGCGGCCTGGCGAGGACTCGGTGGGTCGCCAGGTCTGGGCCCCACCGCTCCCGGCCACGCGTCGGGCATCGCGCCCTCCTCCGTCCCATCCTTGGGGAGAGGAGGTGGTGTCCATGGAGCGACACGTGACGACCCGAGACAGAGAGCCCGTGCAGCTCGACGTGGGGGAGCGAGGCCATGGCCCCCCTTTCACGCGCCTTCCCCCGGAGCGCCGCAGCGGTATCGTCGCGGGCTCCTTGTGGATGGTCCTCATCTGCCTGGCCCTCTTCTTCGTTCCCCTCCTCAACGGCTTCGTCGGGGGGCTCGTCGGCGGCTACAAGGTGGGCACCGTCCGCCGGGCCCTCACCGCCGCCGTGCTGCCCGCGGCCCTCGTCGCCGTGGGACTCTGGATGCTGCTCACCCTCGCGGACCTGCCCATCCTCGGGCTGCTCGCCGGTGTGGCCGTCGGTCTCGCCGTGGCCATCTCCGAGGTCGGCCTGTTCATCGGCGCCGCGCTCGGTGGGGTGCTCGCGGCGAATCGGCCCCCCGTCCAGCGCCGGGTCATCGTGTAGTCCCGTCTCCCGCGGGCTGGGGTGGTGCGCCGTGAGACGCCTCGTCCTGGTCGGCCCCGGCCATGCGCACCTCTTCGTGCTGGAGGCCCTGGCCCAGGCCCGCTGGCCGGGCGTCGAGACGGTGCTGGTGTCCCTGGGGCCCACGCAGCTCTACAGCGGCATGGTGCCGGGCTACCTGGCGGGGCAGTACGCGCTGGAGGCGCTGAGCTTCGACCTGGAGGGGCTGGCGCGAGCGGCCGGAGCGCGGCTGGAGCCGAGTGGCGCCGCGGGCCTGGACGTGGCGCGGCGCGAGCTGCGGCTGGGAGATGGCCGGACGCTGGCGTACGACGCGGCGAGCTTCGACATCGGCTCGCTGCCGGCGGGCGACACGGTGCCGGGGGTGCGAGCGCACGCGGTGGCCCTCAAGCCACTGGAGCGGGCCCTGCCGCGGCTCCTGTCGGCCCGGGAGACGGGCCCGGTGCTGGTGGTGGGCGGAGGCGCGGCGGGCGTGGAGGTGGCGCTGTGCCTCCAGGCGCGCACGGGCCGGCCCACGGTGCTGCTCGAGGACGGCGGGCACGTGCCCCGAGGTGCCTCTGGCGCGGCCGCACGTGCGGTGCGCGGAGTGTTGGAGCGCCGGGGCCTCACCTCGCGCCTGGAGTCCCGGGTGACGGCGCTGGAGGCGGGCGTGGCGCACCTGGAGTCGGGGGAGCGCCTCCCCTTCGGCACGTGCGTCTGGGCAACGGGAGCGCGGGCCCCGGAGCTCTTCGCGACGAGCGGCGCGGCGGTGGACGCGGGGGGCTACCTCGCGGTGCGGGACACGCTGGAGAGTGCCTCGCACCCGGGCCTCTTCGCGGCGGGAGACTGCGCGGGCTTCGTCAGCGGACAGCACGTACCGAAGGCCGGCGTGTACGCGGTGAGGCAGGGGCCGGTGCTGCGAGACAACCTGCGCGCCTTCCTCACGGGCACGGGCACGCCGCGGCCCTACCGGGCCCAATCGGGGTTCCTCTCGCTGCTCAACGCGGGGGACGGAACGGCGGTGGGCGCCTGGAAGGGACTGGCCTTCCATGGCCGCGCCGTGTGGCGGCTGAAGGACGCCATCGACCGGCGCTTCATGGAGCGCTTCCAGCGGTTGGCCCGGTAGAGGGCTCCGAGGGGGGGCACGTCCCCTGGGAGTTCAGGTGCCCTTGGACACGAACCAGCGCGGCAGCCAGTCCGCGCCCTTCGACTTCGTCAACTGCGTCTGCCCGCTCCCGTCCGCCCTCATCAGGAACAGCTCCACGTCCCCCGTGCGGTCCGACGGAAACACCAGGTACTTCCCATCCGGGCTCCATGCCGGCTGGTCATCCACGCTCTTGCCGTCCGTCAGCGCCACCGGCTCCCCACCCGCCACACTCGCCACCCAGATGCGCGCCTTCTCGCCCTCCCCCTTCGCCACGAAGGCCAGCTTCTGCCCGTCCGGGCTCCACGCCGGCTCCCGCTCCTCCCCCTTCACCGCGCTCCCCGACACCGCCCGCAACCCCGTCCCGTCCGGTTTCACCACGAACACCCGCACCCGCCCCTCCCGGTCACTCACGAAGGAGATCCACTTCCCGTCCGGGCTC
>NZ_DASVWK010000583.1:0-13625 GCF_036389735.1 Archangium sp. | reverse complement strand
CGGCCCGTAGTGGCTGCTGTACATGGTGCGCGAGACGTCCTGGAGCGAGCCATCCGGCTGGAGCACCTGAAGGGTGAGCGGGCGGGCCGTCAGCTCCCGCTCCCCGGAGCCGTACACGTAGCGGGTGGTGCTGCCGGCGACGAAGCGCAGGCTATAGAGGGTGAGGCGCTGGCCCTCGGAGAAGGTGTGCGTCCAGGCGACGTTCTCATTGAAGCCGATGAGCACGCCGGGCACGCCCATGAGGCCCACGCCGTAGACGTTGAGGACGCCCGGCACGGTGAGGTGGCTCTCCCACAGCCGCAGCTCGCCCTCCCAGGGGAAGTGCGGGTTGGCCAGCACCATGCCGCGCCCGTTGGCCGATCGCTCGGCGCCAAGAGCCCAGCCGTTGCTGGCGAGGCCGGCCTCCTCGCGCGGCGGCAGCGCGGGCGGCAGCGACTGCACGCCCTGCGGGCTGGGAGGTTGAGCGGCGGCGATGGCATCGATGAGGCGGTAGCCGCTGGCCGTCAGGGAGATGTTGAGCAGGTAGGCCATCAGCTCGTCCGCGCCGATGGGGCGCAGCCAGGGCTGCCCGGCGCAGGGCAACCGCGTGGCCCCAGGGCTCTCCAGGAAGTGGTTGTAGCCGTCGGCGAACCCCTGGAGGAGCTGGCGGGTGTCCTCGGGTTGGGTCTCGAGGCCGGCCCGTCCGCGATTGAGCAGCTCCAGCGCGTGGTAGGCGAAGTCGCTGGAGAGGTGGGCGTCCCCGGGGCCTGCCCCGAAGAAGCGGGCGCGCTCGCCGCGAACCTTGATGATCTGATCCGCCAGGCTGCAGGCATGGTCCTGGGCGAAGGCATGGCCCTGGCCGAAGCCCACGCCGCCGAGGGTGGGGGCGGTGATGTGGGGAATGCCGTGGGCGGTGCGACGGATGGTGGCCCGGTAACGGGGCTCGGGTGGCTGTGGCTGAGGCTGCGAGTCCGGGCAGCCCGTGAGGGCCACCAGGGCCAGGGTCAGGAGAAAGGGAGGGGAAGTGTGCATGGGAGTAGGCCTGAAGGGTACATAGGCCCGCCCGGGACTCGAAAGCCGAGGGCACCGCGCCCTCGGGCTCGGTGAACAATGCGAGGGCGGCCCGGGGTCCAGGCGGGGCTGGACTCGGCTCATCGAACCGGGACTAAATCCCGGTCCCGCCCGGAGACCCCCTCCGCGCTCTTTCAAGGAGCCCCCATGTCCGACACTCCCGTCCAGCCCGAGCAAGAGCTCGAGGTGGCACCGTTCCACATCTGGGAGTTGATGAGCTCGTTTCACAAGTCCGCGGCCCTGAAGACGGCCCTGGAGTTGGAGGTCTTCACCGCCATCGCCGAGGGCAAGAAGACGGTCCAGGAGATTGGCCAGCGCTGCAAGGCCTCCGAGCGCGGCATCCGCATCCTCTGTGATTACCTCGTGGTGAATCGCCTCCTGAAGAAGAAGGACCAGGAGTACTCCCTGCCGAGAGGAGGGGAGCTGTTCCTGAACAAGAATTCCCCCGTCTACATGGGGGAGATGCACCACTTCCTGATCTCGGACTTCATGCTGTCCGCCATGTCGGTGCTCACCGAGTCGGTCCGCAAGGGCGGCACGGCGTACCGGGCCGGAGAGGGCAGCCTGTTCCCGGACAATCCGGTCTGGGTCAGCTTCGCCCGGTCCATGGCGGCCCTGCTGGGGCCCGTCTCCGAGAAGCTCGCGGGTCTCGTCGCCAGCCCTGGCACCCCCCAGCGCGTGTTGGACGTGGCCGCGGGGCACGGTGTCCACGGCGTGGCCATCGCCAAACGCAACCCCCAGGCCCACATCACCGCGGTCGAGTGGGAGCCGGTGCTGGTCGTGGCACGCGAGAACGCCCAGAAGGCTGGCGTCTCCGACCGGTACAGCACCATCCCGGGCAATGCCTTCGAGGTGGACTACGGGACCGGTTATGACCTGGTGCTCGCCACCAACTTCTTCCACCACTTCGATCCGAAGGGGATCGTGACGCTGATGCGGAAGATGGGGGCCGCCCTGAAGCCGGGCGGCAAGCTGCTCACGCTGGACCTGATGCCGAACGACGACCGGGTCACCCCTCCCGCGGCGGGCACTTTCCCCATCGTCATGCTGTCCACCACGCCCGGTGGTGACTCCTACACCGTGAACGAGCTCAAGAGCCTGCTCGACGAGGCCGGGTTCACCGGCCACGAGGTGCACGAGACGATCGGGCCGGAGCGGATCATCATCAGCCGCAAGAAGTAGCGCCGCTGGAGGATGGCGGCGAGCCCGGTTCGAACCGGGTTCGCCCCCCCGCGGGTCCCTGAGAGAGCGGATGGGGGAACTATCCGCCCACCAGCTCGCGCAGTCTGGCGGCGAAGCCGCGCACGTCCTCCTCGGTGGTGTCGAAGGACGTCATCCAGCGCACCTCGGAGGTGGCCTCGTCCCAGACGTAGAAGAACGTGTGCTGCTGCAGCTTGGGGATGAGGTCCGCCGGAAGGGAAGCGAAGACGCCGTTGGCCTCGGTGGACCGGGTGAGGCGCACCCTGGGGATGGAGGACACCTCCCGGGCGAGCAGCGCGGCCATGACGTTGGCGTGGCGCGCGCTCTTCAGCCAGAGGTCGTCGGTGAGGAGTGCCTCGAACTGGGCGGCCACGAAGCGCATCTTCGAGGCGAGCTGCATGCCCTGCTTGCGGAGGAACTTGAAATCGGGTGCCAGCCGGGGCTCGAAGACGACCACCGCCTCGCCCATCATCAGGCCGATCTTGGTGCCGCCGAACGAGAGGATGTCCACGCCGCAGTCGGTGGTGATGGCGCGCAGCGGGAGGCCGAGCGCGGCGGCGGCGTTGGAGATGCGCGCGCCGTCCATGTGCAGGTACAGGCCGTGGCGGTGCGCCAGGTCCGCGAGCGCGCGAATCTCCTCGGGCGTGTAGACGGTGCCCAGCTCGGTGGACTGGGAGATGGAGATGACGCGAGGCTGGACGTGGTGCTGGTCACCCAGGCCGCGGATGCGCGGCTCCACGAGGGCCGGGGTCAGCTTGCCGTTCGGGGTGGGCACGTCCACCAGCTTGCAGCCGATGGCCTTCTCCGGCGCGCCGCACTCGTCCACGTTGATGTGCGCGGTCTCGGCGCAGAGGATGGCGTGGTACGGCCGCAGGAGCGCGCTCAAGCCCAGCACGTTGGCGCCGGTGCCGTTGAAGACGAAGTGCACGTCCACGTGCTCGCCCAGGTGCTCGCGGAACTTCGCCACCGCGCGCTCGGTCCACGGATCACCGCCATAGGCCAGGGTGTGGCCCACGTTGGCCCGGGCGATGGCCTCGAGGATCGTCGGGTGGATTCCGGCGTTGTTGTCGCTGGCGAAGCCTCGCTTCGGATTCATCGGTGTTTCACTCCTGGGGAGGGGGGCGCGGGAGAGTGCCCCGTGTACCCGCGAACCCGCCGCCTTGTCGAATGAACAACGCGTCGCGCCTGGAGGGTTCCCTGGAGCCATCGGCCCGGGACTTGCGAACAAGCCACCGTTGACGGGGGTTACGGATGGGCATTCGCGCAGGCGCGGTGGGAGCGGGACTCGCGGTCATTTCATTGCTCACGGTGGGTTGCACCGACCAGACCAGGACAATCGACCCACCGCTGGAGCAGGAGCCCGGTCCTCCGGTGGGAAATGAAGTTCCCCCGAAGACACCTCCCGTTCCCTCAGGGGATGCCGGCACTCCTCCTCCCTCCACGCCGGACGAGGACGCGGGGACGCAGCCCGATGCCGACGAGCCACAACAGCATGCGGGCCCGTGGCCGGTGGACGCGGTGCTCGACTACACGCGCTCGTTTGGCGTCGGCACCCCGCGAAGCGTTGGACTCGATGAAGGGCTGAACCTCTGGTTGCTCGATGGCAACCGCATCGGCGTGTTGCGCCCGGGAGATATGGCTCCGACGTGGACCACGGGCGTGGGGCAGGCGCGCCTGCCGTTCGGTCGGGATTCGCTCGCGATCGACTCGACGGTCATCTGCGGCGGTGAGGCCGGGCGCGCGTACGTGGGGTATCGCACTCACGAGATGCGGCGGGCGGATGGGATTTCGCAGCGCACGTACATCCCCGGGCCGGGCGAGGTGAACTACACGCCCGAGCGCTACGCCGAGTACCAGAAGGGAGATCTCGATGCGGTCCGCCTCCAGCCCGATGGGACCGTCGCGCTCGAGGAGCACATCTGGCGCACCACCGGCTCGTCGAACGCGGGCAGGCAGATCGGCATCCACAACACGAACGACTTTCACTACGAGGAGGATCGCAGCGTCCTGAACTGCGCTCGCGTGGCGCGCGGTCGGCATCGCGGCGACCTCTACATCACGACGAACCACGGAGTGACCCGCATCCAGGGGCTCACGTACAACAGCCACCGGCATCCAGGCTGGTACCTCGTCACCACGAATCCGGACGGTTCGCGGGATGAGTCGCTTCAATGCCCGCCGATGTACGGGCTCGGCATCGCACCGAACGGAGACGTCCTCGTCGCCAACGAGCAGATGCTCGGAGTGCTCGTCCCCAGTGGGAAGCTCGAGGAGTGGGACCGCGAGAAGACCTGGGACGGCCCCACGCCCTGGACGTTCAAGGGCTTCAACGAAGCGCTCAATGGCCAGTCGTCCGATGATTTCTGGCGTGCCTTCGAGCAGACCACCTCGGGTCGCTACTACCTGGGGAGCGCGGAGTATGGCGTCTGGGCGATGACGCCGAAGACACGCTCCGCGGGGAACTGGTCGAAGCTCTCCGGGCTGCCGACGAATCAAATCCTCGCGCTCAAGGCCACGGACGATGGCGCGCTCTACATCGGTACGAATGGCGCGGGCCTCTGGCGACTGGAGCCGGATGGTCTGACGCTGACCCAGGTGCGGCAGGTGTCCGGCCAACGCGTCTCGCAGCTCGTCTACGAACCCACCGTGACGCCGAGCATGCTGCTCGTGCTCACCGATCAGGGACTGACCGTCCTCAGGGGGCCGTAGGGCGGGGGGAGTGGCCGAGCTGCCGGACCCCTTCCTTCACCGAGTGCGCGGCCTCCTTCACGGCATGGCCCGCCGTATGCGCGGCCTCCTTCACGGCATGGCCCGCCGTATGCGCGGCTCCCTTCACGGCGTGGCCCGCGGCGTGGGCGTTGTGCGCGATGGCCCGGGTGTTCACCGCCACGCCCACGTTGACGCTCGCGCCCAGTCCCACGGCGGCTCCGACGTCGAGGGAGACCATGGCGCGCCCGTCCTGGATGCCGGCGCCTACCCCGAAGGACGTGCCCACGCCCTGTTGCGCGGAGATGCCGCCCGACAGCCGCACCACGCCCAACTTGAGCTCACCACTGGCGCTCTCCTGGGCACCGGCCCTCGCGCCGAAACCCACCTTGGCCATGGCGGTGCCCTTCTTCGGCTCGAAGGCGAACGTCGCGACGGCATTGGCCTCGGCGCCCGCCTTCACCGAGCCGTCCAGGCTCTGGCTGAAGTGCTTGCCCTGTTTCTGCTCGACGTGGAGTTCCCCACGGGCTCCGACGAAGCCCTCCGTGCTGGCATGGCCCACCACGGCGGCCTCCCGCCGGGACAGCTTCGTGCCCACCTCGCCCTTCACCTTGGCGCCCACCTCGAACTCGCCCCGCACCTGGGTGGTGCCGAGCCGTCCCTCGTGCTTGACCTCGAACTGGCCGCCCGCCGCCGTCAGGGAGGCCTGACCCTTCGCCTGTCCCTGGAGGCGGCCCGGCCCGTGGTCGAAGTAGGACTGGCCGCTCAGCTCCGCCCGGCCCAACACGAGGCCGTTCTCCTTCGGGTTGCCCACCTGCTTCAAGGTGGACTGGCGCTCGAACTGCTTCTGGGAGACGCCGTCCGGCTTGGACGGGAACGAGTAGCTCCCCACGCTCAGCGGCTGCACGAGCCCATTCGTCCGCGTGGGAATGGAGGATGCGGCCTCACTCGCCTTGGTCGGGGACGGGGTGGGGGAGGTGGAAGGCCTCGTGGGGGTACGGCCAGGGGAGGGGAGCTTGGGAGCGATTCGTCCGGTCATGGTTCCCGACACCAGAGCAGGAGGTGTGCCAGAGGACGCATCCTGCCCACCGGCATCACAAGTCCTTGATTCGACTCGTGTCCAGGCCGGTTCCAGCCCTTCCCCGGTGACCGCGGTCACCAGTGGGGCCCCGGGCCGC
The DNA here is from genome assembly GCF_036389735.1 of Archangium sp. Lineage (GTDB taxonomy): Bacteria > Myxococcota > Myxococcia > Myxococcales > Myxococcaceae > Archangium. The sequence goes on along the minus strand of NZ_DASVWK010000583.1, from coordinate 7,491 downwards.
TGGTGACTGCCGTCATCCCTGGTGACTGCTGTCACCACCCCGAGCGGGGGCGCGTTCTACTCCACCAGGAGTTCGCGCGGGATGGCGGCGTGGAGCTCCAACCGCTTCGCCGTGAGCGGATGCACGAAGCACAGCCGCTCCGCGTGCAGCAGGTAGCCGGTATCCCCGATCAGTCCAGGATGCTCGGCGCGCGGCACGCCTCCCACGGCGTAGACGGGATCTCCTTCGAGCGGATGCCCGATGAAGGCCAGGTGGATGCGGATCTGCTGGGAGCGGCCCGTCTGGATGTCCACCTCGAAGAGGGTGCTCGCCGCGCGCCGCTGGAGCACGCGCGCCAGGCTCCGGGAGGCCTTCCCACCTGGAGTCGCCATGGGGACCATGCCCAGGCCCGGATGCACCGCCTCTCCGATGGGGGCGGTGATGTCGTAGAACTCCCGGGTGGCCACGTGGCTCGACAGGGCCCGGTAACGCTTCTCCACCTCGTGCTCGCGCCAGGCGCGGGACAGCTTCGCCGCCGCGTCGTGCGTGCGCGCGAAGAGCACGAGGCCCGAGGTGCCGCGTCCCAGCCGATGCAGGGGGCTCGCCTCCGGGAAGCGCTCCCGTACGAGGTGGAGCAGGGTGTTCACGAGGAATCCTCCACCCGGCATCGTGGGCAGTCCGCCCGGCTTGATGACCGCCAGGATCGCCTCGTCCTCGTGCACGAGCGAGTAGTCGCGCGGCGTCTCCTTCTCCTCCCAGGGAGGCCGGTTCCAGACGAGCCACTGGCCGGCTTTCAGCAGCTCCTCGCCCGTCGCGGGGAGGTCATCCAACAGGACCTCGCCCCGGGCGAGCCGCTCCCACCACACTTCGATTGGGGAGTGCCGGTAGGCGTCGACGAGATAGGAGATCGTGCGCTGTCCCCGCGCCCGGGCACCCAGCTGCTCGCGATAGGCATAGCCTTGATTGAAAGCCATGCCGCTACCCCCCCTCGAAGACGCGGAAGAACTGCCGGGGAGCGCGCTTCTTGCGCAGGCAGCGCGTGGCGGCGCTCATGTAGCAGATGGAGAAGCCGCGTCGTCGGTGCCCCTCGCGACTCGGGCCCGAGCGGTGCCAGAGGTGATTGTGGAGCAACACCACCTCGCCCGCCTGGACCGGCAGGGGGACGGCACGCTCCTCGGCCCTGTGCGCCAGCAACTGGTCCTCCGGAATGACCCCGCCCATGGGCCGCGCGAGGCCCTGGCGATGGCTTCCCGGAACCACCTCGAGGCAACCACCGCCCGCCGGGGCGTCGTCCAGCGCGGTCCAGATCTGCAGCTCCGGCTCCTGGCTCAGTCCCCAGAGGGTTCCCCCATCCTGGTGCCAGCGGATGGCTCCGCCGCCCGGGTTTCCCTTGTTGAAGAGAATGGCGCGGTAGAGGGCGATGCCGCCCGCGATGCGCTCGCGCGCCACCCGCTCGAACAGCGGATTGGAGATCCACGCGCGGAAGCGCTCGTCCTTCTCCAGCCGCTCGATCTTCCGGTAGGCGAGCGAGGGACCCCGCCAGCCGAGTCCGGCGTCCTCGTAGTGTCCCGTCTGGGCGTCCGTCTGGAAGAAGAGCCCGGGATCGGCGACGCGCCCGAGCATCAGGTCCTCCGCGCGCTCGCGCAATGCGGTGAGCCCGTCGTCCCCGAGCACACGTCCGAGCGGCGCGTAGCCCTCGGTGTCCAGTCGCGCGAGCGCCACGCTGAGATCCAACCGCTCGGCTCCTGCTCGTAACACCGTCACCTCGCGCTGCTCGGGGGACTGGACCATCTCACGCGGGGCCCGGACCTTCCAGGTCCCTCGGCGCGTCAGCGGCGGGTGAGTTCGAGATAGATGATGTTGTTGGTCGTGTCCCGGAAGAGCTCCCTCCGCCGGACCTGTGTTTTGGGAATCTCTTGCATCCACCCCGCCACATCGGACTCTTCTCGGTAGATCAACCACCAATCCATGAAGGCTTCCATGTACGCCTTGAAGGCGGAGCTCTCGATGGGATCGGCGTAGTTGGCCAGCACGAGATGCCCCCCTGGACGCAGCATCGAGAACAGGAGCCGGGTCAGGCGGATGGCCATGGGCTGGCTGAGGTAATCGTAGAGTCCGGCCGCGTAGATGAGGTCCAGCTGTTCGAACCGGATCTGGTTCTTCACGATCTCCTTGACGGAGCCATGGACGGGCTTGATGGCGAGATGGCCGAGTTCGCTGTCGATGACGCCCAGGCTCTGGATGTCCTGGTCCAGCGCCAGCAACTCGCCCAGGCGTCGCTCCTGCACGGCTTGCGAGCGCTGGGACTCCCGCAGATGGCCACACGCCACCGCGAGGGCGCGTGAGTCAGGGGCCTGCCCGGAGACCCTGTCGAGCCACTGGGCCAGCCGGTCCCTGCGCTCTCGCACCGCGGTGATGGTCGGTTGCGCGCACAGGAAGCGGTTGATCTCAACCCCGATGGGCGTGTGGCTCAAGCGCGCGGGTGCTCGATCTTCGTAGACGAAATCGAGGACCACCGCGTCCCCTGCGTAGTTGCGAGGCTTCTCGAAGCCTCTGCGCGTGAAGGGCTCCTGATGGAGGAGGTCTCGAATCGGGTGGTTGCGGCAGGTCTCGAGGCAGAATCGCCGCCAGTCTCCCGGGGCGAGCGTGGCTCGCGCGTCCTGCAAGGTCGAGAACAGGGTCCGCATGCCTCGTGAGACCTCGCCGCTCGCGATTTCCGCCCGAGCCAGGTCCAACTGCGCGGAGGGAGGGCTTTTCCAATCCGAGTTGCTTCGTCCGGGTACCTCCGCTTCGCGAAGGCTGTTGCACTCCGTTTGTGCGTAGCTCTGCATATCGCGTCTCCCGGTCTATTCCGCGGCTTGCCCAGAGGTGCCTGGATTCCCGTTGACCAGGGGCCTGGTCAGGCGGTTTCACTTCTGGTCGTAGCGTTTTTCGTCAGAGGAGAACGCCGCTTCGAGGTCGAGTCTTCCTTCACTCGCGGGCGGAACAGGGCCCCTGTCGCGCTTGGTGGGCCGGCGAGCGAAGGAGGGTGTCTCAAAGGACTCGTGACTGCGGGAAACGAACACTTCTCTTTCCCCGGCCAGCGGAACACGATGCCGGAGGATGTCTCCCCGCGTCTCCCTCCAGCCCCGCTGTTCCCGCTGCAACCTCCCGTCACACCTGTGCCTGTGTGCCGAGATCCCCCGGGTGGAGACGCGCACCCGTATCCTCCTCCTCCAGCACGTGGTGGAGACCTGGAAGAAGAGCAACACCGGGCGGGTAGCCGCGCTGGCCCTCGTGAACTCCAGGCTGCTCACCTATGGCGCACAGGACGAGGCCTTCGATACCGCGCTGCTCTCCGAGCCCGGCACCTGGCTGCTATTCCCCGATGGCCCCACCGCGCCGCCGGACGCCCCCGCGCCGAGGCAGCTGGTGGTGTTGGACGGGAGCTGGTCGCAGGCGCGGCGGATGACCCAGCGGATCCCCGCGCTGCGGACGCTGCCCCGGCTGGTGCTGCCGCCGCCCGCGCCCGGGACGCTCCGGCTCCGCGAGCCCACGCACCCATCCGGGATGTCCACCCTGGATGCGATCGCCCGAGCGGTGGCGGTGCTCGAGGGAGCGGAGGCGGCGGCGCCGCTGGAGCGACTGGCCGCGCTTCGGGTGCAGCGGATCGCCGAGTGCGGGACGCTGAACTGAGCCGGCGCACCTCCGCGTCAACCCCCCGTCTACAGCTGCACCTCGTAGTAGGTGCGCCGGCTTCCCGGGCTCTCGCCTGGCCACACCGCCCAGCCCTCCCATGCGCCTCCTTGCTTGCGCAAGCACCGCGTGTTGACCCGGAGTTGCTGAAGGTCCTTCCTCACCTCCAGAAGGTTGTAGAGGCGGGGCACGGACTCTGGCCGCAAGTGGGTGGGAGCCCCAAAGCTGCCGCCGCCAATGACATGCAGCCCTCGGTTCGGGTCGAGGTAGTTGAGCAACTCTGCTTGCTCCTCGTGAACATGGCCGTGGAGGCAGAGGCGGACGCCGGCCTGCCGGAGTTGGCCCAGGAAGGCGTCTGCCTGGATCTTCTCGTTGCCGGTGATGGGGTGATGCCACACAGCAAGTCGTAGGACCCGGGCATCCTTGGCGAGCTTGCCGTCCGCCCGGGCCTTGGCAAGCTCCTGGTCCGCGGTAGCAAGCCCCCGGGCGAGAGCCTTCGCGGAGATGCTGGAGCGATCCCGGAAGTACTCATCAATCTCCCAGGCCGAGTTCATGGCGAGGAATTGGAGGCGCGACTCGCTGAAGAGGAACGAGAGGCACTGCTCATTGGGGTCCAGCGGATAGGGCTTCTGGAAGAGCGGATGGTAGAAGTGCTCGGAGAAGTTCTTGAAACGCTCTGGGTACTTCTCCTCGAGCCGGACGTTGTACCCGTCTCCCGCCTCGCGAAACGAGCCGACCGCGAGTGAACGCACATCCACCTGCCGCTGCCTCTTCCAGGTGTAGACCTCGGTCTCCCAATCTAGATCGTGGTTTCCAGGTACGATGATGCAACGTTGGGATGTCAGCCCAAACTCCTGGAAGAGCGCGGAGACGAACTCACGCGCCTTCTCGAACTCTTGGGGCGTTGCTCGCTGGGTGATGTCGCCGGAGATGACCAGGTAGTCCAGGCCCTCGCTCCCCACTCCCTCGCTCTTGTCCCTCAGATCGGCCACGAGCGGCTGAAGCAGGCTGAGGGGATCCGCGTGGGCCTCGACGTGCAGATCGCTCAAGTGGAGGATGCGGATGGGAGTGTCCTGAGGAGCCGCGCTCCGGGCCTGCTGCATGCTCATCCGGCTCTCGGTGGCACTCTGCGTGCGTTGCAACTCTGCGATGAACTCTCCGGCATCTTTGTAGCGTTCACTGCGTTCCAGGCTGGTGGCGCGATGCAAGACGCTCTTGAGCAGTGGCGGACAGGGGAGTTGAGAGAGGAAGCTCTCGGGGCTTCTCATGATCTGGTGGAAGGGCAGATCGGCTCCGTGGAACCCGAAAAGGGTCGTCATGCCAAGGCCATAGACGTCCGCCCTCGCATCTGCGTCCTGGGGACGCTCGAGGCACTCCGGTGCCGCGTACACGAGGGTCCCCATGGCCCCCGTCCGGGTACCGCCCGTCGTGTCGGCTGCACCCACGAGATCGAAGTCGGTGAGGAGGGGATGCCCTTGCTCATCCAGGAGGATGTTTGCAGGCTTCACGTCGCGGTGGATGATCCCCTTCGAGTGCCCCAGTGCAAGGGCTTCCCCGACGCGGAGGATGATGGGGACGATCTTGTCCGGCGTGACAGCGCCCCGGAGCACGGCTTGCCGGAGGTTTCCCCCCACCACATACTCCATGACGAAATAGTGGAACCCACCATCTTCTCCGTGTTGCTCGAGGACCCGAACCACCGCTGGATGTTGGAGTTCCGCCATTCGGCGCGCTCCGCGGAAGAAACGCTCCCGCCGCTCCAGATCGCCAGACAGGTTCGTATGCAGCACCTTGACTGCAACGAGCGTCTGAGTCGCCTGATCATGCGCTTTCCAGATGTTGCCAAAGCCCCCACGGCCGATGGCCTCGATCAACAAGTAGCGGTCATTTCCCAGCGAGTCACCCGCTCGGAGCTGTCCCCCCTCCCGGAGTTGGCGGCGCAGCGATAGGATCTCCAGATCTACCTGAGAAATGTTGACGCTAGAGGCTTGAAGTCGGGTCTTCCGTGCCCTGGCTCCCTCGAGCCGACCGAGCAAATGGCGGGTCTGCTCATCGGGATATTGGGGGGTGGGCGTGGGCTTCAGTGAGGCGCTATCCGTGAGAGAACTCTCGGGAAGATTGAGCCCATAGGCCAGGAAGTCTGCGAGTGCCACCGCGGCGGCGCGGGAGGCGAACTCGTGGAAGCGATCATCCTTGAATTGATCTCCAAAGTCCGAAATGCCCCGGATGACCAGCCACGGGATGTTGGCGCGGCGGCACGCAGCGATAAGGCCTGCAGCATCCATCTCACCGACCTCTACCTTGCCATGTTGCTCCTGCCGAACAGCCCGGAACTTTGCAGGATCGCGTAGGAGCTTTTCTCCGCTGGCAATCGTCGCTGCACGCACGGTGATGGTCGAGGCGACACGGCTTCGGAACTCCTCCTCTTTGCCAGTCGGCGCAGCAGGAATCACTCCACCCAGGCCACGAAACTGCGCGTCAAGCCGGGACGGCTCGGGCCTATAGGTGATGACATCCTGGTTCATCGAGTGCGGCAGCCGGTCGATTTCGGGGCGGTGCTCCAGCCTCGATGAAACTCCATCGCCGGATGAAACGACGGCGCCTGGCTCATAAGCCACGATGCGCTCGGAAAGGACGACCTCTCCGATTCGGACCTTGCCCTGGATTCCAGCGGCAATGCCCATGAGGATCAGTACACGCGGGCGATGATGCGCAATCACGTCATACGCCGCTGCGGATGCATCGTAGTTGCCAGCGCCGCCCACGCACGTCACGACGAGTCGGTAGTCTCGCCCGGTCAAATGCGAGCGAAGCGAGCCGCGGAAGAATACAGTCCCTTGCGCATCCTTCTCCCGCTGCGAGCCAGGAATGCGGAGCGCCTCGAGTGCTGCGAAGAGCTCGGGCTGGATGACCGTCAGGATGGCGACGTCCGAGCCGTGCGCCGTGGAGGACGCCTGGTTGGAGGCAGCCTGTGTTGGGGCTTGATAGAGACTCGGGCTCTCCGTCGCCAATACCTCCGTGACCCTTTTTTGAATGCTCTGATCTCGTGCAAGAGTGTCTGCCCACGCAGGCCACTGCTCAAGCGAAAGGCTTCTCAAGAAGGCAAGACCTTCTACGGTGAAGTCCCACAGATACCCTTGCTTGATCGAGCCCTTGAGCGTGATCGGCCCCGAGGGCGGCTGAAGCAGCCTCAAGGAGTCGCCAATCGCTTCAACTGCGATGGGCTCTTTCAAGGGGAAGTACTCGACGGCGGCCTGCCATTCGCTGTTCTCCGTGCCAAAGGCCTCCGCAGTCACTCGCCCCAAGGCGCGGATCCTCTTGGAGTAGTAGTGGACGAGCAGATCCCCAGGCTTGAGTTCGCTCACCCTTTTCCAATGCGGGAACTCACCGCCTCTGGAGTTCTTCTTGGGAGCGCGGACATAGCCGCCCTCTCGCTCCTTCTCGTAGTTGAAGCCCTGGTTGACCCAGAAGATCCGCGGCAGGCCACGTGAGAATGCGGCATTGGCATCGAGAAAAGTAGATCCCACGGTTCGTATTGAACACCGGGAGTCGCCTCTCCGGGAAGGATTCTCAGGCGAAGAACCGATGAGCCGAGCGCGGCTCGATGGCACCCGCGTGAAGGCGTGCATCTGCCTCGGAGTGCGAGCCGAAGGTGTCAGGCGACTCGTAGAGCGCGAGGTGACGAAACGGGTCCTTTGACTCGACTTTCGCCATTTTGAGGAGAGCAGGCAGGTAAGCGAAGAGAGACTGAGCGGAGGAGGAGGGCGGCCAACGGGAATGGTTGAGAAGTCGACCAAGACTTTTCCCGTCCAGTACACCGATGACCGCCCCCTCTTT
>NZ_DASVWK010000582.1:0-10413 GCF_036389735.1 Archangium sp. | reverse complement strand
CTCCTTCTTGCAGCCAACGGCGGTCGAGGCGAGTGCGGCGAGCAGCATCACGCGGGACTTCATGGGCAAGCGCTCCGGGAGAAGGAACCGTGCCCTGTCATATCGGCTCTCGCGGGGCGGGGGCCAGAGGGGGGACGGCTCAGTCCGAGCCCCGGCGCTTGCGAGTGGGAGCGGCGCGCACGAGTGTGGCCGTGGTGGGTGCGGTGTCCTCGCGGCGGAGCACCTCGCCCTCGACGACGGTGACACCATCGGGAGACACGGGGCGGCCCAGCGTGGCGATGAGCAGGCGGTGGGCCTCCTCGATGCGGCGGTGCAGGGTGGTGAAGGTCTGCTGGGCGGTGCTGGGCATGTCCTCGGTGTAGGTGAAGTACCAGCGGAGCGCGTCCACGCACTCATAGAAGTGGTCCACGACGGACTGCTCGTGCACGGGTAGGTGGACGAGGTCGTGGAAGGTGGCCGAGGCGTAGCGGGTGGTGAGCGTGCTGAGCATGGGCTCGCGGCTGCGCAGGCGGGAGAAGAGGGCGAACATCTCGCCCCGGCGTGCCTCCAGGCGCCGCATGATGTTGGCGGCATCGAGGGCGATCAGATTGCGGACGCGGAGGGTGGCCTCATCATCGGCCTTCTTGCGGCGAGCCATGGCCCCGAGAGCCTACCGCCGAGCGGGCCTGGGCGGCAGGTGGGGCTCATGGAACCTCAGCGCGCGGGCACTTCGTATGTCTGGCGCTCAAGTCTCCGGTGTACTGGGACTGATCTGGTGCTCGGAGTCGGTAGAACCTCGTCATCTGCTCACCTTCACCTTCCTCCTCGAGTGTAGGGCACGATGGGCCCCGTCAGTTGGAAGCGGAAGAGGAGTTCCCCAGCGTGGCGGTATATCGCTTCGGGAGACGCATCGGGGTGGGCGTCCTTGAATTGTCTCCAGGCCTGGTTCCACATCCCTCCCCTCGAGCCTTGCTAGGGCGGCGGGCGCTTGTTCCACACCGGCCACAACGCCGCGCCCTCGAAGTTTCCACTGCCGCCCAGGCGACGCAACACGCGCTCGTCACACGGTTGCGGTTGATTGAGAGGCAGTGCCAGGCCCACAAAGCGGGCCCTATGGCCCAGTCGACGCGTCCGCCACGGAATGACCCTTCGTACGACCTGCTGCACCAGCGAGGCCGTCATCCGCTCGATGCCCTCTTCAACCCGCGCAGCGTGGCGGTGGTGGGGGCGAGCGAGCGGCAGGGGAGCGTGGGGCGCACCATCCTCTGGAACCTCATCAGCAACCCCTTCGGGGGCACTGTCTACCCCATCAATCCCAAGCGGCCGAACGTGCTGGGCATCAAGGCCTGGCCGTCCCTCAAGGCGCTGCCGGAGCCGGTGGACCTGGCCGTCCTCATCACCCCGTCCACCACCGTGCCCGGGCTGATGCGCGAGTGCGCGGAGATGGGGGTCAAGGGCGTCATCATCATCTCCGCGGGCTTCAAGGAGATTGGTCCCGAGGGCGTGAAGCTGGAGCAGGAGGTGCTTCAAATCGCCCGGGAGGCGGGCATCCGCATCATCGGTCCCAACTGCCTGGGGGTGATGCGGCCGCCCACGGGGCTCAACGCCACCTTCGCGGGAGACATGGCGCGGCCGGGTAACGTGGCCTTCGTCAGCCAGAGCGGCGCGCTGCTCACGGCCATCCTCGACTGGAGCCTGCGCGAGGCGGTGGGCTTCAGCGCCTTCGTGTCCATGGGCTCGATGCTGGACGTGGGGTGGGGCGACGTCATCGACTACCTGGGCGATGACCCGCGCACGCGCAGCATCCTCATCTACATGGAGTCCATCGGCGACGCGCGGGGCTTCCTGTCGGCGGCGCGCGAGGTGGCGCTGCACAAGCCCATCATCGTCATCAAGGCGGGGCGCACGGCGCAGGCAGCGGCGGCGGCGGCCTCGCACACGGGCACGCTCACGGGCAGTGACGAGGTGCTGAGCGCGGCCTTCCGGCGCACGGGCGTGCTGCGCGTGGACTCCATCGCGGACCTCTTCTACATGGCCGAGGTGCTCGCCCGGCAGCCGCGCCCCGAGGGCCGGCGCCTCACCATCCTCACCAACGCGGGCGGCCCGGGCGTGCTGGCCACGGACGCGCTGGTGATGGGCGGGGGCGAGCTGGCGAAGCTGTCGGGCCAGACGCTGGCGGAGCTGAACACCTTCCTTCCCTCGGCGTGGAGCCACGGCAACCCGGTGGACATCCTGGGCGACGCGGACCCCGAGCGCTACGCGAAGGCCCTGGAAGTCACCGGGGCGGACGAGAACAGCGATGGCCTGCTCGTCATCCTCACGCCGCAGGACATGACCGAGCCCACGCAGACGGCGGACCGGCTGAAGGCCTACGCGAAGCTGGGCAAACCCGTCATCGCGAGCTGGATGGGGGGCTCGGACGTGGCGGCGGGCGAGCGCATCCTGAACGACGTGGGGATTCCGACGTTCGGCTATCCCGACACGGCGGCGCGCATCTTCAATTACATGTGGCGCTACTCGTACAACCTGGCGGGCCTGTACGAGACGCCGATGCTGACGGAGGAGCCGGAGCGGCGCGAGGAGGCCGAGGCACTCATTCGCGAGGCGCGCGCGGCCGGCCGGCTGCTGCTGACGGAGCACGAGTCCAAGCGACTGTTGGCGGCGTATGGGATTCCAGTCGTGGAGACGCGGCTGGCCTCCAGCGTGGACGAGGCGGTGCGCGAGGCGGAGTCCCTGGGCTACCCGGTGGTGCTGAAGCTGCACTCGCGGCGCATCTCACACAAGACGGAGGTGGGCGGGGTGCGGCTGAACCTGGCGAGCGCGGACGCGGTGCGCGAGGCCTTCGAGGGCATCCGCGAGAAGCTGGAGGCGCTGGGCCAGGCGGATGCGTTCGACGGGGTGACGGTGCAGCCCATGGTGAAGCTGGACGGTTACGAGCTCATCGTGGGCAGCAGCCTGGACGCACAGTTCGGGCCGGTGCTGCTGTTCGGCTCGGGCGGCACGCTGGTGGAGGTGTTCAAGGACCGGGCGCTGGCCCTGCCACCGCTGAACACGACGCTGGCGCGGCGGATGATGGAGCAGACGCGCATCCACGAGGCCCTGCGCGGGGTGCGAGGCCGCAAGCCGGTGGACATGGGAGCGCTGGAGAAGCTGCTGGTGCGCTTCAGCCAGTTGGTGGTGGAGCAGCGCTTCATCAAGGAGGTGGACATCAATCCGCTGCTGGCCTCGGCGGAGCGGCTGGTGGCGCTGGACGCGCGCGTGGTGCTGCATGGCCCCGAGGTGAAGGAGGAGGAGCTGCCGCGGCTGGCGATCCTCCCGTACCCGACGAAGTACGTGGGGCGGTGCACGATGAAGAATGGGGAGCCGGTGCAGGTGCGCCCCATCCGGCCGGAGGACGAGCCGAGGATGGTGGAGTTCCACAAGACCCTGTCGGAGCAGACGGTGTTCTTGCGGTACGCGGGGATGATGAAGCTGGACCAGCGCGTGGCCCATGAGCGGCTGGCGCGCATCTGCTTCAACGACTACGCGCGGGAGATGGCGCTGGTGGTGGAGCGGGCGGACGGAGCCAACCGGGGAGAGATTGTCGGGGTGGGGCGCCTGACGAAGTTGCCGGGGACGGAGGACGCCGAGTTCGCGATGCTCATCAGCGACGCGGTGCAACGGCAGGGCCTGGGGTCGGAGGTGCTGCGACGATTGGTGGAGGTGGGGCGGGACTGGGGGCTGCGGCGCATCGTGGCGGACATCCTGCCGGGCAACGGCGCGATGCAGCGCGTCAGCCGCAAGCTGGGGTTCGACATCCTCCATCCGGGGGGCATGGGGGAGGATGTGGTGAAAGCGGTCAAGGTACTGGAGGGCTAGAACCCGGTTCGAGGCTTTCCCGGGAGTCTCTGGAATGGCTGGGAGTAGATGGGCTAAGAGTTTCGCATGCGCTCTCCCCACCCCACGCTGCGGCTGCTCACCCTGTTGCTCGTCAGCATGATGACGATCATGGCGAGCGCCGCCATCTCGCCCTCGCTGCCGCGCCTGCGAATGGCCTTCGAGTGGGTGCCGGGAATCGACCTGTGGGTGCGCCTGGTGGTGACGCTGCCGGCGCTGTTCACCGCGGTGGGGGCGCCGCTGGCGGGGGCGCTCATCGACCGCTTCGGACGCAAGCGGCTCCTCGTGGCGTCCGTGGCCCTCTATGGCGTGGCGGGAGCGCTGCCAGGGGTGCTCACGGAGCTGCCGCTCATCCTGGTGTGCCGCGCGCTGCTCGGCCTGGCGGTGGGAGGCCTGATGACGACGGCCACGGCGCTGATCGCCGACTACTACGCGGGCCCCGAGCGGGGCGTGGTGCTGGGGCGCCAGGCGGCCTTCATGGGCGTGGGCGGCCTCGTCTTCATGCTGGGCGGAGGCCTGCTGGCCGACTTCCACTGGCGGGCCCCGTTCGGCGTCTACCTGTATGCCTTCCTCGTACTCCCGTTCATCCTGCTCTTCCTCCCCGAGCCGGAGGCGAAGCGGGGCGCGGTGGGCGGCTCGGAGCGCGTGCCCCTGCCGTGGAGCACGCTATGGCAGGTCTACGCCCTGGCCCTGCTGGGCATGATGATCTTCTACCTCATCCCCTTGCAGCTCCCCTTCCTGCTGCGGCGGCTGGGGGTGGCGTCATCGGCGATGGCGGGGCTGGCGGTGGGAATCTCCACGCTGGTGGGGTCGGTCGTCTCGCTGCGCTACGCGCGGGTGCGCCAGGTACTCAGCTACCGCGGCATCATGGCGGTGCTCTTCGCCTGCATGGGCCTGGGCTATGTGCTCGTGGGCACGGCCCAGTCGTACGCGGCGGTGGTGGGAGGGCTGGCGGTGTCGGGCCTGGGCCAGGGGCTACTGACGCCCAACATGAGCAACTGGGCGGCCTCGTTGGCGCCGGAGGCGGTGCGGGGCCGGGCGATGGGCCTGCTGACGACGAGTCTCTTCCTGGGGCAGTTCATCTCGCCCCTGCTCGCGCAACCGCTCATCGGCGTGGTGGGACTGGGCGGCGCGTTCCTGGCGGCGGCGGGCCTGCTGAGTGCCCTGGCGGGGATGTTCGGCGCCCTGGCGTGGCATGCGAGCGCGAAGGCTCGGAGCGAGACGGTTCCCGGCGCGAACTGAGCACTGAAACCCTCTCACTCGGGCAACGGTTCTCCCAGAAAGGCCTCAAGGGCCTGCCGAGCACATGCCTTGAGGCTGGCCACGCTCGCGGCATCGTCGAAGTCAACGGATTGCACCAGGTCTCGAAACCGGGAGAGTGCGGCCTTGCATGCCGCGGGGTAGGGAATCACCGTTGAGTTGACTCTCTCCTCGTAGACAACCATCTCGAAAACGAGGTTTGCGTCTTCATGGAACTCCTCCCTTAGTTTCGCATCTCCCTTGGAGCGGCGAGCCTCTTCCAGCGAGTGCCCCATTGCAATGTGCCCCAGACTATTGAGGGCAGTCGCAAGGCGAGCGGCTTTCTGTCCGGGAGTTGATGACATCTGCGGCCTCTTTCCTGGTGCGCTCTCGGAATCCGCGAAGGCTTACTCAATGAGGCAAGCGACCGGCCCGATGAAAAGCTTCTTCCCGATGCTTGGCACGAAGCCGAAGGCCGTTCCAGCCCAGACAGCGCCCCGCAGGCAGTCGAACTTGCACCATTCTTTGATGAAAATATTCTTGAATACGTCTGGGAATGGCTCCGGGCAACCGCGACAACTCCCCTTGCCGCAGTGGGTGACGTGGCAATAGACGTTGGCCTCTTTACACAGCACTTTGTCAGGGCACCCGTAATCCATGCACTCATACATGGGGTATATCCCGTCTTTCCCTGACGCTTGAATGACGCTCGGTCCTGCTTGCCGCTCCTCTTCGAGGAACTTTAGAAACTTCTCCGCTGCGTCCCTGTAAGCGCGTTCATCTGGCAGGTGCTCGGCTGCCTCGCTGTCTCCGAGGGCGTCTTCACGATGAGTTGTAGAGGACGACGCGCACCCGGACGCCAAGGCGCCAGCAATGGAGCACAAGAGCCAGCGGAACAAGAGTCTTTTCGTGGTGTCCATATCATATGAAGGGGCCGTCAGATGGTGCCGATCTCGGCGCCGTGCTCGGCCAGCCATTGCTTGCGGAGCGCGAAGTCCGGCAGCACGCGCTCCACGGCGCGCCAGAAGCCGGGCGAGTGGTGCGGTTCGCGCAGGTGCACCAGCTCGTGCACCACGACATAGTCCGCGATGCGCGGCGGCAGCAGGATGCTCCTCCAGTGGAAGTAGAGGCGGCCCCCCTTTCCGCAGGAGCCCCAGCGGTAGCCCAGCTCCTGCACCGTCATGGCCCCCGGCTTCACGTCGATGCGCCCGGCGTAGCGCTCGACTCGTGTCTCCAGCCATGGACGCGCATGCGCCGTGTACCAGCGCACCAGGTGCTCCCTCCCCTTCGCGGCGTCCGTCCGGCGCATCCGGAAGCGCCCCGCCGCTAATTTCACGGGGACCTCCTGCTCCGGCACCAGCAGCAGCCGGAACGTCCTCCCCAGATACGGCAGCCCCTCGCCACTGACGAACCGCCGCGCCGGGAGCGCCGGCTTCAGTGCTTCCCTCGCGGCGAGCTTCTCGTACACCCAGCGCCGCTTCGACTGTACGAAGCGCTCAAGCCGTGCCTGATCGCAGCCTGCGGGTGCTGACAGCAGCAGCCGCCCGTCCCGCTCCACGGTGATTTCCAACGTGCGCCGCCGCTCGCTGCGCCGCACCTGGAATTCCAGGTCTCCCACCACCAGCTCGCTCATTCCCCTACCAGCTTCGCGTGGTTCGCCTTCGCCAGCTCCATTATCAGGTCCGTCAGCGGGTCCAACCGTTCGAAGGGCACCACCTCCAGCTCGTCCAGGAACATGAACACCTTCCCCCGGAGCTCTCCCTGGCGCTGGGGATTCTTCCAGAACGCGACGACGTCCATCTCGGATCGGAGCAGATCCACGAGCCGCAGCGTCACCTCCACGAGCCGCCGGGCCTGTTCCGCCCCCACCGGCTGCTGCTTCTCGCGCTCCTCCTTGAGGATGGAGAAGAACGGCGCCTCGGTCAGGGGATCCAACCCGGTGTCATCCTGCTTCCGCCCGCCCTCCACCTCGGGGACGAAGTCCTTCAAGGAGAGCGCGAGCTGCTCCCAGCTCTCGCCGTACGTCCGGAGGATCTCCTCCAGGCGCTCGGAGAGCTTCTGGTAGTGGACCGGATCCTCGTCCATGTGCTCGCGGATGTGATAGCGGATGGCGTGCTCCATCTCCGATGCCTTGGCTCGCGGTGACACCTCCTTCTCCACGTGGGCGGCGAACCGCGGGTGCGTGATGGAGATGGGTGGAATCTTCGGGTCCACCCCCAGCGAGACGAGGTGGTCATCGATGAGCTTGCGCACCTTGGCGCCCACCGACTTGTCCAGGCCGGGCTTGCCGTCCCGGTAACGGATACGGGCGCGGCCGAGCAGAAAGCCCAGCCGCTTCGCGTCCTTCACGTAAGGGAGCGCCTCGGGCCGGGGCAGCACCAGATTCAGCAACTCCAGGAGTTGCTTCAGCTTGACGGTGAACTCCGCGCGCAGCTTCGCGTCGCCGAGCAGTTGCAGGCACGGCTCGTCCGGGCCTCGGAAATCCACCCCTCGGCTCTCGAACAGGTCCACCAACCGCTGGTGCCTGTCGCGCAGCGTGGGCAGCTCATCTGTGAGGCTGCGGAGCGCCCCCTCCACGTCTTCCACGCTGTAGGCGGCGAGCGCCTCCTTCAGATGGCGGGACACGTTGGCGTAGTCCACGAGGATGCCAGCCGTCTTCCCGTGCCCGGTGCGGTTGACGCGGGCGATGGCCTGCAACAACTCCGCCTCGCGGATGGAGCGGTCCAGGTACATGACGCCCTCCACGGGCGCGTCGAAGCCGGTGAGGAGCATGGATTTCACCACCAGGAAGGCGAGTGGATCCGTCTGTGCCTCGTCCTCGTGTACCAACGGCCGGGTGAAGCGGACGATGCGCGCCTCCGTCTTCGCCGGGTCCGTCCACTCTTGGTAGAAGGTGTCGTCCTTGTCAGTGCCGGAGATGACCGTGGCGGACTCCAGTCGGCGCACCAGGGGGAGGTGACGCGCGGCGCGCACGGACGCCTGGAGCCGTCGCGGCTTGTCCTGGAGTTCCAGATCGTCCAGCGCCCGCTCCTCAGGGGTGAGCGTCTCGGCCTCAGTGACCAGCTCGTCCCGGGCCTTGCCCAGGGCCTCGGTGTAGCGCACGGCGGCAAGCCGGCTGTAGGCCACCACCTGCGCCTTCAGCCCGTTGGGGAGGATGTGCTCCACGTAATGCCGTAGCATGTTCCGTGCCTTGTCCTCGATGAGCTCCCGCGCCTCGAGCGCCGCGCGCAGGGTGCCGTATCGGCGCTTGATTTCCTCCCGCTCCTCCTCGGAGTAGTCGCGGAACCAATCCTCGAAGAGCTGGTCCAGGTCTCCCCCATCACGCACCGCGCCCTCGGCGGAGCGGCCCTCGTAAAGGATGGGCACCGTGGCGCCGTCCGCCTCGGACTCTCGCAGGGTGTAGCGGTCCAGGTAATCGCCGAAGACTTCGTGGGTGCGCTTCTTCTCGCCCATGAGGATGGGCGTGCCCGTGAAGCCGATGCGCGCGCAGTTGGGCAGCGCGGCCAGCAGGTTGGCGTGCAGTGCGCTGGAGTGCGAGCGGTGCGCCTCGTCCACCATCACGAGGACGGACTCGTCGTCGTTGAGCGTGGGGAACGCGCCGGAGTCGGTCTCGGGGGCGCCGTCCTCTTCGTCGCGGAGGGCATACGTCTGGATGGTGGCGAAGACGAGGCCGGGTCCCTTCTGCTTGAGCAACTTCTCCAGCTTCTCTGTGTGGCGGGCCACGAGCACGGACTCTCCGGTGAGCGAGGCGGTGTTGGAGAGCTGCCGCTGGAGGTCCTTGCGGTCTGTCACCAGGACGACCTTGAAGCAGCGCAGTTTCTCCTCGGAGCGCAGCTTGCGGATGAGGAACACCATGGTGAGGCTCTTGCCCGAGCCCTGGGTGTGCCAGATGAGACCGCCCCGACGGTCGTGCTCACCGTCTTGGGCGCGCGTCTTCCCGTGGAGGAGCCGGTCCACGGCGGCTCGCACGGCGCGGAACTGCTGGTAGCGGCAGACGACCTTCACCGTGCGCCCGGAGACCTGCTGGTAGAGGGTGAAGTGCCGGAGGATGTCGATCAGGTGCTCCGGGCGGAGCATGCCGGCGACCAACTTCTGCTGGCTGGCGAGCTGGGAGGGGTGCGTGAGGTTGAGCGTGGAGGCCACGTCAGCCAGGGGCACGGGCGCGGTGTCCTTCCACTCCAGGTAATGCCGCAGGTCGGCACCGATGGTGCCCACGCGGGCCTCGTCGAAGCACGTGGCCACGAGGAACTGGGTGGTGTGGAAGAGACGCTCGTTGCCCTCGTTGTCTTCGACCTCTCCGGCGGCCTTGCGCTGGTTGGAATAGAGGCGGAGTTGGTCCACGGCGGACGGGAGGGGCTCGGGCGCTCCCGGGCTCTTGCACTCCACCACGACGAGAGGGATGCCGTTCACGAACAGCACCAGGTCCGGGACAATATAGCCCTTGACTTGGCCGCCGGGGCAGTCGACGCGGAACTGGTTGATGACGGTGAAGGTGTTGCGCTCCGGATGCTTCCAGTCGATGAAGTGGACGGTTCGGGAGCGGCCCTGATCCCAGTCGTCGAGGCCCTCAACGGGGTGGCCCCCGTGGAGTAGTTCAGTGGCCTCCTTGTTTGCCTCCATGAGCTTCGGCGCGGAAATGCGATCGAGGGCGCTCACCGCCTGGGAGATGCGGTGGTCGTCAAGCCATGGCTGGCTGTCGCGGAGGTTGATGTCGCGGAGGGCCTTGCGGAGGTCGTCTTTCAGCAGCACCTCGCGGAATGAAGTGCGACCGGTCGCCGACGGGTGCGTAAGGTTGCCGGTGACCATCTTCCAGCCCAGGCCTACGAGTTGATCGAGGAAGGGAGATTCAACTGTAGTGAACTCGGGGCCGGAGTTCATCGGATGGCCTTGTTCAGCAGGTGGGTGACGCGCACGCAGCCGGTGAGGAGGTCTTCCATCAGGCCTTGCTTGAGGAGGCGGAGCTTTTCAGTCTGCATCTCTTCGCAGGCAAGGCACTCAAGAATAGCTCGATACATCTTGGATATTTGTGTCTGTTCGAGCAATGAAGGCAAAGGCAAAACGAAATAATTAACATCTGCCTTGGTGATGTTTGGATCTTTTCGTGTGCTCGCTGCTACTTGCTTCCACCGAGACCGGCCGTGCTGCAACGCGCGAAGTAAATACTCTGGAGATATACTCTTCTCGTCCGGAACCAAAGCGCTAATGGCCTGATTCGTAGTCGCTTGAATTTCAAGAATAGCCGTTCGACCAATCTGCTGCCAACCCCCGTACATAGCTACCAAAACTGTCCCCGGGGGCAACAGTTCGAGGCCCACTTCC
>NZ_DASVWK010000581.1:0-6581 GCF_036389735.1 Archangium sp. | reverse complement strand
TCATCGGCTGAGTGCCTCTCACCCGGCGAGCACGTCGCGGCCCAGCTTGAGCGCGAGCGCCACCACCACCAGCAGCACCACCTTGCGCACCAGCTTGTCGCCGCCACGTACGGCGAGGTGCGCTCCAATCCAGCCGCCGGTGAACTGGGCCGCGGCCATGGGCAGGGCCACGTGCCAGAGCACCAGGCCCCGGTACGCGAAGAGGCACACCGCCGCGAGGTTGGAGGCGAAGTTCACCACCTTGGCGTCCGCCGAGGCCCGCGTCATCGAGTGCCCCAGCAGCCCCGAGAAGGAGATGATGAGGAACGTCCCCGTCCCCGGCCCGAAGAAGCCGTCATAGGTGCCGATGAGGAGCGCGATGAGCGCGCCCAGCGCCAGCAGGCGGTTGCGCGGCGGCTCCGGCCGCTCCCCCGCTGGCGGTCCCCGACGGAAGGCCAGGAAGGCGGCGACCACCACCAACAGCGTCAGCACCAGGGGCTTGAGGAGCTCGGGACGCAGCAGCAGCACCAGCCCCGCCCCCAGGAACGAGCCCGCCAGCCCCAGGGGGAAGGTGACGGCCGCCAGCTCGCCCCGTACCAGCCCCGCCCGGGAGAAGCGCACCAGCGCCGCCAACGCGCCGAACACCGACTGACCCTTGTTGGTGCCCAGCGCCACGTGCGGCGGCAGCCCCGTGGCCAGCAGCGAGGGCAGCGTCAGCAGCCCGCCTCCTCCGGCGATGGCATCCACCACACCGGCCGTGAGGGCCGCGACACACAGCAGGACGATTTCGAGCGGGGTGACTTCCACGGGCGGCCACCTACCACGTCCAAAGCTTGCGCGCGCGTCGACTCTGGGCGTCAATCAGGGCAGCCGTCCCCTCGCGGAGGTCCCCTCGTGCTCGTGTCCCTCGTCTCCGTGATGACCCTCGTGCTGCTGTCGGCGGCACCGGACCCGCAGGGGCCCACCTGCCGCTCCATCGACAGTCACGTGGCCTGTGGGTACCAGTGCAAGTCGGATGGACAGCGCGTGCGGTGCGCGCAGACGCCCCAGGGGCGCTGCCAGGTCGTCGACGGTCAGGCCGTGTGCTTCGACCCGCCCGCCCACATCGTCCGCCTCTACGGCGACGCGCTGCCGGAGCCCGAGTGCAAGACGATCGACGGGCAGGTGGCGTGCGGCTACCAGTGCGCCACGCAGTTCGGCAAGGTGAAGTGCGCGCGCACCCCGGCTGGCATGTGCGCCGGCCGCAGTGACGAGATTGTCTGCTTCGACCCGCCTCCCGAGGTGTACGCCGTCTACGGCCGGGACACGCCCAAGGCCGAGTGCCGCGGCAATGGCCCGGAGCTGGCCTGCGGCTACAAGTGCACCCTCGGCGCCGGGAAGGTGGCCTGTAGCAAGACGCCCCTGGGCGTGTGCAGGAGCGACGGCCTGCGGCTCACCTGCTTCGACCCGCCCGCCCACGCGTTCTGCGCCTGGGGCAAGTCGCTGCCGCCCCTCCAGTGCCAGCTCAGCGACAACCAGCCGGTGTGCGGCTACGGCTGCACCAAGGCCTATTCCAAGGTGGCGTGCTCGGCCACCCCCAAGGGCATGTGCAAGGTGTTCGACAGTGAGGTCTTCTGCTTCGACCCGCCGACCACCGAGGACGCGGATCCGGCCTGTCTGAGCCTGGTCGGGCTGGCCACGATGACGGCCCCCTAGGGGATGGATTCCAACTCCCGACAGGGTTCATGTCTCAGGCCCGGCAGCCCGCTTTCCCCTGCCCTGTGATGGGGGTAGGGTGGCCGACGCACACCAAGGAGCGACATCGGAGATGGCGGAGGGAGACGTTCGGCAATACTTCGTGCGGAACGACCAGGGGACCATCTGGGGCCCGCTGGCCCTGCCCACCATCGAGTTGCTCATCGATAACGGCAACATCCAGGGCAAGCTCCAGGTCTCCGAGGATGGCATCAACTTCGCCTTCCCCGGGCGCTTCCCGCATATCCGCGATGCCTTCCCCCGCGAGATGTGGGGTGACGTCATTGCCCCTGGCCCGAGCACTCCGGCCAACAACCCGCCCGCCCCCCAGCCGGGCGTGCCCTCGGGTGCGCCCCCCTCCGGTCCGGCGGGCGTGCCCATGGCCGGGCCCGGTATCACGGCTCGCCGTCCCGTCGCGGCGCCCACGCCCGGCCCCGGTACCAACCCCGCCGCCGCCCGGCCCGGTGTTCCCATGACGGGCCCGGGGATGCCCCGAGCTCCCGTCGCGGCGCCCACCCCCGGCCCCGGCACCATCCCCGCCGCCGCGCGCCCGGCGCCCGCTCCCGCCTCGCCCGCTCCCGCGCAGGCCGTTGCTCCAGGCCCGGAGGAGCAGCCGCCCGCGAGCGGACAGCTCGAGACGCACTCGCCCGTGCGCCTCTATGGACTGCTCGCCGCCGGCAACCACACGGGGCTGCTCACGCTCACCCTGGCCGACTGCGCCGTCAGCATCCACTTCCGCAAGGGCAACCCCGAGTTCATCGACTCCTCGCATCCCGAGGATGCGCTGGGCGCCTGGCTCCTCCAGGCGAAGCTCGTCACCTCCGAGCAGTTCCAGCAGGCCGAGGCCGCCCGGAGCCGCTTTGGTGGAGAGCTGCTCGCCGCCCTCTTCGGGCTGGGCCTCCTCCAGCCCGCCTCCGCCTTCACCCAGCTCGCGCACCGCGCCCAGTCCATCCTCCTCAAGGGCCTGCGCGCCGAGTCCGGCGCCTTCACCTTCGAGGCCAAGGAGCTGCCCGCCTCCAAGGCCATGCCCCTTGGCAACAAGTGGGCCGTGCTGAGCGACCTCGTGCGCCGCATCCCCAGCACGGACCTCCGGCGCCGGCTCCAGCCGGTGCTGAACCTGCCGGTGATGAAGGCCAACGGCCGCGTGGCCACCGGCGACCTGCGCCTCACGCCCCACGAGGTGCGCGTGCTCGCCCTCATCGACGGGGCGCGCTCGGTGGGCCAGCTCCTCACGGACATTCCCCAGGACGTCGACCACCTGCTCCGGCTCACGTTCCTCCTCCGGGAGCTCGACGGAGTGTCCTTCGCGGCCACTGCTCAGCGCGCGGCGCCCGCGCCCCAGGCCGCCGCTCCCCGCCCGGCCACTCCACCCGCCGCCGCACAACAGCCCGCCGCTCCCGCCGCGCCTCAGGCACCACGCCCGGCCGCGCCCGCTCCGGCGACCCCGCCCGCCGCCAAGCCGGCCACCACCGCGACGGCCATCCCCACCGCGAAGCCGGCCACCACCGCGACGGCCATTCCCACCGCGACGGCCATCCCCACCGCGAAGCCAGCCACCACCGGGACCGCCATCCCCACCGCGAAGCCAGCCACCACCGCGACGGCCATCCCCGTCGCCAAGCCGGCCACCACCGCGACGGCCATTCCCGTCGCCAAGCCAGCTGCCCCCGCCCCCGCTGCCCCGGGCTCCGCTCCGGAGACCAATGACATTCCCGCGCTCCGTGAGCTGGCCGCGAAGCTGAAGGACCAGAACCACTTCGAGCGCCTGGGCCTGGGCGCGGACACCAACGGCCCTTCGGTGAAGCTCGCCTACTTCAAGCTGGCCAAGCAGTACCACCCGGACACCCTGCCGCCCGGCGCGTCTCCGGAGTTGGAGAAGCTCAAGGCCGACATCTTCGGCTACATCGGGGATGCCTACCGCGCGCTCTCGGATGACAAGAGCCGCGCCGCGTACATCGAGGAGCTCAAGAGCGGAGGTTCCAAGGAGTCGCAGGTGGACGTGGAGGCCATCCTCAAGAGCGAGGAGCTCTTCCGGAAGTCCGGCATCTACATCAAGGGCCGGAAGTTCGCCGACGCGGTGAAGCTGCTCGACGAGGCCATCCAGCTCAACCCCGAGGAGCCCGAGTTCTTCGCCTGGCGCGGCTACGCCCGCTTCTTCACCTTCGAGGACAAGAAGGCGGGGTACACCGAGGCCTACCGGGACCTCCAGCTCTGTCTGAAGAAGAACGAGAAGGTCGCCTCCGCGCACTATTTCCTGGGGGTCATCGCCAAGCTCTGCGGCGACCTCAGTGGTGCGCAGAAGCACTTCCAGCGGACGGTGGAGATTCAGCCAAATCACATCGACGCGCAGCGGGAGATCCGCATGGCGACCCAAAAGAAGTAGGGTGCGCCACCCCGGGAGTGCCGCCGAGCGCTCCCCACATACGAGGAGAAGCACCTTGCCGTTGACCGGAAAACAGCGCCGCCAGCTCCGTGCGCTGGGACATCACCTGGAGCCGGTGGTCATCGTGGGCCAGTCGGGAGTCACCGAGGGCGTCGTCGCCGCCGTTGAACAGGCGCTCCACGACCACGAGCTCATCAAGGTGAAGATCCACGAGGGTCCGGAGGACCGCCACGAGGCCGCCGAGAAGCTCTCCCAGGGCACCCAGGCCGAGCTGGTCCAGCTCCTGGGCCGCACCGCCCTGCTCTTCAAGAAGCGGGCGGAGGATTCGGAGTTCGACAAACTCTGAGGTGCGCTGTCAGCGTGTGAAGCCCGCGGCCTGGGCGGCCAGCTCGGCGCCCGTGCCCAGCCTGTCGAGCAGCGCGGGGCCGAAGTACTGGCGACGGGCTTCGCCCTCACCGGCCTCCACCCGCTCCGGCGTTTCCACATAGCCCACATAGCCGTCCGCCAGCCCCAGCACTCCCGTGGCCCCGGTGCGCCGCACCAGCAACGACCCCGCCCCCACCGTGGGCTCCCCCGGGAGCATCAGCAGCTCCAACGGCCCCACCGCCAGCGCCCCCACCTCCGCCGTCCTCGAGGAGGAGGCGCACAGGAAGTTGTCCCCCGCCGCCCGCGAGTACGACGGCACCAGCCGCGAGGCATCCGGCCTCGGCAGCGCCACCTGGGCCCGCGCGAAGCCCAGCCTCGCCACCTCCACCGCCGCCGGCTCCGCCCGCTCGGCCAGCCCCGCCACCGTCCGCGCGTAGGCCCGCACCTTCTCCAGGCCCTCGCCCTCGTCGAAGGACACCGAGACGTTGCCCACCATCCCCTGGAGCACCAGCGTCACCCCGCCCTTCTCCTCGCGCAGCAGGCTCACCCGTCCCGGCCAGTCCGGATCCACGGAGGCCTGATTCCTCGGCACCAGCGTCGGATGCGCGGTGAACACCAGCAGTTCCGCCACCGGACCCTGCCCTCCCCTCAGCACGGCGCGAGTCAGTGCTCCATCCGGCTCTTCGCCACCCGAGCGCGTACGCACCAGCCCCGGCTCGCGCGCCTCCCCCACCTCCAGTGTCACCTCCGTGAGCCGTGCCGCGGCCTGGTGCAGCGCCTCGCTCGCGCCCGCCACCGCCGCCTCCAGCGCCGCCTTCCGGAAGCGCCCCGTACCGGCGAGCTGCGACACCAGCCTCGGGTCATACCCCCCGAAGGACGAGTGCGCGTGCGTGGCCACCACCACCACGCCCTGCAGTCCCAGGTCGGCGGCGCGCTCGCGCACCGCGGCCACGAGCTCCTCCGGCACCAGCAGCAGCTCCAGCGACACCAACCCCACCTTCATCTCCCCCGAGGCCAGCACCACCGCGCGGGCCTGGGGCATGGGGTCCGCCTGGCTCGCGTCCGGGCGGGGGGGCGAGTAACCGGCCACCACCACGGGAAAGGGAGGCGCCAGGGGCACCTTCGCCGCCCCGGCTCGCAAGGGGCCCTCGGCCCGTGCCTGACCGAGCAGCACGGGCGCCTGCT
Organism: Archangium sp.; assembly: GCF_036389735.1. GTDB lineage: Bacteria > Myxococcota > Myxococcia > Myxococcales > Myxococcaceae > Archangium. The sequence continues at coordinate 934 of NZ_DASVWK010000581.1, read as the reverse complement.
CGCTCCACCGTCCGCACCAGTTCCACGAGGCGAGCGCATAGGCCGACCCCAGCGTCAGGAGCGTCAGGGGAAGCAAGGAGGCCAGGAGCCGCCGCCAGCGAGGGGACATGAGGGCTGGAAGCCTACCCCCATCCGTGGAATTCCAGGTGCCCCGTCGCCTGCCTGGAGCCCCCAGGTCATCGCTTCCCGGAATACCCCCGAGCGAAGCAGCCGTTCTCTCATTCCGTTCGGCACCCGAAGGGGGTAAGGCAGCCACATGTGCGGCATCTTCGGAATCGTCGGTCACCCGGAAGCGTCCAACCTCGCGTACCTCGGCCTGCATGCTCTCCAGCATCGCGGGCAGGAGTCGGCGGGTATCGTCGTCTCGGATGGCCAGGGCCTCCGGGCCCATCGTGAGATGGGCCTCGTGGCGGACATCTTCACCGCGCCGGTGCTCGAGAAGCTGCCGGGTAACGCGGCCATCGGCCACGTGCGCTACTCGACCGCGGGCGTCAGCCACCTCAAGAACGCCCAGCCCTTGTCGGTGGAGTACGTGGGCGGCCACCTGTCCATCGCCCACAACGGCAACCTCGTCAACTCGCAGGAGCTGCGCACCGCGCTCGAGGCCGACGGCGCCATCTTCCAGTCGGACTCGGACACCGAGGTCATCATCCACCTCATCGCCCGCTCCAAGCAGCGCACCTTCGAGCAGAAGCTCGTCGAGGCCCTCTCCAAGGTGAAGGGCGCCTACAGCCTCCTGCTGCTCACCGACAAGAAGCTGGTGGCGGTGCGAGACCCCAATGGCTTCCGCCCGCTGGTACTCGGCCGGCTGAAGAACAGCTGGGTGCTGGCCAGCGAGACGACGGCGTTGGACCTCATCGAGGCGGAGTTCATCCGGGAGCTGGAGGCCGGCGAGATGGTCGTCATCGAGAACGGCGGCCTGCGCACGCTCCAG
>NZ_DASVWK010000580.1:0-7854 GCF_036389735.1 Archangium sp. | reverse complement strand
CACGAGCTTGCCCACCTGTTCCGGCTCATGGGCGAACGGGTCGCCGCGCTCGAGCCGGCGCCGCGTCATCTGCATCTGCAACTTCAGCGTCGTGAGCGGGGTCTTCAACTCATGACTCGCGATGGAGAGGAACTCGTCGCGCGTCCGCAGGGCATCCTTCAGCTGCGCTTCGGCCTCGAGCTGCGCGGTGATGTCCGTGTTGGTACCGAACCAGCGGCGCACCTGGCCCGTGTCGTCACGAATGGGCTGGGCGCGGGAGAGGAACCAGCGGTACTCCCCCGTCTTGCCGCGCAGCGGGAAGGTGTCTTCCCACACCTCGCCCGTGACGAGGTGCCGTGTGAACCGCTCGGCGACGCGCTCCACGTGGTCCGGGTGGTGGACCTTCCGCCAGCCCCACCCCTGCATCTCATCGAGCGTCGTGCCCGTGTAATCGAACCAGCGCTGGTTGTACCAGAAGATCCACCCCGTCTCGTCCGTCATCCAGGCGAGCTGCGACATGTTGTCGGCGAGCGCCTCGAAGCGCTCCTTGCTCTCGCGCAGGGCGGCTTCGGTCCGGCGGCGCTCGGTCAGGTCGAGCATCGAGCCAATCATGCGGACCGCCCTGCCGGAGGCGTCCCGAGCGATATGTCCACGATCCAGGAAGGCGGCGTAGGAGCCATCGCGCCTCCGGAAGCGGTACTCGTCGCTCCAGCTGTCCTGGCCGCCATCAATGGCCGCATGAATCCCGGTGACCACCCGGTCGCGGTCCTCCGGATGGATCCGGCTGTACCAACCCTCGATGGTCGGGCCGAGTTCCTCTCGGGTGTAGCCGAGACTCATCAGCACCGCTTCGTTCCACTCGAGCCGGTCCGTCCCGAGCTCCCAGTCCCAGATGATGTCGTTCGTGGCGCGGATGACGAGACGGTGCCGCTCCTCGCTCCTGCGGACGGCCGCCTCGGCCGCGACGCGGGCCGTGATGTCCATTTGAGCGATCACGGCCCCGAGGATTCTTCCCGCCGCATCCCGCACCGGCGCGGCGGAGTTCAGCATGGTGCGGCGTATCCCCGGCGCGTCGAACGGTTCGATCTCGACGATGTCGCCAGGGGTGATCTCCCCGCGCAGGGCACGGGCCATCGCCCACTCCCCTGGTTCCAGGCGGCGCCCGTGCCGCTCCGAACCATCGGCCCACCAGCCCTTCCATTCGCGGTACTCGTCCACGCTGCCGGACGCGGGCGCGGGCCCCCACAGGCGCTCATTGGCGGGGTTCATCCGCACGAGCCTGCCGCTCGCATCCGCCACGATGATGCCCGCGGGCGCCGCTTCGAGCACGGCATCGAGCAGGTGGCTCTCGGCCGCGGCCTTGACGGCGGCCTGGTGCGCGCGGGCCTCACTCTCGCGCAGCGCCTGCTCGGCCAGCTTGCGCTCGGTGATGTTCTTGAAGACGACCGCGACCTGTCGGCTCTCGGGTTCGCCCGCGCGGGTCGCGTACACCTCGAACCAGCGGTTCATCGCCGGGGCGTGATTCTCGAAGCGGATGGCCTGGCCGGTGAGCGCCACGTTCCCATAGAGCCTGAACCAGGACTCGTCGAGTTCCGGAACGAGCTCCCGGGTCGTCTTGCCGACGGCGTTCTCGAGCCCTGTCTGGCCCTCGAAGGCGGCGTTCGTCTCGAGGAACAGGTAATCGATGGGCTTACCGTGTTCATCGAAGATCATCTGCAAGAGGCTGAAGCCCTCATCGATGGACTCGAAGAGCGTCCGGTAGCGCCGTTGCGAGGCCCGCAGCGCCTTCTCGGCATGGACCTGGCTGGTGACATCACGGGTGATGACGGTGGCGAGCACCTGCCGTCCCGCCTCGTCACGAACGGGCGCTCCGCTGAAGTCGATGTGCCACTCTTGCCCGGTATCTCGCCGCCGGGCGCGGAGCCGCCAATGGCTGAGGGTCTCTCCCCGCAGCACCCGCGAGACCGGCCACTGCTCGACCGGAAGGGGCCGCCCGTCGTCGAGGGACAGCTCGTAGATCTCCGCGAAGAACGCGAGATCGCGCTTCATCTCCGCGGCAGTCGCGAAGCCATTGATCCGGGCCTCCGCCTCGTTGAGGAGGACCACATTGCCGGCCATGTCGAAGACGACCACGCCGTCGGCCATCGCATTCAACACGGCCTGGAGCTGCGCCTGGCTGCTCTCGGGGAGAGTGGAGTTCGAGGTCGGACGCCAGGGAGCGAAGCGATCGATCGCATTCTCGATGGCACGGTCCAGTGCCTGGGCGTTCAGCGAGCGCCTCTCGACGCACTCCATGGCGCCAGCGCGTAGCGCCGCCCGCTCCAGCTCGCGCCCCTCCACCGCGACGATGACTGGGTAGGGAGGGACAGGACGACCAGCCCGGAGCGAAGTCAGTACCTCCAGAGCATCCAGCCCAGGCGGCTCATGAACGATGAGCACGCAGTCGGGCGCCGCGTCTCCAGCGTTGACCCAGCGACCCCCGCCCGCGCCGGTCTCGAACTCGACAGGGTTGGCGATGATCAGGAGCTTCCAGGTCTGCTCGCTCACGTCGATGGCTCTCACGGGGTGACGACACGTTCCGACGGCCCTTCTCGCCCCAGAGAACCTCCGTTCGCTGAACCGAGGGGTTGGCGGGCAGGGTAACAACCGCGCGAGGGGCCAGCTGATACACCCCGCCGACCCGCTCGAGGGCGCGAAGCACGACACGCCGGGCATGGAAGAGAACGGCCACGTCTCCACCAGCATTCACCACGAGGGGCACGGAATCAGGGTGCCCCCGCCTGCTCGAAGGAAGATGGAGTGCTCCGCGCCTACCCGTCAGGGGCTCAGCGCTTGAAGGTATCCACCGCCTGACGGCCCACCGCGGGGTCGTCGGTGAAGAAGCCGTCGATACCGGCCTTGAGGTACTCCTGGATCTCCGTGACCGAGCCCGAGGGGTGGCGCGTGCTCTCGGTGCCCGCCGTCTTGAGCGGCGCGGGCAGGAAGGCATTCTCCGGCCGGAAGGTGTACGGGAACACCAGCAGCTTCGCCATGTGGGCGTTGCGCACGAGATCCGTCGGCGCCTGGAACCGACCCTCGCTGTCCACGTCGATGATGTTCAGCTTGTAGGGCCCGACCCCGTTGGCGTAGGTGGCGACCTCCTTCATGCCCGCCTCGGTCATCAGGTCGCCGTAGGTGCGCGTGTCCCCCGCCTTGACGAAGTCATAGGGCTGCCGGGCCCGCGCATCCATCAACTGCACCAGCTTCCAGTTCGGCTGGGTGTTGCCAATCTTCTCGCGCAGGGCCTTGAGGTTCGCCACCTCGAAGGACTGGATGTAGACCGTGGCCTGGCGCGTGGTGAAGTCGTTCGCCTTCAGGTCGGCGATGAGCCGATCCTCCAGCGGCAGCCCCACGGACTGGAAGTACGTCGGGTGCTTGGTCTCCGGGTAGATGTGGATGGTGCGGCCGGTGCTGTCGGACAGCTCCTTGGCCAGCGCGATGACCTCGGCGAGCGTGGGGATCTCGAACTGATCGTTGTACTGCGTATTGCCCGGGCGCTGCATGGGGATGCGTTCCCTCGCGCGCAGCTCCTTGAGCTCGGCCAGCGTGAAGTCCTCGGTGAACCAGCCGGTGAACGGCTGGCCATCGATGATCTTGGTGGTCTTGCGGTCCGCGAACTTCGCCACCTGCCCCACGTTGGTGGTGCCGGAGATCTCATTCTCGTGACGGGCCACGAGGAAGCCGTCCTTCGTCGCCACGAGATCCGGCTCGATGATGTCCGCACCGTCCTCGACGGCCTTACGATAGGCGGCCAGGGTGTGCTCTGGCCGCAGCGCGCTGGCGCCGCGATGGCCGACCACGAATACCTTGTCGACGAGTGGGGCCGTGAAATCGACCTCCACTTCCTCTTCCTTGCAGCCGGTCAGCGCGAGGGCGCACACCGCCGCGAGCGGGAGGACGGACGAACGAAGGGAGGAGCGAAGCGACTGACGGCGGGTGTGGTTCGGAAGCAGAAAGGACCCCTTTTTCCATGACGCGAGCGTCGTGAAGGCCGGGAGGTGTAACACGTGGAGCCGACAGGCCGCCTCAATCCGTGTCGCTGGTCGAGTACATCTTCAGCCACACCGGTGCGTGGTCCGACAGGTTGTTCACCAGCCACAGCGTGTCCGCCACGTAGTCCCGGCCCGTGCTCGACAGCTCCGTCACGTACGTGGACTGCATCCAGAAGTGGTCGTACGCGTTCGCGTAGCCGCCCGTCGAGTTCAGGCTCGTCAGCACGTCCAGCTTGCACGTCACCGCCGGCGACACGCTCCCCGTCAGGTCTCCCCACCACGCCGACGTGCACGCCGCGTTGTGGTCCCCCAGCAGGATGACGTCCTGGTCGGTGCCGCTCGCGTTCTGCACGCTGTTGAAGACCGTGTCGATGGCGCGAACCTCCACCTCGCGCTCCGCCGTGGTGCCGAACACCGTGTGCCAGTTGATGAAGGTGAAGTCCGCCCCCGTCGCCACCTGCCGCACCTTGACGATCTGCGGCTCGCGCTCGAACACGTCGTTCGTGTCGCTGTAGAGGCTCGATGACAGCAGCGACACCGTGTCGGTCCGGTACACCACCGCGTACATCTCCTTGTACGAGGAGCGCCCCACCAGCGGCGTCACCGCGTAGCTCCACGTCACCCCCGACACCGTCTTGAGTGCCGAGGCGATCCCCGCCGCGGCGGTCGAGTCCATCACCTCCTGGAGGAACACCACGTCACACCCGTTGGGCGACGTGCTGTTGGAGCCGAACTGGCTCCAGATCTGCTTCGCGTCCGAGGCGTAGTCCGTCTCGCCGTTCCAGCCCTCGTGCCGCAGGTTCCAGCTCACTACCCGGAGGTACGCACCGGCCTGGGCGAACCCGGGCACCAGGAGCGCGGCCACCAGGGCCACGCGCAGACAGAGCTGCGTCATATGTCGTCACCAGGGGAAGGCGCTGGCCCGTGCATGGCCAGCGAGGGGAGGCTCATCGGCCGTGAGGCTGGCTCCCTGGTAACCGAGCTTCCTGTTTTCAGTCAAATCGAGAAAAATCGCGCCGCACCGCGCCATGGCTTTTCACTCGGGGAAACGTTCCGCACGCAACCCCCGTCACGGAATGTCCTGGGCGGGCTGGCCGCGCCTCTCTAGCGTCGAGCGCCATCTCCATGCGCTCCGTCCTCGTCCGTCCGGCCCTCGCGACCTGTGCGCTGCTGCTGTCCAGCGGGTGCTTCCACCTCACCGCGGGAGACAAGACGCGGGAGGAGTTCAAGCCCCCGCGCCGCCTCGACGCGGCCGCCATCGCCGTGCCGGGTGGCTACCGGATCGAGCCCGTCGCCACCGGCCTCACCTACCCCACCGCCGTCGCCTTCGACGCCCAGGGCACGCCCCACGTCATCGAGTCGGGCTACTCCTACGGCGAGGACTTCACCGAGGCGCGCCTGCTGCGCATCAACCCGGACGGCGGCCACACGGTGGTGGCCAAGGGAGGGCACCCGCCGTGGACGGGCCTCGTCTTCCACCAGGGCGCCTTCTACGTCGCCGAGGGCGGTGAGGAGGGCGGCGGCCGCATCGTCCGCATCACTCCGGACGGCAACCAGACGCCGCTCGTCTCCAACCTTCCCAGCAGGGGCGATCACCACACCAACGGGCCGGCCATCGGTCCGGACGGGGCGCTCTACTTCGGCGTGGGCACCGCGACGAACTCGGGCATGGTGGGGCCGGACAACGCGGACATGGGGTGGCTCTCCCGAGAGCCCGGGTTCCACGACATCCCCTGCCGCGACATCATCCTGCGCGGCCTCAACGCCACCACGCCCAATCCCCTCACGGAGGACCCGAGCGACGAGGTCACCACGGGGGCCTTCGTGCCCTTCGGCACCGCCACGAAGCCGGACCAGGTCATCCGGGGCCAGGTGCCGTGCAGCGGTGGCATCTTCCGGCTCGCGCCCGGAGCCAGTTCGCCGGAGCTGGTGGCCTGGGGCTTCCGCAACCCGTACGGCCTGGGCTTCTCGCCGGACGGCCGGCTGTACGTGACGGAGAACGGGCACGACGAGCGGGGCAGTCGCCCCATCTTCGGCGCCGGGGACTACCTGTGGGCGGTGGAGCCCGGCCGCTGGTACGGCTTCCCCGACTTCGTCGGAGGCCGCCCCGTCAACCAGGAGTGGTTCAAGCCCTCCGGCGAGGACGCGCCGCCCCAGTTCCTCCTGGCCGAGCACCCCGCCCCTCCGCCGCGACCGGTGGCCTTCTTCGGCGTGCACTCGTCCTCCAACGGCTTCGACTTCTCGCGCGGCGGCGCCTTCGGCCACGGCGGGCAGGCCTTCGTCGCGCAGTTCGGCGACCAGTCCCCCGACACGGGCAAGGTGATGTCGCCGGTGGGTTACAAGGTGGTGCGGGTGGACGTCGCCACGGGCGTCATCCAGGACTTCGCCGCCAACAAGGACAAGGGCAACGGAGGCCCGGCCACGCACCTGGGCACCGGCGGGCTCGAGCGCCCCATCTCCGTGCGCTTCGACCCGGACAACGCCACGCTCTACGTCGTGGACTTCGGGGTGATGACGGTGACGGACAAGGGCATCCGCCCCTACAAGGAGACGGGCGTGCTCTGGCGCATCACTCCCACCGCGAAGAAGGAGGGGCCATGAGCGCCCGACTCGGACTGCTCGCCGCCACCGTGGCCCTGGCCGTGGGCTGTGGCCCCGCCCGCCGGGGTGTCCCCTTCGGCCCACCGCTCCAGCTCACCGAGCGCCAGAAGCAGGGGCAGGTGCTCTTCATGCGCGAGTGCAATGGCTGTCACCCGGGCGGCGCGGGCGGCCTGGGCCCGGGCATCGCCAACAAGCCCCTGCCCGGCTTCGCCATGCGCACGCAGATTCGCGCGGGAGTGGGCGCCATGCCCGCCTTCACCGAGCAGATGCTCAGCGACGCGGAAGTGGACGCCCTCGTCGACTACCTCAACGCGCTCCAGGAGACGCCGGGCCCCCTGTGAGGCTCAAGCCTGCGGCTCCTGGGCCTTCTTGCGCTTCTCGAGCTCCCGGCGCACCTCGTCCATGTCCAGGGCGCGCACCTTGCCGATGAGCTCCTCCAGCGCCGCCGACGGCAGCGCTCCGGCCTGCTCGAAGAGCAGGATGCCGTCGCGGAAGATCATCAGCGTGGGGATGGAGCGGATCTGGAACATGCCGGACAGCTCCGGCTGCGCGTCCGTGTCCACCTTGCCGAAGGTGACGTCCTTGTGGGCCTCGGAAGCCTTCTCGTAGATGGGAGCGAACGAGCGGCACGGGCCGCACCACGCCGCCCACCAATCGAGCATGACGATGCCCTGCTTGGACACCGTGGCCTCGAAATTCTCCTTGCCGATTTCCAACGTGGCCATGGCGTTCTCCTAGCGGACGGCGAGCAGTTCGACTTCGAAGACGAGCGTGGAGTTGGGGGGAATGACCGGCGGGTAGCCGCGAGCCCCGTAGCCCATCTCCGGCGGGATGGTGAGCTTGCGCAGCCCGCCCACCTTCATGCCCGCCACGCCCTGATCCCAGCCCTGGATGACCTGGCCGGCGCCGAGCTTGAACGTGAAGCCCTCGTTGCGATCTCGGCTGCTGTCGAACTTCGAGCCCGTGGTGAGCGTGCCCACGTAGTGCACCGTCACCGACTTGCCAGGGGTCGCCTCGGCGCCCGTGCCCACCTTCAGGTCTTCCACCTTCAAGGTCATAGGAACTGTTCTCCGTGAAAGGCTCCACCTTAACGCGCCCGAGGTGCGGGCGCTGCCCTGGAAAACCAAAAAGCGCGGCGCGGTACCCCTCATCGAGGTACCGCGCCGCGAACTGTCAGACCGCCATCACACCGTCAGCCTAGAAGGTGCCGCCGATGTTGAGGCTGCCGTTGTAGCTACCGTTG
>NZ_DASVWK010000579.1:0-7975 GCF_036389735.1 Archangium sp. | reverse complement strand
GATGCGCGGCGGGGCCGGAGCCACCGCGATGGGCTCGTGGCCAGCGGCTCGTGCCATCAGGCAGATCTCCACCACCTTGGTCCCGAAGCGCTCCCAGCGGCTCTCCCCGGTGCCCTTCACCGCGAGGAAGCCCGCGCGGTCAATCGGCAGGGCGGCGGCCAGTCCGCGCAGCGTCTCGTCGTTGAAGATGATGAAGGGGGGCACCTCGAGATCGCGCGCGAGCTCCTTGCGCCAGCGGCGCAGCTCGGTCGCGGCCAACTCGCTGTAGCCATCGGGCCGGCCCGGGGCCAGCGTCGGCGTGGCGCGGGGCGCGGTGGCCGGGCGGGAGATACCCTCCAGCCGCTTCAGCCTGCTCCCGGCGCACGTGTCGCAGTTGCCGCAGGTGGCCTCCACGTCCTGCTGGCCGAAGTAGCGGAGGATGAAGGCCCGCCGGCAGTTCTTCGTGTAGGCGTAGTCCGTCATCCGCTTGAGGTGCAGCATGGAGCGCCGCTCCATCTCGCGCAGCTTGCTCAAGTCCACGCCCAGCTCGCGGAAGGGCACGTTCTCCAGCGCGCGGATGGCTCGCCCGGAGAAGGGCCGGCGCACCTGCACCGCCCCCGCCCGCTCCAGCAGCTTCAGTGCGTGCTGGATGTCATCGCCGGACAGCCCGGTGCGCCGCGCGAGGATGGGCAGCTCCGTGGTGGCCGAGCGCCCCACCGGGAAGGTCTCCAGCAGCGAGGCCAGCAGGCGCCGCGCATCCGGGGCATGCGGTTGGGCCGTGGGGGCCTTTTCCGTCAGGGTGATGCCGTACTCGCCCTCGCCACGGCCGCCGCGCTCGATCTTTCCCTCGCGCTCCAGGATGCGCAGCACGGAGGAGATCTCGAACTCGCTCGCGCCCGCCTGGGCGGCCAGCACGTGCATGCCCTTGTCGTACTCGGGCACGCTCCGCAGCACGTTCCACACGTCCGAGAGCACCGCCTCCGAGGGGTGGTTGCTCTCGATGAGCCGCTCCTGCGTGTAGACGTCCGCGTGGTTGAAGAGGAGCGCGGCGAAGGCCGGCCCCCGGTCCCGGCCCGCGCGGCCGATCTCCTGGTAGTACGCCTCCACCGCCTTGGGGATGTTGGCGTGGGCGACGAAGCGGATGTCCGGCTTGTCGATGCCCATGCCGAAGGCGTTGGTGGCCACCGCCACCGCCTCCTTGGCGGACATGAACTCGTCCTGGGCCCGGCGCCGCGCGTCGTCGTCCATGCCCGCGTGGTAGAGGATGGCGTTCACCTTCCGCTCGAGCAGCGCGGAGTGCGTGTTCTCCGCCGACTTGCGGGTGGAGCAGTAGATGATGCCGCTGCCGCCCAGCGACGCGAGTCCCGCGCAGGCCCGGCGCTTGTCCTCGTCCCCGCCGACCTCGAACACCTCCAGGAAGAGGTTGGGTCGGTCGAAGCCCTCGGCGAACACCTGCGGATCCTTCATCAGCAGGGAGCGGACGATGTCGTCGCGCACCTCGGGGGTGGCGGTGGCGGTGAGGGCCACGGTGCGCGGCGGGCGCAGGCGCTTGCGCACCTGGCCGAGCTGCGCGTAGTCCGGCCGGAAGTCATGGCCCCACTGGGAGATGCAGTGCGCCTCGTCGATGGCGAGCAGGTCCACTCCCACCTGCCCCAGCGCGTCCAGGAAGCTCGGGCTGCGGAAACGCTCGGGCGCCACGTAGACGAGCTTGAACTCGCCCGCGCGCATGCGGCGGATGCGCTCCGCGCGCTCCAGGTCCGACAGCGACGAGTTGATGAAGGTGGCGGAGATGCCCCGGGCGGAGAGCTGCTCCACCTGGTCCTTCATCAGCGCGATGAGCGGGGAGATGACGAGTGTCACCCCGGACAACAGCATGGCGGGAAGCTGGTAGCACAGGCTCTTCCCCGCGCCGGTGGGCATCACCACCACGGTGTTGCGCCCGCTCAGCACGGAGCTGATGACCTGGGCCTGCCCCGGCCTGAACTCGCTCAGGCCAAAATGGCGGACCAGTCCCTCCTGGGCTTGCTCGTAGTGGGGGAGGGCCTCCGGCATCCGCCGCATATTCACCGTTCCTTATCGGCCGTCAACGACCCAGAAGCTCCTGAGCCGAGATCCAGCCCGTCAGGTACTGGAACAGCCAGGCGCGCCCGCCACTCCGCCACCTCTCTCGCCAGCCGGGCCCCATGCTCGGCATCCAGGCGTCCGTCCCTCACCACGTCTCCCTCCCGCGCGTTCGAGGGGAGGGTGGCGCGGGGCACCGTGCGCGCCGGGCCACCGCCCAGGGGCACCACCCGCGCCACCTCGTCCTCCAGCACCTCCACCTGCACGGCGCTCCCCGCTCCACCGCACGCCACCGCTCCCAGTGCCCCCAGCATCATCCACGCTCTCCCGCCATGTCCCATGGCCCTCTCGTCTCCGCGCCCAACAGCGGCAGCTCGCCCCGCTCCAGCAGCGAGGTGTACGTCCCATCTCCAATCACCACGTGATCCAGCACCTTGATGCCCAACACCCGGCCCGCCTCGATGAGCTGGGCGGTGAGGCCCAGGTCCTGCCCCGAGGGCTCCGGATCTCCCGAGGGGTGGTTGTGCGCCAGCACGATGGCCGTGGCGCGTGAGGTGATGGCCGCGGCGAAGACCTCGCGCGGATCCACCGGGCACGCGTTGATGGTGCCCTCGGCCACCCGGGCGTCGTGCAGCAGCACGTTGCGCGCGTTGAAGCACAGCACGTGGAAGACCTCGCGCCGCAGCGCGCTCAAGGTGGGCGCGAGGTACGCATGGATTTCCTTCGGGGTGCGCAGGCGGGGCCGCCGCTCGGTGACACGCTGGGCGCGACGTCCCAGCTCCAGTGCCGCCATCAGTTGAGCCGTCCGCCCTGGCCCCATTCCCGGTCGCGCGCACAGCTCCCGAGGGTCCCGCTGCAGCAGTTGCTTGAGCCCACCCCCCGTGGCGAGCAGCGCCTCCGCGAGGGCCCTCGTGCGCGAGCCCGAGCCCAGCAGCACGCACAGCAACTCCGGGTCGGTGAGGGCCGATGCCCCCAACCGGAAGAGGCGCTCCCGGGGGCACTCCGCCTCCGGAAGCTTCTCCCTCACCGACCCATCGCCTGCGGACTCCTCCCACCCCACCATCGCCACCGCCGCCAACCGTTCCATCCCACCCTCCGTCGCCCGACCGTCCAACCCGCCCTGCATCCGCGCCGGGCCACAAGAGCAACGCGCGTGCCGAACGTGCTTCCCTCGGGAGCCGCGCGCGCCACCGTCTCATTGCGCGCGGATCGGCTCATTGCCGGGACGGGCCTGCACACGGGCGGTGGACACGAGCACAACGAAGAAAGCACTGGTAAAGAAGGGCTGAACCGGAGGGGAGGACCACAAATGGGACTTTTCGGAAGTACTCCACAGCTGCTCACAGACGGCGCTATCTACGCGAAGGTTCGGCAACTTATCGTGGAGGCACAGGATCGGCTGACCATCATCTCCCCGTACATCGACCCCACCGGCGACTTCGTGCGCCAACTCGAGGAGGCCGCACACTCGCGGGGGGTAGATGTGCGAGTGGTCTTTCGCAAGGACAAGCTTGCCGAGTACCGGAGAACAGACTGGTTCCGGCGGCTAGAGGCCGCAGGAGTGTCGCTGGCCGTCATCGAGCGGCTCCACTCGAAGGTGTATCGCAATGAGTCCGCTGCCATCGTGACCTCGATGAATTTCTTCTCAAGTTCTGGGGAGAACAGCTTCGAGGTGGGCGTCTTCTTCGAGGAAGATCACAAGCTTTCGGATCAAATCGAGGACTATCTGGAGTCACTCGAACGGCATATGGAGTGGTTCAACACGGGGGACTCCAAACGGAAGCAGGCAGGGCGTGGCGCTCAAAAGGGGGGCGCTGCTCGGGCCAAGGCCCCGGCTGCTGAGGGCCACTGTATTCGGTGTGATGGGTCCATCGCCTTCAACCCTCGGCGCCCGTACTGCGCCGACGATTACGAGAAGTGGGCCCGGTACAAGAACGAGGATTTCGAGGATAAGCACTGCCACCGTTGTGGCAGGACGCACCCGGCGACGATGCGAAAGCCCCTATGCCGCGATTGCTTCGAGCAGGTCAGGTGAGCGTCTAGCCAACGCGGCGTACGCTCTCAAAACCGCTCTGACGCGAAGAATGATTGAGGCCTCCCCAACGGCTCCGAGCCGGTGCGCGCGCCCTGTCTCAGAGCTCGATGCGGTTGCCGCCCTGGGCCTTGGCCCGGTACAGCCGCTCGTCCGCCAGACGCAGCAGCGTCTCCACGTCGGTGCCGTCCTGGGGCGTCACCGAGAGCCCCGCGCTGAAGGTGACGCGGAAGCGCTCGCCCTTGTCTCCCTCGAAGTCGACCTGGGCCAGCTCCGCCGCCGTGCGCGCTAGAATCTCTCGCGCGCCCTGCGCCGTGGTGCCCATCAGGGCCACCACGAACTCCTCGCCGCCCCACCGGCACCGCAGGTCCTCCCTGCGGAAGCGCGAGGACAGCAGCCGCCCCATCTGCATCAGCACCCGGTCGCCCGCCAGGTGCCCGTGCGTGTCGTTCACCTTCTTGAAGCGGTCCACGTCCAGGAAGCCCAGTGCCAGTGGTTTCTCCACCCGCTGGGCCTCGGCCAGCCGTGCGCGCAGGCCCTCCAGGAAGGGGCGGCGCAGCAGCAGCCCCGTGAGGGCGTCTCGCTCGGCCCGCTCGCGCGTCAGCCGCGCCCGCTCCAACCGGGACTGCACGCGGGCCCGTAGCTCCTCGCGCATCACCGGCTTGGCGAGGTAGTCGTCAGCGCCCGCCTGGAAGGCCGCCACCCGGAACTCCACCCCCGTGTGCGCGGTGATGAAGAGGATGGGCAACTGCTGCCACTCGGGCATGGAGCGCACGATGCGGCACAGGTCGAATCCGCTGGGCCCCGGCATCTCCACGTCCAGCAGCAGCAGATCCGGTCGGTGCGTGGCCAGTGCCTCCACCAGCCGGGAGGACTCCCCCAGCCCCACCACCTCCACGTGGGCACTCGTCAGGGCGGCACCGAGGGCGCGCACCGCTTCCGGGTCGTCGTCCAGCACCAGCACGCGCGAGTGCTCCGGATGCCGGGTGGCCACCATCCGCTCCACCGTCTCCCGCAGGTCCTTCTCGGAGAAGGGCCGGGGCAGGTAGATCGACGCACCGGCATGGGCCGCCGCCACCCGGTAGGCCACGTCTCCCTCGGAGCCGAAGAAGGCCAATGGAAGCGATTGCAGTCCGTCCTCGTCGCGCAGCCGTGCCGCCACGGCGAAGCCGCCCTCCCGGCCTCCCAGGTTGACGTGGAGCAGCGCCCCATCCAGCGCCTGCCGCCGCGCCACCGCCACCGCCTCGTCGGCGCCGCGGGCCGTCACCACCCGGAGCAACCGGTCCCGCGCCATCCGCTCCACCTCGGCCAGCCACACCGGATCCTCGTCCGCCACCAGCACCGTGCCCCCCGGGGGCGCCAGGCCCGAGGGCTCCTCCGCCGCCGGGGACTCCGGGGCCTGGGCCGGCACGCTCGGCGCGGGGCGCGCGGTCGCGGAGCCCACCTCCCGCAGCGCGCTCTCCAGGGCACTCCCGTCCACGGCCGCCTTTCCCTCCCGGGCCGGCCGCAGCACTGCCTCCAGGCGCCCGGCCGCCGTGCTCACCGCGCCGAAGCCGTAGGAGCCCGCCGTGCCGTTCAGCTTGTGGGCAAGCTGATACGCCTCCTCCAACGCCTCGGCGCTCCCGGCCTGGGCCCGCTCCACCGCCGCCGTCAGCTCCCGCACCTTCTCCCCCAGTCGAGCGCCGTATTCGGCACGCAGCGCCTGGAGGGTGGCGTCCATGTCATCGCCGGAGCCCAGGCCTTCCACCCGCGCTCCAGCCGGAGCGGGCGCGGACCGGCTCGCCAGCACCTGCTCCACCCGAAGCAGGAGCTCCTGGGGCGTGTAGGGCTTGTGCAGCGCGTGCGACACCGCGAGCGGCCGGGGGGGCGGGTCGTGGCTCTCGAGGTCCCTCCAGGAGGCGGAGGTGAAGAGGATGGGCAGCGTGGGGTGCTTCCGCCGCAGCTCCTGGACGAAGTCCGCTCCCGGAAGCTCCGGCAGCCGTGCGTCCACGATGGCGGCATCCACCCGGAGGCAGGCCAGCACGGTACGGGCCTCCTTCACGGTGTGGGCCGACTCCACCTCGTAGCCCCGCTCGCGCAGCCAGGCGGAGACGAGCGACTGGAGATCCTGGTCCGCCTCGACGAAGAGGAGTGTTCCCCGACTCATGAAGCCTCCTCGCGAGGCTCTTTGCCGCGTTCACGGCCAGCCAGCAGGCCGTTGAGCAGCTCCTTCACGGAGGTGATGAGCTCCTCTTCGGACGCGCGCGCCTTGATGATGTGGCGGGTGATGCCGAGCGTGAGCTGGTGCTGGTCCACCGAGGACAGCTCGCGCCCGGTGAAGACGATGAGTGGCGTGCCTCGCCCCTTGCCCTGGCGGAGGATGTCCACCACCTCGAAGCCATCCAACCGGGGCAGGCCCACGTCCAGGACGATGAGGTCCGGGGGCGTCGTGCGCGCCAGCGCCACCGCGCTCTCTCCGTCCTCCGCCTCGAAGCAGGCCGCTCCCAGCCGCTCCAGTTGGGCACGCAGCACCTGACGTGTGCTCACGTCGTCGTCCACGATGAGCACCCGCGCCTGGCCGGGCCGGCGGATGGAGTAGCGCAGCGCCTGGAGGAAGCGTGCCTCGTCGAAGGGTTGCTCCATCCAGTCCACCAGCAGCGGCTGGACGAGGCCCTCCTCCTGGGGGGAGCGCCCCGCAAGCATGAGCACCGGTAGCTGCCGGGTGCGTGGCTCCTCGCGCAGTCGCCGCACCAGCTCCATCCCGCTGCCGTCCATCCACTGCGCGTCCAGCACCAGCACGTCCGGCGCGCCCACCTCGATGAGCTGCGCCGCCTCCTGCGGGGAGGGGGTGCGCAGCACGCGGTAGCCCTCCTGGGTGAGCAGGCCGCGCAGCAGGCCGGACAGCTCCGAGTCCTTCGTCACCACGAGGATGGTGTAGCGAGACTCGTCCATCACCCGCGACACGGTGCCCGAGCCCATGCGCAGCGCCGGCAGCGAGAAGGTGAAGGTGGCGCCCTGGCCCGGCTCGCTGTGCACCTCGATGTAGCCGCTGAGGTGCTGGACGATGGCCTGGGAGATGGCGAGCCCCAGGCCGGTGCCTCCCTTGGAGCGCGTGTCCGAGCTGTCCAACTGCTGGAACTTGCCAAAGAGGCGGCCGCGCTTGTCCGGGGGAATGCCTGGCCCCTGGTCCACCACGGAGAAGCGCACCTGGCCCCGCGCGTCCCGGGCGGCCCGCACCTCCACGCGGCTGTCCGCCGGGGAGAACTTGATGGCGTTGGAGACGAGGTTGGTGAGCACCTGGATGAGCCGGTCCCGGTCCGCCCGCACCGTGCCCGCGCCCTCCGCCACGGAGCACAGGCGCACCCGCGCCGTGTCCGCCATGGCCTGCACGCCACTGAAGGTGGCCTCGATGACCTCGGAGACCTCCACCGGCTGAAGCTTCAGCTCCAGCTTGCCGGCCTCCATCTTCTCCAGGTCCAGGATGTCATTGATGAGGCGGATGAGGCGCTCGGTGTTGGTGCGGGCGATGCGCACCATGTCCTGGGCCTGGGCGGGCAGCTCGCCCAGCACGCCTCCCTCCAGCAGGCCCAGCGAGCCGCGGATGGAGGTGAGGGGCGTGCGCAGCTCGTGGCTGACGGTGGAGACGAACTCGTTCTTCAGCCGCTCCACCTCGCGGCGCTCGGTGATGTCGCGCACGTAGGTGGTGAAGCGCGGGGGGCCCTCGCTGCGCACCCGGACGAGGGTGAGCTCGGCGGGGAAGGTGTTGCCGTCGGTGCGCAGGGCGGACAGCTCCAGGCGCGTGGCCTGTCCCGCCACGGCGTCGGCGCGCAGGGCCCATGCCACCAGCTGGCGCTGCTCGGGCTTCACCGACGCGGAGAGGGCGAGCGAGAGGAAGTCACGGCCCACGGCCTCGGCGCCGCGCAG
>NZ_DASVWK010000578.1:0-5622 GCF_036389735.1 Archangium sp. | reverse complement strand
GTTGTCACCACAGTGGGGGCCCTTGAGGTTGAGCTTGGCGCCGCAGGTGGCGTTGCAGCTGGTGCAGTTGGCGGTGCCGTAGGGGCACTCGGTCTCGTTGGTGGTATTGCCGTCGTCGCAAACCTCGCCATTGCTGACGGTGTCGTCACCGCAGTAGGGGCCGGTGAGGCTGAGCTCGCCCGAGCAGGTCGCGTCGCACCGGGTGCAGTTCGCCGAGCCATAGGGGCAGGAGGTCTCACTGACCTTGTTGCCGTCGTCGCAGGCCTCGCTCGTGTCGTTCTTGGCACCGTCCCCGCAGTAGCGGCCGGAGAGGGTGAGGGTGGCCGAGCAGGACGCATCACAGGCCGAGCAGCTCACCGTGCCATAGACGCACTCGGTCTCGGTGACCTTGTTGCCGTCATCACAGCTCTCCTTGTCGGTCCTGGCGCCGTCACCGCAGTAGCGGCCGGTGAAGGTGAGGGCCGCCGAGCAGCTGGCGTTGCAGGTGGTGCAGGACTCGGTGCCGTAGGCGCACTCGGTCTCGTTGGTGGTGTTGCCGTCGTCGCAGGCCTCGACGTGCGAACCCGTCAGGGCGACATGGCCATCGCCGCAGAGGTTGGCCTTGCACGTGGTGAGGCAGTCGTCCGCATTGGTGGTGTTGCCGTCGTCGCACTGCTCGCCCGACACCGTGTTGGTGAAGGCGTCTCCGCAGACGCTGGGCGTGCAGTCGGAGTCGCAGAAGGTGGTGTTGCCACCGTCATCGCACTGCTCACCGGCCGCCGTGTTGAGGTACTTGTCACCGCAGGCGGACGGGCTGCAGTCGGAGTCGCACGTCTTGGAGTTGCCGCCCGTGTCGCACACCTCGCCCCGCGCGGGGTTGGTGAAACTGTCGCCGCAGAAGGCGACGGAGCAGTCCCGGTCGCAGTTGGTGGAGTTCGCGGGACCGAGGTTGTCGCACTGCTCGCCCGCGCTGGAGTTCACGATGCCGTCGCCGCACGCGGGCGCCGTGCAGTTGGCGTCGCAGGTGGCGGACTCACCGTTCGTGTCGCACTCCTCGCCAGCGGTGGCGTTCCTGATGCCGTCGCCGCAGACGCGCACCGTGCAGTTGGCGTTGCAGCTGGCCGACTCGCCGCTCGTGTCGCACTGCTCCTCGAGGTCGCGCACGCCGTTGCCGCAGCCCTCGCTCGACAAGCAGTCGGCGCTGCACTTGTCGCCGCTCATGTTGTTGCCGTCGTCGCAGATCTCCCCGACGGCCGTGTCCTTGATGCCGTTGCCGCACGTCTCGTTGGACTTGCAGTCGACGCTACAGCCGTCGGCGTTGTTGTTGTTGCCGTCGTCGCAGACCTCGCCCTTGGCGGTGTCGATGATGCGGTTGCCGCAGACCTCCTGGGAGAGGCAGTTGCCGCTGCACCCATCACCGCTCTCGAGGTTGCCGTCGTCGCAGACCTCGCCCTTGACGGTGTCCGTGACGCGGTTGCCGCAGACCTCGACGGAGATGCAGTCGGCGCTACAGCCGTCACCACTGACGTTGTTGCCGTCGTCGCAGGCCTCGCCGATGGGGTCCTTGATGCCGTTGCCGCACGCCTCGTTGGACTTGCAGTCGGCGCTGCACTTGTCCCCGGAGTTGGTGTTGCCGTCGTCGCAGACCTCTTTGTCGTCCCGGATGCCGTTGCCGCAGACCTCGATCGACTTGCACTCGAAGTCGCAGCCATCGCGATTGTTGATGTTGCCGTCGTCACAGGCCTCGGTCGCCTGGATGATGCCGTCGCCGCAGCCGGTCTTGATGCACACCTCCTGCTTCGCGGCGCACTGCTGGCCGGCAGGGCACACGAGGCCCGAGGGGCAGAAGACGCTCTCGGGCTCGAAGCAGGAGGAGAGCAGGGGCAGGGCCAACGCCAGCACGAGCATGGCGATGCGGCCGAGGTGCGCCTGGGAAGAAGTCTCACGTCTCATGGGGTCGCCTCAGAAACGGAAGAGGGCCTGGACACCGCGC
The DNA here is from genome assembly GCF_036389735.1 of Archangium sp. Classification (GTDB taxonomy): domain Bacteria; phylum Myxococcota; class Myxococcia; order Myxococcales; family Myxococcaceae; genus Archangium. The sequence continues at coordinate 3,650 of NZ_DASVWK010000578.1, read as the reverse complement.
GTCCCACCACCGAGCAGAGGGGAGATGCTCACCACCTCCAGCTGCTGCTTCTGGTTGGGATCGACTCGGAAGGGCTGGGGTTGGTTGAGGTAGACGAGCACCGCGCCGGTGACCAGCGCGGCTCCACCGACGGCGTAGCCGCCAATGGCCAGGTTCTGGAACGTGTTGCCGCGGCTCAGCGAGCCCTGGAGCGCCGGGTTCAGGTTGCAGCCTCCGCACTCGGTGATGCCGGTGTCGAAGGCCTCGAGGTTGTCGCGCGCCTGGACGTGGAGCCAGCCACCGCCGGCCGCCACGGCCAGGCCCGCGCCCACCATGAGCCAGGGCGTCGCCGCCGGCCAGCGCCTGCGGTACTGGATGAGATCCTCGTTGGTGTACAGCTTCAGGTCGAGCTTCGCCGTCTCGCCGGGGAGGATGGTGCGGCTCATGTCGCTGGGCACGTAGCCCTCGCGGGTGGCGATGATGCTGTGCGCGCCGGGACGCACCAGCCCCGTGTAGCGACCGGGGGCCTCGAACAGCTTCTGGCCGTCCATCGTCACCACGGCGCCGGGCGAGTCACAGGCGATCTCCACCCGGGCGAGCTGCTTCTCGATGAGCGTCTTGTAGCCGCGGGCGTACTCGAACTTCTCCTTCTCCAGGGGCTCCGGGCCGTAGGCCATCGCCGCCACCAGGTGCTCGTGGACCTCGATGGGCTGGTCGAGGTTCATCAGGGCGAGCGCCAGGTTGTAGTGGATGCCGGGGTGGTCCCAGAGCGCGAGCGCCTTGCGGTAGTTCTCCACGGCCTTGATGAAGATGGACTCCTTGAGCAGGCCGTTGCCCGACTCGAAGAGCGCGATCGCGGCCTCCTGCTGCTGCTTGGCGACTCCCTTGGCCCAGGGGCGCTCCCCCGTCGACGAGAGCGCGGAGTCCGATGGGCGCAAAGCGCCAGCGCTGGGCGGCTCGGTCGAGACGGGGGCATCGGGGCTGGCCAGTGGCGTGGAGTCGGGCGACCCGACGGGCTGCTGGACGCCGGGCCGGAGCTTGCCACGCGAGCGCTGCTTGGACGCGCGCTGGGAGGTTGTCCGCTGGGCGTCCGCGGGCACCGACCAAAGCACCAGCAGCGACGCCATCACGGTGAGCGCGACCCTGGACCTGTTCATCACCATTCTCACGGTTCTTCTCACTTCAAGACCTCGACGACCGGACTGCCGAGCTGCGACTGAAGGCGATGGACGCGCTCCTGCTCACGGCGGAGCAACGAGGCGAGCTCCTGCGCGGCGCGGATGGCGTCCTCCTTGGCCTGGCGGGCCGTGACGGCGCTCTGCTCGGCGCGCTTCTTGGCGCTCCTGGCACGCAGCTGCGCCTCCTGGGCCCGATCCAGCGCCGACAGCAGCTCGTCGTTCTTGCGCAGCAGCTCCTCGTTGGTGAGCGCCACCTGCGCATTGGCCGCCTCCGCCGCCTGCTGCGCCTTCGGGCGCTCCAGCTCCTTGGCCTGCACCTCGGCCAGGCGCTGCTTGGCCTCGGCCTCGGCGGTGCGCGCCGTGGCCGCCGCCTCGCGCGCCGTGGCCTCGGCCGCCGTCGCCACCACCGCCTGGCGCTCGGCCTCCTGCTGCGCGTTGCGGATGACCACCAGCGCCACGCCCGCCGCGATGACCAGCAGCCCCAGGAACACCGAGGAGCCGATGAGCAGTGCCCGTCGCAGCCGCTTGCCCTTCTTCGCCTGCATGAAGACGGCCTCGAGGAAGTCGGCCTGGAGCTGGGGCAGCTCCCCGCGGAAGCGGCGCTGGAAGCGCTGGGCCTCCTCCACCATCTCGCCGCGCCACAGCAGGTTGTCGTCGAAGTTCTTCGCCTGCCACTGCCGCGCCCCGTTGCGCAGCTGCTCCAGGAAGCCCGCGTCCTCCTGGCCCTCGTCCAGCCAGCGGCGCAGCGTGGGCCAGCTGTGCAGCAGCGATTCGTGGACGATCTCCACCGTCGCGCCCGCGGCACCGCCTCCCGTCTGCACGACGAGCAGGCGCGCCTGCACGAGGTGGTCGATGAGGCGCTGCATCTCCCCCGCGTCCTTCGTCAGCTCGCGCAGCTCGTCCACGGAGACGATGGCGCGCGTGCGCTCGGGGGTGACGAGGCGCAGGAAGAGCGCCCGCACCAGCGTGCGCTCCTGGGTGGTCATCCCCGCGAGCACGCTGTCGGCGTGGCTGGCGAGCGCACCGGCGATGCCTCCGATGGACTGGTAGGCGCTCTCGGTGAGCAGCCGGCGCGAGGGATCCCTCAGCTCCCAGAGCTGGGTGGCGGCGAACTGGAGCAGCGGGAGCGCGCCCTGGGTGGACTCCAGGTGCTCCAGCATGTCGTCCACCAGGATCGGCGACTCGAAGCGGTAGCCGGCCATCTCCGCCGGCTGCACCAGCGCGTCGCGCAGGCCCTCGCGGTTGGGCGAGGTGAGGAAGTAGAGGCCCTGGCTCAGCTCGCCCATGAAGCGCTCGTCCTCGGGCACCCGGTCCAGGAAGTCGGAGCGGATGGAGAGCACGACGCGGATGGGCGAGGTGGCATCGTCCGCGATGCCCGAGAGGCACGCGGTGAAGGCCAGGCGCTCCTGCGCGTCCGGTACCAGCGTGTAGAGCTCCTCGAACTGGTCGATGAAGAGGAGGATCTTCCGGCGCTCGCGCCGGGCGCGGCTGCGCAGCACGTTGCCCACGTAGCCAGGCTCGGCGTACAGGCGCTCGACGAGCTTCTGCTGCTCCTGGATGTCCTGGTCGATGGTGGTCGAGGAGGACATGAGCGGCGCGACGATGCTCGCCAGGGCCGCCAGCGGGTTGCGGCCGGGACGGATGACGAGCGACTCCCAGGCCGAGCCGGAGCGCTTGAGCACCGGCACCAGGCCGGCGCGCACGAACGAGGACTTGCCCGTGCCAGAGGGGCCGACGACGGCGATGAGCGGCCGGTCGTTGATGCGGTTGACGAGGGCGGCGATGTCCCGCGAGCGGCCGAAGAAGCGGTCCGCGTCCGCCTCCTGAAAGGAGCTGAGGCCGGCGTAGGGGCTCTCGTCGATGCGCAGCTCGCGCGAGTAGCGCCCGGGCAGGAAGGGCTCCAGGGCGCGCAGGAGCGAGAGCGCGTCCGGGAAGCGCTCCTCCTTGCGCTTGAGCAGGCAGCGGTCGACGACGGCGGCCAGCTCGGGCGGCACGTCCGGCGCCATCGTCCGCAGGCTGGGCATGGCCTCGTCGAGCATCGCCGTGACCATGAGCTGCGGGCCGCGCAGCGGGTCCAACGGGTGCTTCCCGGCGATCATCCGGAACAGCATGATGCCCACGGCCCAGATGTCCGTGCGGTGGTCGATGGGCACGCCGATGCCCCACTGCTCCGGGGACATGTACGCCATCGTGCCCATGATGGAGCCGCGGCGGGTGAGGTTGGCGACGTCCTCACCCATGTCCGCCATGGCGGGCAGGTGGGGCTGGCCGTCGGGGGAAGGGGACTCGGGCGGCTCGTCGCCCTGGAGCACCTTGGCGATGCCGAAGTCGAGCACCTTGATGCTGCCCGAGTCCGTCACGACGATGTTCTCGGGCTTGAGGTCGCGGTGGACGATGCCCTGCTCGTGGGCGCACGCCAGCGCGCGTACCACCGGCACCATCAGCTCCACCGCCCGCGCCGCCGGCAGCCGCTGGCCGGCGATCGTCTTCATC
>NZ_DASVWK010000577.1:0-21288 GCF_036389735.1 Archangium sp. | reverse complement strand
TCCCAGGTGGAGGCCAGGTCATGGTCTCCCTCGGAGAGGTGGAAGATGATGGGCGCGCCGGAGGACTCGCGCAGTTGGGCGAGCCGCCGCAGCAGGGCGTCCCCGCTCGTCCACGAGGCGTGGAAGCCGAGCGCGCCGCGCACCAGCGGGTGCGAGGCCCGGCGCCGCACGAAGTCGGCATTGGCCTCCGCCTGGGCCACGGCCTTGTCGGCGCCATCGAGGGTGTGGGTGGCATGGCTCGTCACCAGCCGCAGGCCGAGCTGCTCGGCCGCGCGCGCCTGGGCCTCGAGCCCTCCGGCCACGTCGGCCGGGCAGGACAGGTGCTCCACCGCCAGGGTGACGCCCGAGCGCAGCGCCCGGGCCATCGCGAAGCGGGAGAGCACCTCCACGTCCGTGGCGGTGAGGTGCGAGGACAGGCGCCGCTCATGCTCCAGTCGGAACTTGGGCGGGTGCAGGAGGAGTTCGCCCGAGGCCGGCACGAGCAGGTCTCCCACCAGGTGCGAGTGGCAGTCCACCAGCCCCGGCGTCACCAGCCGACCGCGACAGGACACCTCCCAGTCGCCGGGCAGTACGGGCACCTCGGCGTCGGGGGAGACGCGGCGGATGCGGCCATCCTCGATGACGATGGCCATGCCAGAGCGCCCGCGACCATCCGCGCGGAAGATGGAACAGTTCTTGAGGACCAGGCGGCCTTCCATGGAGTCGCGAGTATACGCATGGAGTGCCGCCGGGGGAGCGAGACTCTCCTGCCCCCATACTCAGAAGAGGCGGAGCTGGGACTTGTCCTCCTCGTCATCCTTGGAAGTGCGGGCGGGCAACGGGTTGAAGCCGTGCTTCGTCACCCACTCCTGGGGGGGCCCGGCCCAGCGGAAGCGCTCCAGGCGCACCTTGCCCTTCTCGTCGAACTCGACGCCCTCGGCCACCAGCAACTCCCGCTGGCCATACCCCTGCGTGCTGATGCCTCCTGATCGGTTGATGATGCGCTGCCAGGGCACCTTGGCGGCACGGGGCCCCAGGTCGCCCATCGCGAGCCCCACGATGCGCGCATCGCAGCCTCCCCCCACGATGATGGCGATGTCGCCATAGGTGGATACCTGGCCTCGAGGCACCTGCTCGACGACCTGGTAGATGCGCTCGAAGAACCTTCGCTCCTGCGTGGTGATGGTGATGATGGACATGTCTTCTCCCGTCAGGTGACAGGTACTACCTCAGAGGACAGGTCCAGGGGAAGTCGGTACTACGTCCGCCGTCAGGTGCCCAACCCCACGCGATGGGTCCAGGTACCCGGGTTCGAGCCGTGGGTCAGGCGGTCTTGTCCGGCAACTTGCTGAAGTCGCTCCGAGCGTTCCCGCCCTGGCGCAGCAGCCAGCGCATGGCGCCCGGCGCGTAATCGAAGAGGAAGTAGAAGACGCCCAAAGAGCGGGGCACGTCCAGGATGAGCGTCCGACGCTTCATCCCCCGGAGGATGGCCTCGGCGATGTTCTCGGGGGAGAGCGGCGGGACGAAGTCCGCCATCCGGGGCATGCGCGAGGACGGCACGTGCTTGCGGAAGAACTCCGTGCCGGCCACCGCTCCGGGGCGGACGAGCATGACGTGCAGGGGCGTGTGGGCCAGCTCCGTCTGCAACGTCTGCGTGTAGCCGCCCACCGCGGCCTTCATCGCCGCGTATGCGGCGGACGAGCCCCCCGCGAACACGCGACCCGCGGAGGAGCCGACGTTGACGATGTGGCCGTAGCCCTTCGCCTGCATGGAGGGAAGCACCGCCTTGGTGGTGTAGACGATGGCGTTGAAGCCCACCTCCATCGTCCGCTCCACGTCCTCCACGGACATGTTGTTCACGTCGTCCCACCGGATGAAGGCGGCGTTGTTGACGAGCACGTCGATGTGGCCCGCCTCCTTCAGGATACCGGCGCACCACGCCTCCACCTGACCCCGGTCCGAGACGTCACAGCGGGAGAAGTGGAAGCGCTCGGCCTGGCCAAGCCCGGTGACCTGCTCGCGCGCCGTCCGCAGGTTCTCCTCGGAGATGTCGCACACGTACACCGTGCCACCGGCCTCGGCGAGCCGCCGCGCCGTCGCCCAGCCAATTCCCTGGGCCCCACCCGTCACCAGGCACACCCGATCCTTCAAGAAGTCGTTCGTCATGGAAGATCCACGTTGAGAGTAGAGCGGCCCATCGACCAGCCGGTCGGCGGGCGGAAGGCCGTTGATTGTGCCACAGCGGCTCGATGTCCACCGTGGTGTGCGTCGTCGGTAACACCACGAGGGGGGGACAAGATGACTCGAGCTTGGATGAAGGCGGGCATGGGTTTGCTGCTCTGGGGAGGGCTCTGCGTGGGGATCGCGGCACGGCAGGCAAGCGCGCTCGCCCAGGAGCCAGAGCGTCAAGAGGCTCCACGGATCTGTGATCCAACGGCGATCCAGGAACTCGAGGAAGCGGCCCGGGCGCTCGTCGTGGCCGAGGGTTGCACGGAGGTCAGCCAATGCCGCACCGCCCCGGTGGGAGTCCGGGCCTGCGGTGGGCCAAGGGACTACATCGTCTACTGCGCGGAGACCACCGATGAGCAGCGGCTCCTGCGGGCATTGGATCAGCTCGCGAGGCGAGAGGAGCGGTTCAACCGCCAGTGCGACATCTTCTCCATCTGCATCTTCACGCCGCCACCGGAGGTCGAGCTGGTGGAGGGCGTGTGCCAGGCGGTGACGCCTCCGACAGAGATCCTGCCGTAAGGGCCCTGGCTCAGAGGCCCGGGGGAAGCACGACGGGGCCGGTAGATCTTCCCGGCGGGGGTGCTCCCCTTGCTATTCTCGCCCCGTCCCATGAACACACGGAGACGACAGAGCCGCCTGCTCGCGGTGGTGTTGCTGCTGTGCGCCGCCTGCACGCCAGCGCCCCAGGCCCCTCTCCGGGTGGGAACCGTCCCCTGGCCCGGCTACGAGCCCCTCTTCCTGGCCCGCGAGCTGGGCCTGTTCCCCGCCCAGCGCGTCCATCTCGTGGAGTACGTGACCTCCGCCCAATCCGTGAGGGCGTTCCGCAACGGTGCCATCGACGCCATCGCGGCCAGCCTCGAGGAGGCCCTCCTCTTCGATGAGCTCGGCCATGAGCCGCGGGTGGTGCTGGTGTTCGACGCCTCTCACGGGGCGGACTGCCTGATGACCCGACCCGAGGTGGCCGGGCTCTCCGCGTTGAAGGGCCGGCGGGTCGGGTCCGAGGACTCGATGCTCGGCCTGTACATGCTCAACCGGGCCCTCCAGGAGACGGGGCTGCGGCGCGAGGACGTGCGGCTGGAGTTCAGCCCACTGGAGACGCACGTGGAGGCGTACCAGCGGGGCGAGCTGGACGCGGTGGTGACCTACGAGCCGTACTGCCAGCAGCTGGCCGACGTGGGCGCGCGCAGGCTCTTCGACAGCAAAAACATCCCCGGGGAGGTCGTCGACGTCCTGGTGGTCCGCCAGAGCGTTCTCGAGGCCCACCCCGAGCAGGTGGACGCGCTGCTGCGCGGCTGGTTCGCGGCCCTCGCCTGGACGAGGGAGCACCCCCAGGAGGGCGTGCGACGGATGGCGCGGCGGCTCGACCTGGACGCGGGGCGGTTCCAGGAGACGCTGTCCGGACTCCAGCTCATGGGCGAGCACGAGCAGCACGCCCAGCTCACCGGCCCCCGCCCCCGGCTGTACGACAGCATCGAGCGGCTGGGGGAGCTGCTGCGGCACCACCAGTTGCTGCGCAAGCAGCCAGAGGCCTCGCGGCTGCTCGATGACGGCCCCCTGCTGCGGGTCTCACCATGAGTTCCCCGGTGAAGGCCCGGCGCGTCGGATGGCACCGGCTGCTGTCGCTGCGGCTCCTCGTCCCGCTCCTGCTGCTGGCCTATGCCTGCTTCTTTGGCCTCTACACCCTGCACCGGGACCTGGGCCTGAGGGAGCAGCAGGTGGAGGAGCACGCGCGCGAGGACGTCACCCTGCGGATGACGCTCCTCCAGGGGACGCTCGACTACCTGCTGCGCACCGATCAGCTCGAGGCGGTGCGCGAGGAGGTCGCCGGCCTGGGCTCCAATCCGGACCTGCGGGTGGGCCTGCTGCTGGATGACCAGCAGACGGTGATGGCCTCCACCCAGCTCGCCCTCATCGGCCGTCCGGCGAAGGAGGCGTGGCCGGAGCTCACGCGACCGGAGGCCCTCGCCCACATGGAGTCCGCCCGGCGGAGGATGAGCGGGCAGGTGGAGATCAGCGCGGATGGGACGCGGGTGGAGGGCTACTACCCGGTGATCCTCGGCACGCTGGACGCGGGGCGGCGGACGGGGATGCTCTACCTCCAGCACGACCTGTCCCAGCTCAAGGCCGCCCAGCACCACCGGGCCGAGCGCTCCGCGCTGCGCGCCAGCCTCCTGCTGGGGTTGATCGCCGGGCTGACGGGGCTCGTCTTCCACTTCGCCCTCGGGCAGCGCGTGCAGCGCCTGGAGTCCGCCGCCCGCCGGTTGGCCGGAGGGGAGCTGGACGTGCGCGCCGGGCTGCGCGGGGTGGACGAACTCGGGACGTTGGGCCGCGCCTTCGACGAGATGGCCGAGCGGATTGGCCAGGACCAGGAGGCCCTGCGACGCTCGGAGGCCAGCTTCCGCACCCTCATCGAGCGCACCCCGGACGCCATCATCGTCCACCGGGAGCACAGGGTGCTCTTCGCCAACCCGGCGGCCGTCGCCCTGCTGGGCCATGAGCACGAGGAGGCACTGCGCGGCCGCGAGGTGGAGAAGCTGCTCATGCCCGGAGAGCAGGCCGCGCTCTCGGAGGCGGGCGAGGCCGGCGCCGCCCGGGAGGTGCGCTTCCAACACCGCGAGGGCCAGCAGATATTGGGGGAAGTGGTGACGTTCTCCATCCCCTTCGACGGCCAGCCGGCGGTGGTGTCCATCGCGCGCGACATCACCGAGCGCAAGCAGGTGCAGGAGAAGCTCCGGGCCACGGACCGCATGGTGTCGCTCGGCACGCTGGCCGCGGGCGTGGCCCACGAGCTCAACAACCCCATCGCCTACGTGCTGAGCAACCTGCGCTTCGCGGTGGACGAGCTGGACGAGGTGGGCAAGGAGGGCAAGCCCCTGGAGGGCGAGCGGGCCCAGGAGGTCCACCAGGCGCTCCGCGAGGCCCTCGACGGTGGGGAGCGCATGCGCAACATCGTGCGCGACCTGAGGAGCTTCTCGCGGCGGGAGGACGAGCGCTTCGGCCCGGTGGACATCCACGCGGTGCTCGACTCGTGCGCCAGCCTGGCCCGCAGTGAGATCCGCCACCGCGCGCAACTGGTGAAGGAGTACGGGGAGCTGCCGCCGGTGCTCGGCAACGAGTCGCGGCTCGGACAGCTCTTCCTCAACCTGCTCGTCAACGCCGCCCAGGCCATCCCCGAGGGGGACGCGAAGGGCAACCGGGTGCGCATCGCCACGACACGCGCCGGGGAGGGCGAGGTGGTGGTGCTGGTGGAGGACTCGGGGGTGGGCATCCCCCCGGAGAACCTCCAGCGGCTGTTCAAGCCCTTCTTCACCACCAAGCCCGTGGGGGTGGGCACCGGGCTGGGCCTCTCCATCTGCCAGGGCATCGTCACGGCCATGGGCGGGCGCATCGAGGTGTCCAGCGAGGTCGGCCGGGGCACGACCTTCCGCGTCTTCATGCCCGTGGCGCCCCGGGCCTCGGACAGGTAGGCGACGCCCATCCTCTGGTAGACTCCCGGCGAGATGACGTCGCCGAGTTCCTCCGCCGCGTTGACCCCGTCCGCCGCTCCGACCCACACCCTGTCCTTCCAGGGGCTGTGGCTCTTCTCCGCTCGGAGGGATGGGCTGCTGCTGCTGATCCCCCTGGCCCTCACGGTGCTGGCCTGGGTGCTGAGTACCCTGATGGAGCCCGTCTCCGGCACCGTCAACCGGATGGCCATCTGGACGGCCCAGTACATCCTCGGCAATGGCACCCACGTGGTGCTCACCTTCCTGCTCTTCGCCGTGCACCGGGACGTGCTCACCGCGGAGCCTCGCCAGCCCCGGATGGTGCTGCTCGGCAGCCTGGGGATGCTGGCCGTGGGCGGGCTGATGTTCGCCCTCTACTATGTGGACGCCCGGGGCTACGCCATCGTGGTGGGCGTCCTCTTCAACGTCTTCGGGCTCCACCACACCTTCTCGCAGTGCAAGGGCTTCTGGTCCCTGCACATGCTGCGCGGACACCAGGCGGGAATCTCCGCGCCCGCCCCGCTCGAGCGGCGGCTCCAACAGGCATTCGTCCCGTTGATGCTGGTGCTGGTGCTGGTGCGCTTCTTCTTCGTCGCCGAGACGGACCGCCCCGGCGACACGCCCTACCTGGACATCCACCAGGGCGCTCTCCTGCCCCACGGCGCGCTGGCGCTCCTGCTGGCGGTGTGGCTGGGCTACTTCCTGCTGCTGTTCCGCGCCGTGCTGCGCTCCGGGACGGCCAGCGGCCCCAAGGTGCTCTACCTCTTCACCGTGGCCCTGGGCACGGGGCTCTCCCTGATGGCGCCCTCCTGGGGCAACGTGATGCTGCCCGCCCTGCATGGCCTCGAGTACTACCTGCTCACCGCCCGGATGCTGGAGCCTCGCGAGGGAGATCCCCCCTCCCGCCTGGGGCGCGCCTTCATCTGGCCCGCCATGGTGCTGTCCATGCTGCCCCTGGTGGCGCTGGGCGTGGTGCACCTCGTCATCTCCGGGCCCGTCACCGGCACCGTGAGCGCCGCGGGCGCGGACCTGAGGTCCCACATCGTCCTACGTGGGCTCACCACGCTGAGCCTCGGCGTGGTGCTCGCCCACTACTTCGCCGACGCCCTCATCTACCGCTTCCGCATCCCCAGCATCCGCCGCGTCATGCTGCGCCGGCTGGGCTTCACCGGCTGAACCCCGCAAACACGAAGGGCGGCCCCTGGTGGGACCGCCCTCGGGCGAAACCGGAACCGCGCGAGTCTTACTCCTCGGCGTTGTTCTGGCCGAAGGTCTTCAGGTCCTTCGTCTTCAGGTCCTCGCTCGCCATCTTCGCGCCGCTCTCCACCTCGGTCTCACCGGCCAGCGCGTCGGCCGAGGCGCCGAACAGGCGGCGGATGTTGTTGCCGAAGAGGGTGATGACGCCGATCGCCGCGATGGCGATCAGGGCGACGATGATGATGTACTCGGTCATGCCCTGGCCACGGCGCTGCTTGCGGAGCTGCTTCTTCAGGTTCTTGCTGGTCATGGAAGTCTCCTGGGGGTGAGCGGAGGCGGGGTGGCCACCACCGACGATGCGAACCGTACCCGCCTCCCCGCCCGTTCAACATCCGTCATCGGGAGGATGATCGCACTTCCCCGGGTTTTCTTGGACTCGGGCCTTGACGGGCTTTCGTGGAGGCCCCAACCGTCAGCTGGCGAACAGTCGAGCGTCCGCCGGAGCCGCTCCCCAGGTGGGGAGGACGCCAAGTAGCGGATTCTAAAGGGAAACCACATCACCGTGTGGGGGGACAGCGGGGATGGCGATTCGTTATGTTTCGCACCTGTGCCCATGAACCACCACCTTCTCCAAGCCGCCCAGCTCTCCTGGTCTCCCAGCCTGCACGTGACGCGCGCGGAGGGAGACTGCGAGACGGTGCTGCACCGTCCGGCCTCGGAGCTCAAGGAGCGGCCCCTCCATGTGGCGTTGGGGATCAGCGCCGACAAGGCGCGTGAGCTGGACGCCCTGGCCCGGCGTGACGCCCGCGCGACGGAGTTCTTCTATGGCCAGCTCGGCGCGGGGGACCCGGTGCCGCTGCGGCTCACGCTCGGCCTGGACGGGGGCGAGGCCACCGCGGGGGTGATGGAGCTGCGCGCGCTGCTGGACGGGGCGCCGCCGGTGCAGCTCTCCGGGCTCGCCTCGCAGCTCAGCCACGAGCTGCGCAACCCGCTCAGCTCCGTGAAGATGGCGGTGCAGACGCTGGCGCGCAACACGGGCCTGTCCGAGAGGGACCAGCGCCGGCTGACCATCGCCAACCGGGAGGTGCGCACCCTGGAGCGGATGCTGTGGATGGTGTCCGAGTACGGCCGGGACACCACGCCCAACCTGGAGCAGCACCCGCCGCGCTCGCTGGTGCAGGAGGCCCTGGCCATGGTGGCGCCGGAGATGGCCGAGCGCCGCGTGGAGGTGCGCGTGGACGAGGCCCCGGACGTGCCCCGGGTGAAGGTGGACGCGGGGCGGCTGCGGCCGGTGCTCGCCCAGGTGCTGCTCAACGTGGCCATGGGGATGCCGGAGGGTGGGAACGTGGAGGTGGCCATCCGCCCGGGTCCCGAGGGGCGGGTGCTGCTGCTGCTCAACGACCCGGCCGGTGAGCTGGCCGAGACGGAGCGGGCCTCGCTCTTCGAGCCCTTCGAGTGCGGCCTGGCGCGCGGGGCGGGGCTGTCGCTGGCGGCCCTGCGCCGCGTCCTGGTCCACCAGGGGGGCGACGTGTGCGCCGAGCCCCTCGCTGGAACGGGCGTGGTGTTCACGCTCACCTTCGCCGCCTGACCACCATGGAGACGCTCCTCATCGTCGACGACGACCTCTCGCTGCTCGAGTCCTTGAAGATGCACTTCGAGGACATCGAGCACGATGGGGCTCCGCGCTATCAGGTGGTGACGGCGACCAGCGCCGCCGGGGCGCTCCGGGTGGCGAGCGAGGTCATGCCCGGGGTCGTCATCCTCGACATGAAGCTGCCGGACCGCACGGGCCTGGACATCATCGAGGAGATGAAGAGCCTGTGCGGGGACGCGCGCATCATCCTCGTCACGGCCTTCCACGACATGGAGACCACCATCCGGGCCATGAAGGCCGGGGCTTTCGACTACATCCACAAGCCCTTCCCGGATCTGGCCGCCCTGGACATCGTGGTGTCACGCGCCCTGGAGTACCGGCAGCTGTCGCGCCGCGCGGCCTCCATGAGCGTGGAGAGCGCCGTGGCGCGCCTGGGCGACATCGTGGGCACCAGCGGGCTGATGCAGCAGCTCGTCAAGGAGATCGGCAAGGTGGCCGCCAGTCGCGCCACCGTGCTCATCAACGGCGAGAGCGGCACGGGCAAGGAGCTCATCGCCCGCGTCATCCACAACTACTCCTACGACGAGCCCAAGCCCTTCATCGGCATCAACTGCTCGGCCATCGTGGACACGCTGCTGGAGAGCGAGCTGTTCGGCCACGAGAAGGGCGCCTTCACCGGCGCCACCGGCCTCAAGCCGGGCAAGTTCGAGCTGGCCGAGGACGGTACCGTCTTCCTCGATGAGATCGGCGACATGTCGCTGATGCTCCAGGCCAAGCTGCTGCGCGTCCTCCAGGAGCGCGAGTTCGACCGCGTGGGCGGCGTCAAGAAGATCAAGCTGCGCGCCCGCATCATCGCCGCCACCCACCGCAACCTCTCCGACGAGGTGGCCTCCGGGCGCTTCCGCGAGGACCTCTACCAGCGCCTCAAGGTGATTACGCTCTTGATTCCCCCGCTGCGCGAGCGGCGCGAGGACATCCCCTCCCTGGTGCACCACCTGCTGGAGCGCATCAACGAGAAGGTCCACAAGCGCGTCACCCGGGTGCCGCCCGAGGTGTTGAACCACCTCATGCGCCTGCCCTGGCGGGGCAACGTGCGCGAGCTGGAGAACGTGCTGACGCGTGCGGTGGTGCTCGCCCCGGGCGAGGTGCTGCTGTCGGACAACCTGCCCGCGCTCGAGCCCGTGCAGCCCGAGCCCGGCCAGCCCAACGGCCATGGCCACACCGCCGGGGGCTCCGCCCTGCCCAACTTCCTCGTCTCCACCATTGATGACCCCAGCCGGATTCCCACCCTGGATGAGGCCGAGCGGATGCTCATCGAACTGGCGATGAACGTGACCAAGGGTCACAAGGGCAAGACGTGCCAGATCCTCGGCATCAGTCGCCCCACCCTGGAGCGCAAGCTCCAGAAGTACGCCGGTCGACAGGATTCGCAGGCTTGAGCCGCGAAGGCCCTGTTCCGGACAATGTCACCCGTCCGACAAGAGCCCGCACGATTTGAACGTTTCGTTTAACTTGATCAGACTGTTTGAACGTTCTGTTTCAGGTTTCGGACACTCGGAAGGTAAGAAACCGGGGGTGTAGCGCCAAGTAGCCGTCATTCCAGGGTTTTTCGCGTCTTGGGCTGAAGCGTTCGGGTTGGCACAAAGCTTGGAGAGGGACTGTTCCGTCCGCAGCACAGCAGCCTCCCCTTCAACCGCCTGCAGGAGAACCCACCATGCACGGTTTCAATCGTCCCCTCGGTCCTATCGGCTCCAACGTCGTTGCTCCCATCCAGACCACCTCCTCCGGCATGCTGGTGACGGCGAACAAGCTGATCCCCGGCCAGGAGGCCATCGACTTCAAGGGGTACTTCAAGGTCGAGTCGTTCCCGCACAACTCGGTCATCTACCGCCCCGGCGACACCACCGACCGCGTCTACCTGCTCAAGACGGGCCGCGTGCGGCTGATGCGGCTGGGCAAGAACAGCTCGCGCTCCGTGGTGAGCATCCTGCGCCCGGGCGACCTCTTCGGTGAGCTCTTCCGCCCCGAGGGCACCCCGGTCGAGGAGATGGCCATCGCCTCCGGTGAGGCCGAGGTGTGGAGCATCGAGGGCCGCGACTTCCGCGCCCAGCTCGAGGCCCGTCCCGCCCTGGCGGTGGACGTGGTCCGCGCCTACGCCGAGCGCGTGCGTGCCCTGCGCAAGCGCGTGCTGGGCCTGACCTTCAAGGAAGTGCCGGCCCGCCTGGCGGACACCCTGCTGACGCTGGCGGAGGCCCACGGCGAGCGCTGCCCGCACGGCGGCGAGACCGACCTGCGCGGCATCACCCAGCAGGATCTGGCGGATCTGGTGGGCGCCTCCCGCTCGTTCGTCTCCACGCTCATCAACGAGATGAAGCGCGACGGCGTGCTGGGCAACGTGGGCCGCATCCTCTGCATCCGCGACCAGAAGGCGCTGCGCAAGCTGGCCTCGAAGGAGAAGTGAGCAGCGCCCTCGCCTACCTCCTCCCCTCCGGGGGAGGGGCGAAGGTGAAGTGAACAGGAACAACCGGCCTCCACCCCCGGGGTGACGAGGCCACGAGAGCCCCGGCTGCCTCCCGTCTCACGGGTGTGGCGCCGGGGTTCATCATTTCGTGCGGTACGTGTGTCTCGGGGCTTGCCCTGTCCGCCCGGGCGACCCAGCATGCGCGCGCCCGTGACGACACCGCCCTCCGAGTCCTCCGCTCCCCACCGCACGTACACCGAGCGCCGCACCACCGCCGAGGCGGAGCTGAAGCGGTTGGATGCCGTCAGCGCGCGCTACGCCAACCTCCGGGCCCTGGTGGTCCTCGCGGGTGGCGCGGTGGCCGCGCTCGTTTTGTTCAACCGGCTGCCCAAGCCCTGGTGGTGGGCCTCCGGGGCGGCGCTCGCGGTGTTCGGGGTGCTGGCGGTGCTGCACCACCAGGTCTTCCTGCGCGAGGAGCGGCAGCGGCTGTACGTGGCGCTCAACGAGCGGGGGCTGGCGCGGCTGACGCGCGGCTGGCACGACTTCGCCGAGCGGGGGGAGCGCTTCCTCGCGGGCTCTCACCTGTACGCGGCGGACCTGGACATCTTCGGCCAGGGCAGCGTCTTCCAGCTCATGAACGAGACGGCGACACGGGCGGGCGAGGAGCGGCTCGCGGCGTGGCTGTCCGGGCCAGCGCGGGAGGAGGCGGTGCGAACGCGGCAGGGCGCGGCGCGCGAGCTGGTGCCCCGGTTGGACTTCCGCCAGGACGTGTGCGTGGAGGCACGCACGGTGGCGAAGGAGAAGGCGGACCCAGGCCTCTTCATCCAGTGGGCGGAGAGTGGGCCGTCGCTCACGGGCATCCGGTGGGCGAGGCCGGTGGCGGTGGTGCTGCCGCTGGTGACGCTGACGCTCTTCGTGCTGGGGCAGCTCGAGGTGGTGCCCCGGTCGCTGTGGTGGGGCGGGCTGCTGGCGCAGCTGGCCGTGGTGCAGGCGACGCGGCGCCCGATCCGGGAGATGGAGGAGCGGATGACCGCGGGGGAGCGTGGCTTCGTGCGCTACGCGCCCGTCTTCGAGCGGGTGGAGGGAGAGCGCTTCGAGCACCCGGAGCTGCGGCGGCTCCAGTCGGGCCTCCAGGGAGAGGGCACCGGGCAGGTGTCGGCGAGCCTGAAGCACTTCAGCCGGCTCTACGCGCTCGTGGAGCTCAAGCGGAACCAGTTCCACCCGGTGGTGAACCTATTCACGCTGTGGGACGTGCACGCGCTGTTCGCGCTGGAGCGGTGGCGGGAGCGGCACGGAACGCGGGTGCGCGGCTGGTTCGAGTCGCTCGCGGAGCTGGAGGCGATCTCCTGCCTCGCGGGGCTGGCGTATGACCGGCCGGGCTTCATCTGGCCCACCGTGGAGGGAGAGGGGCCCAGGGTGAGGGCCGAGGGGCTGGGGCACCCGCTGCTGGAGGAGCCGGTGCTCAACGACGTGGGGCTGCCGGGGCCGGGGTGCGCGCTGCTGCTCACGGGCTCCAACATGTCGGGGAAGACGACGCTGCTGCGCGCGTTGGGGACGAACGCGGTGCTCGCGCTGGCGGGAGCGCCGGTGTGCGCACGGACCTTCTCGCTGACGCCGCTCCAGGTGCTGACGAGCATGCGGGTGAAGGACTCGCTGGAGCGGGGCGTCTCGTACTTCTACGCGGAGGTGCAGCGCATCAAGGCCGTGCTGGACGCGGCGGCCGCGGCCAGGGGCCAGGCGCTGTTCCTGCTGGATGAGATTCTTCTCGGGACGAACACCCGGGAGCGGCAGATCGCCTCGCGCGAGGTGCTGCGGCTGTTGCTGGCCACGGGGGCGTGCGGCGGGGTGACGACGCACGACCTGTCACTGGCGAATCTGGCGGAGGAGTACGCCGGCAAGGTGGTGAACATGCACTTCCGCGACCACCTGGAGAACGGGAAGATGGTGTTCGACTACCAGCTGCGCTCGGGGGTGGTGGACACCACGAACGCGCTGCGGGTGCTGCGGATGGCGGGCGTCCCGGTGGAGGACCCGGGACAACCCCCCTCCCCCGCCGCGAGCTGAGCTCAGTCCTGGGGGGCCAGGGCCCCTCGAAGGCAGGGCACCGGAAACACCACGGCCCCTCCTGGAGTGCCAGGAGAGGCCGTGTGCGGTACGACCAGGCGGGCGTTGACTACTTCGCCACCTCGACGAGCGCCGCGGCGCCCATGCCACCGCCGATGCACATCGTCACCACGCCGTAGCGGCCGTTGCGACGCTTCAGCTCGCGCAGGATGGTGGCCACCAGACGGGTGCCGGACACGCCCAGGGGGTGACCCAGGGCGATGGCGCCGCCGTTCGGGTTCACCTTGTCGAGCGAAATCCCCAGCTCACGGATGCAGTGCAGCGACTGGGCGGCGAAGGCCTCGTTCAGCTCGAAGACGTCGATGTCCTCGACCTTGAGGTTGTTCTTCGCCAGCAGCTTCTTCACCGCCGGCACCGGGCCCACACCCATGATCTCCGGCGGCACGCCGGCCACCTGGTAGTCAAGGAAGTAGCCGAGCGGCTTGATGCCCAGCTGCTGAGCCTTCTCCTCGCTCATCACCACTGCGGCGGCCGCGCCGTCCGTCAGCGGCGAGGAGTTGCCCGCCGTGACCACGCCCTTCTGGTTGAAGGCGGGCCGCAGCTTCGCCAGCCCCTCCAGGGTGGTGTCCGGCCGCAGGATGGTGTCCACCGAGACCGTCACCTGCTGCGCCTTGCCCTCCTCGTCATAGACGGTGGTGGTGACGGGGAAGATCTCCTCCTTGAACTTGCCCTGCTCGCGGGCGGTGGCCGCCCGGCGCTGGCTCTCGTAGGCGAACTTGTCCGCGTCCTCGCGCGACACGCTGTAACGCGAGGCGATGTTCTCCGCGGTGGCGCCCATGGAGGTATAGACCTCGGGGAACTTCTGCATGAGCTCCGGGTTGGCGCTCACCTTGTTGCCGCCCATGGGGATCATGGACATGGACTCGGTGCCACCGGCCACGGCGACCTGGATCATCCCCGCCTTGATGGCCTGCGCCGCCTGGGCGATGGACTGCGTGCCCGACGAGCAGAAGCGGTTGATGGTCATCCCCGACACGGTGGTCGGCAGCCCCGCGAGCAGGGCGGCGTTGCGGGCGACGTTCATCCCCTGCTCCGCCTCCGGCATGGCGCAGCCGAGAATCACATCCTCGACTTCCTCGGGCTTCAGGCCGGGCACCTGGGCAACGGCCTCCTTGATGGCGAAGGCCACGAGGGTGTCGGGCCGGGTGTCCTTGAACTCTCCCTTGTGCGCGCGGGTGAACGGGGTGCGCACCGCGCTGGCAATCACGACTCGACCGGGCATCTGTCTGTCTCCTCGCCCGGGGGGTAACCCCGGGCGTCAAAGTCTCGAATCACTGGATGACGTGGAACTAGCCGTAACGCCTCTGCCTCAGTTGCGCAGCGGCTTGCCCTTCTCGAGCATGAACATCAGCCGGTCCTGGGTCTTCTCCTCGCCGCACAGGCTGAGGAACGCTTCCAGCTCCAGCTCCAGCAGCCGCTCCTCGGTGACGAGCACGGACGAGCTGGTGTCGCCGCCGGTGAGCACCCGCGCCAGCTTCTGGGCGATCTTCCGGTCATGCGCGGAGACCTGCCCGTTGAGCTCCATGTCGTAGAGCATCATGTCGATGGTGGCGAAGCCGCTGGGCCCGGGCAGGCGGAAGCGCGTGGGCCGGGGCGCGCGGAAGCCCGAGTTGGCCATGCCGAGCACCCGCTGCTTGGCGTCCGAGAGCAGGAAGTCGCGGTTGGCGCTGATGCCATCGTTGGCCGACAGGAAGCCCAGCTCGCGCGCCTCCTCGGCGCTGGTGGCCACCTTCGCGGTGCCGATCGACAGGAACACCTTCTTGATGAAGGGGAACGGGTCGAAGTCCTTGTCCGCCGCGTACGCGCCGTACACGTTGCGCAACAGCTGCATGGTGCCGCCGCCGCCGGGGATGAGACCCACGCCCACCTCGACGAGGCCCATGTACAGCTCGGCCGAGGCCTGGATGGCGTTGCCGCCCATGGCCGACTCGGCGCCGCCGCCGAGCGTCAGGTTGAAGGGCGCCGTCACCACCGGCACCGGGCTGTAGCGCATGCGCTGGTTGGCGGCCTGGAAGCCCGCCGCCATCTTGCGGATGGCCTCGAACTCGTCGCTCTTGGCCGCCATCAGCAGCGCCATGATGTTGGCGCCCGCCGAGAAGTTCGCCCCGTCATTGCCGACGACCAGGCCGCGGAAGTTCTTCTCCGTCTCGTCCAGGGCCGTGTTCATCATGGCGATGATGTTGTCGTCGATGGAGTTCATCTTCGAGTGGAACTCCAGCAGCGTCACCCCATCCCCCATGTCCCACAGGGTGGCGGACTCATTGCCGGTGATCTTCTTGTTGCCGCGCTTGAGGTACTCCACGCGCGAGGTGCGGACGTTCTCCGGCACCACCTTCACGGACTTGCTGGGGATGTCCCAGTAGGTGTCCTTGCCGTTCTCCACGCCGTAGAAGGACGTGCGGCCCGAGGCCAGCATCTGCTCCACCCAGGCGGCGGGCTTGAGGCCCAGTTCCTTCATCCGCTCCAGGCCCTTCTTCACGCCGTAGGCGTCCCAGGTCTCGAAGGGCCCGAGGTCCCAGGCGAAGCCCCAGCGCATGCCGCGGTCGATGTTGACCACGTCGTCGGCGATCTCCGGAATCCGGCGGCTGGCGTAGGCGAGCACGTCGAGGGTGATGCGCTCGGCGAACTTGCCGGCCTTGTCCTGGCCGTTCATCACCGTGACCACGCGCTCGCGCACGTTCTCCACGTCCTTGGCGGCGCCCAGCGACTCGTAGCGCACCTTGGCCTGGGGCCGGTACTCCAGCGTCTTGAGGTCCAGGGCGAGGATGTCCTTGCCCCCGGCGCTCTTGTCCTTCTTGTAGAAGCCGCCGCCGCTCTTGTCGCCGAGCATCCCCTTGGCGACCATCTTCTGGAGGAAGTCGGGGATGGCGAAGACCTCACGCTCCTCGTCCTGGGTGAGCGTGTCGTAGCAGTTCTTCGCCACGTGGCTGAAGGTGTCCAGGCCGACGATATCCGCGGTGCGGAACACGGCGGACTTGGGGCGGCCCATGGCGGGGCCGAAGATCTTGTCCACCTCCTCGATGGACAGCTCGGCCTTCTGCATCTCCGAGATGGTGCGCATCATCCCGTAGGTGCCCACGCGGTTGGCGATGAAGTTGGTGGTGTCCTTGCCGTAGACGATGCCCTTGCCGAGCACCTCCTCGCCAAAGCGGTGGATGCTCTTCACCACCTCGGCGTCCGTCTCCGGGCCGGCCACGAGCTCCAGGAGCTTCATGTAGCGCACGGGGTTGAAGAAGTGGGTGACGAGGAAGCGCTTGCGGAACTCGGCGCCGCGGCCCTCCAGCATGCCCTTGATGGACAGGCCCGAGGTGTTGGAGCTGACGATGGCGTCCTTGCGCGCGTGCTGCTCCACCTTGGCGAACAGGGCCTGCTTGACGGCCATGTCCTCCTTGACCACTTCGATGACCCAGTCGCACTCGGCGAGCCGGGCCAGGTCGTCCTCGAAGTTGCCCACCTCGAT
Source organism: Archangium sp. (assembly GCF_036389735.1). Lineage (GTDB taxonomy): Bacteria > Myxococcota > Myxococcia > Myxococcales > Myxococcaceae > Archangium. The sequence continues at coordinate 4,759 of NZ_DASVWK010000577.1, read as the reverse complement.
ACCGGTGAACACCTGCTCGGACATGATGGGGCTGGGCTTCTGCTTGCGCATGTTGGCCAGCGCCCCGAGGGCGAACTTGTTCCGGAAGGCCTTGGAGGCCGTGTCCTCACCGGGCCCCGCCTTGGGCGGAACGATGTCCAGGAGGAGCGCGCGCACGCCCGAGTTGGCCAGGTGCGCGGCGATGCCGCTGCCCATCACGCCCGCGCCCAGAACTGCCACTTTGCGGATCCGCGTCGTCATCGAAAGAGGCTCCCAACGTGAAAAAGGATGGCAGGAGACATTGCGCCGGTTGACTCAAAAGTCAACCGACTCTTGGCCCCCTCCTGTCCACCCGTGGAGGGTAAGGTGCGTGCCCCCATGGCCCGACTCGATCCCCACTCGTACAACGACGACACTCAACCCGAGACCGAGAGCCTCACCTGGAAGGCGCGCGTGGACTTCCATACCCGCCGCCTGCATGCCGAGGCCACTCTTACCCTCAAGGAGAGTTCCGCCGGACCGCTAGATCTGGACACTCGGGACCTGGAGATCCGCTCGGTGGTGGACGCCGAGGGCAAGCCGCTGCCCTTCCTGGTGTCTCCGCCCGAGCCGATTCTGGGCAGCCGCCTGAGGGTGGAGCTGCGCCCCGGGACGAGGCAGCTGACCGTCCGCTACCGGACGTCGCCGCGGGCGAGCGCGCTCCAGTGGCTGACGCCGGCGCAGACGGCGGGGGGCCAGTACCCGTACCTCTTCAGCCAGTGCCAGGCCATCCACGCACGCTCGGTGGTACCGCTCCAGGACACGCCGCGAATCCGCATCCGCTACCGGGCGGAGCTGACGGTGCCCAAGGAGCTGAAGGGGGTGATGGCGGCGGGCTTCACGGGGCGCGAGGAGCAGGGCGTGGAGGCGGTGGAGCGCTACGAGATGCCGCAGCCCATTCCCCCGTACCTTCTGGCGTTCGCGGTGGGGCGGCTGGCGGCGAAGGAGCTGGGGCCGCGCTCGCGCGTGTGGGCCGAGCCCGAGGTACTGGAGGCGGCGGCCGAGGAGTTCGAGGACGTGGACTCGATGCTGCGGGCGGCGGAGGCGCTCTTCGGGACGTATGACTGGGAGCGGTTCGACCTGCTGGCGATGCCGCCGTCCTTCCCGTACGGAGGCATGGAGAACCCGCGACTGACGTTCCTCACGCCCACGCTGCTGGTGGGGGACAAGAGCCTGGTGAGCGTGGTGGCGCACGAGCTGGCGCACTCGTGGACGGGCAACCTGGTCACCAACGCATCGGCGGAGCACTTCTGGCTGAACGAGGGCTTCACGGTGTTCGCCGAGCGGCGCATCGTCGAGGCGCTCTACGGGCCGGACGTGGCGATGCTGCACGCGGCGCTGGGGCGGAAGTCGCTGGAGGAGGCCACGCACCACTTCCGGGCGCACCCGCAGCTCACGGCGCTGCGCACGCACCTGACGGGGGTGGATCCGGACGAGGCCTTCTCGCAGGTGCCGTACGAGAAGGGATACCTGCTGCTGCGAGCGCTGGAGGACGCGGTGGGCCGGCCGGCCTTCGACGGCTTCCTGAAGCGCTACCTCGAGGCGCACCGCTTCCAGGCGCTCACCACGGAGCAATTCACCGCCTTCGTGGAGAAGGAGCTGCCGGGGGCGCTGGCGAAGGTGGACGCGGACGCGTACCTGAACCAGCCGGGGATTCCGGCGGGCGCACCGGTGCCGCGCTCGGAGCGACTGGAGCGGATGACGCGGATGAGGGGCACGGTGCCCTCGCCGGGGGACGTGAAGGACTGGACCCCGGCCGAGTGGCAGCTCTACATCGAGTGGCTGCCGCAGGGGACGTCGCGGGACGTGTTCCGGCAGTTGGACGAGCGCTTCCACCTGACGAAGAGCCAGAACTCGGAGGTGCTGGTGGCGTGGCTGGCGGCGGCGCTGAAGGCGGGCTGGGAGCCGGCGCTGGGGCGCACCGAGGCCTTCCTGGGCGAGGTGGGACGCATGAAGTACCTCAAGCCGCTGTACGGGGCGCTGGCGGCCTCGTCACAGGGCAAGGTGCTCGCGCGCGGCCTGTTCAAGCGCTACGCCGAGCGCTACCACCCCATCGCCCAGGCCGCCGTCGAGTCCATTCTCAACCGCGCGTAGTTACAGACCACCGGGGCGGCGGATTCGATCCCGCCGCCTCCACTACCGGCATGCCCCTGAGTTGGTACAGGGGCGGCCAATCAGGTCCAGGGCCAACAATCGTGGCTCAAGAAAGTGATCATTGTTGACCTGCCGTCCGAGCGGCGAGCAGGCAGAGAGTCTTTCGATGGCACGTGACTGGGTGAACGAGGTACGTGAGGCAATGCAGGTGCCGGAGATGCCCAACATCTTCGTGCTCGGATCATTCGAGCGGCGAGTGACCATCTACTCTCAACAGGTCCGAGCCCTAAACTTGCTCAGTGCACTCCTCCACTTGGACCAGATCGGCAGCGGCAAGCACGTCGCCGTCATAGGGGCGGGAGTCGCAGGGCTGACCTTCGCTGCGGCTGCGGCGCGCAAAGGTGTCGATGTGACGGTGCTTGAGAAAGAGGATCGCCTCCTCCCACTCTTCAGGCATGCGCCCAACCGATGGCTGCATCCGCGTGTGTACGATTGGCCGATGCCGGGCTGGAACCACTCTCGCGCGGGCCTACCCGTGCTCGATTGGGAAGCAGGGACGGTAGCGCAGGTCGCACATCAATTCGAGGAGGGATGGAAAGGCATCCTCGCAGAAGCCGGGCCACGCATCCACGAGTTCTACCACGCGCAGGAGGTCAAACTTCTGCCAACATCGAACGAGGTGTGGGTTTCGTGGAATGAGCGACCGCCTAACCGAAGGCCTGTGCCACACGGACAAGCTTTTGCAATCGTGGTCCTCGCTGTGGGATTCGGCCTAGAGGAGACCGCTCTACCAAGTCGCAGGGGTTATTGGGAACCGGACGATCTCGACTCCACTAATGGGTTTCTGCCCAGCAGGGACGAACCGCAAACTTGGCTCGTTTCAGGAAGCGGAGATGGAGCGCTGACAGACCTATTGCGCCTCTGCATTGTCAGTTTCCAGCACGATCAGATGGTGAATGATTTCATCTCCAACCCAAGCATCAGCCCGATCGTTGAACAGATACGAAAGATTGAGGACAACCCCCGTGCCCGCGATCCGAATCAACCGCGCTTTTTGCACGAAGCCTACCAGGAACTCAAGGCTCAGTTTGTGGTCGAACTCCTCCAGAAACGGCAGCGCGAGGACACGCGCGTAACGCTCAACGCGGAGAACCCCTTCTATTTCCAGCGGGATAGCTCTGTCCTGAATCGGTTCCTCGTCGCACAACTCCGTCACGCCGGTGGATTCGAGTTCGTGCCCGGCAAAGTCGTCGACGTGCGCGAAGAAGGGCGGAAGTGGCGCGTCGAATTCGACGATCGAACGGTGAAGTTCATGGATCGTATCGTACTTCGTCACGGGCCGAGACCGACAGCGATGGAGGCGTACTTCCCGGCCATCTGGGATGCATGCAAAGCGAGGCGCGATTATTGGAAGCAGGCCCCCCACCTTCTCGATCAAACACGGAGACGGTATTGGGAAGAAGGTGCTTTTGGCACGGAGGAACGCTTGGATGATCATCACACACACGCCTCCGTCCCTGAAAAACCACTAAAAAAGACAGAGGGGAGCGCCCAGAAAACTGAAGACACACATACAAGCAATATACCTTCCCTATCAGTTCTCCCTGACTCGGCGGATGACATTCATCCACAACTGATGCCTGAACAATCCCAACAGGCACCAATCCCACCTCACCTCCAAGCGGAAGACCATGACTCCGAGTTGCCACCTGCCCCTCCCTCCAGAGCCTTGGCGCAACTCTTGCCTGAGGACATTGCCCGAAGGGCTTTGGCCAATATTGATCATCAGAAAAAGATCATGACTTCGGTTGCAACCAACGAAGAGCGCATTGGAGATGTTGAGCACAAATACACACGCAGAGCACGGCGTCTCAGGTCCCAACTCAAAATGCTTGGCCTGGAAGATCCAAACCCATACGACAGCCTTTGGTCATGGCATGAGCGATGGAAGAATGGACCCGGTCTCGGCACCTACGCACTGCGTCGACAGCACGTCATTGACATCTACAAGAACCTTGTTGCTGAGCTTATCCGCCGAGCATAGAAGCATAGAGAGGTGATGAGCCCTGCCCAAGAGGGTGTCAAAGACCTTGAGCGACCCGGCACGGATACGTGGGGGAAGGAGAAAAGAGGAAAGCTCACCGAGATATCCCTCCGCGTCCACTGAGCCGTCGCCTCTCGGAACGCCACGACAAAGGCACGGTACTGCACGCGTGGCTCCGTTAATGCTTGGCGCGTGGAGGCATGCCCTAATGGCCGAGGGCTGCGCTTGAGGCGCTCGGGCTCCCGAGAGGGTGTCCCGAGAGGGTGTCCCCGAGAGGGTGTCAAAGAGTTCGAGCGACGCGACCCGGCACGACACGCGGCGGGAAGGAGTAGAGAGGAAAGCTCGCGGTGAAGTCCCCCCTCCTCCACAGAGCTGCTGCCTCTCGGAACGCCGCGACGAAAGCCCGGTACTGCTCGCGCAACTCCCTCAGCGATTGGCGCGTGGAGGCATGCCCCAACGGCCGCGGGCTGCGCTTGAGATGCTCGGGCCGGGTATGCGGGTGCTGGGCCCTCACGGCTCGCGCCCCCAACACTGGTTTGGCCCGTGCGCGAGCCTCGGCTTCCACCTCCTCCACCAGTCCCCGCACCGCGCGCTGCCTCCCCT